>JBCCEK010000097.1:0-16297 GCA_039030295.1 Myxococcota bacterium | reverse complement strand
GGAACAGCCCGCGAAGCCAATGCGCGGGTCGGGCTCGATCACTGTCCACGTCTGGCTGACCTGGAAGGTGTATTCGTCGTTCGTCACCGTTCCTGCGAACGCGTCGCCGCCGATCAGGCGGTAGTAGGCCCGGCTGTTGTCTTCGAGCCGCAGCTCAAACTCGAGGTCGAGCGGGTCAGGGGCCGGGATCGCCGTGCCGCAGCTCTGTTCGACCATCAGGCCGACCGCTTCGAAGTCACCCACCACTTCGCCAGGAAGGTCGTCGTCGGCCCCGGGGAGGCACCCCGAGAGAGAAACCAACAGCGAGATCACCAGGGCGCCAACGCTCCAACGCATGCCCGACAACTACAAGCGCCGGGTCGGCACGGTCAAAGAAACGGCGCCTCAGTAGCGGATCTCGAAGCCACACCGATACGTGATTCGCGTCGTGACGGCCTTCCCGTTCTCGTCGATTGGCGGCCCCCACCGCTCGCCTCGCAGCGAGTTGATGCATGCTTCGCTGAAGGCGTACCCGGGCGGGTCTTCGGAGATGGCTCGAAAACGACTCGGCATCCCGTCGGGCCCGATTTGGAGCCGGACGACAGCCTGGCCTTCGACGCCTTCGGCGCGCGCTTTCTTGGGGTAGTTCCGTTCGAGCTTTCGCTTCAAACTGGGCGGAACTGGGGCCTTTGAGAGATCGCCCACGTCGACGACTACCCCTGTGCCCGTCCCGCCGATCACACCGCCGACGACCCCGTCCCGGCTTCGTCCCGTGACAGCGGCGTCAGGACTGCCGATTGGCCCTTCGACGCTCTTTCCGGACGCCTGCTGCGTCGTCCACGACGAATCCCCGTTTCCGTCGTTCGTCAGTACGATGTTGTCGAAGGCGACCGGGGTCTCCTTCGCCGCCGCCGGCGGTTCCTCCGGCGTGGCCTTCTTTGGCGCTTTGTAGGTCTTCGGCTTCGGCGGCGGCTTCACCTTCTCGGGTTCTTCCGCGGGCAAGGGCTCTGGTTGGGGCTCCGGCTCGGCCTCTTCCTCGACCTGCGGCTCGTCTTCAACGAACGAGACGTCGACCGCGTCGTTCGGCATGGCGCTGTTCGATCGAGAAGGCGCGGCGGGCATCCCGCCGATGAGCGCCGCGTGCGTGGCGATGGCAAGCAGGACCCACACGGCTTCGAATGCCCAGGTGGTGGTGTTGCCGAACGGTGTCGCCATCGCTGTCATCGAGCCCCAGCGCTAGCGGCCGATCTCTTCAGGGCGAACGTTGATCGCGAATTTGGTGACTCGTTCTTGTCTCAAGATGTCGATCACCTGGACAACCTTGGCGTGCGCGATTCTACCGTCTGCCGCGATCACGGCCCGGAGGTCCTCGTCGGTCTCTCTGGCCGCACGCACCTTCTCACGTAGCTCCTCCGCATCGACCGGGATCGTGTCGAGGAACACTTGCCCCTTCTGATCGATCGAGACGGCGAGAGTGGCCGGGGTTTGTTCTCCGGTGGCGGCCTTGGGGAGCTCCATTGGAATGGTCTTCGAGACGATGGCCGTGGCCGTCACCATCAGGATGATGAGAAGCACCAACACCACGTCGACCAGAGGTGTGACGTTGATCTCTGTGATCAGCTCGTCGTCGCCGCCTCCGGATTTCGCGCCACCGGCCATCGGTCAGCCCTCGCCCTTGCGGGAGGAGCCCTTCATGTAGGCCAACAGGTCACGTCCGAGAGCGTCCGCCCACGTCAGTCGGTAGCGGATCAGCCTCTGGAAGAAGTTGAAGAAGGCCACCGCCGGAAGCGCGACGAGAAGGCCGATGGCGGTGGCGACGAGTGCCTCGCCGACTTCGGCCATGAGCCCGCTGGTGACCTTACCCGCACTCTGGTCGAGCGCATGGAACGCTCGGATGACTCCGATAACGGTTCCAAGCAGCCCCACGAACGGGGCGTTGTTGCCGACCGTCCCGAGGAAGCCGAGGTTCCGCTCCATTTGCGTCCTGGCGATCGACGTGGCGCCGGCGAGGCGCTCCTCCACGGCATCAGCCCCTTCGTCCACGACCTCGATGCCGGAGTAGACGATCCTCGCCTGGAACGACTTCGACTGACCGAGCCTTTCTCGGGCCCCCGCGATATCGTTCTTGGCCAGCAAGAGGCGCAGGTCTTCTTGGAGCTTCCGCACATCGTCTCGCGACGAGAAGAAGTAATAGATCCGCTCGAAGATGATCGCGACGCCGATGATGGAGAGGAAAATCAGAAGCCACATGACCCACGTGGCGCCAAGCATGGCGAAAGCTGTGAGTCGTTCCTGGATGTCGATCATAAGGGTCCTCGTTGGGGAGCGCGCTTCTTAGCCGGGATTCGGCGCGAGTGCATCCCGCTTCCGGATTTCGCGGACAAGTATGGTGGCATAGGAGCCGGCGGGTAGGGTGAAATCGAGATCCAGTGCGTCATCGCACTCCTTCACGCCAATTTCGGGGACTGGAACCCGCACGAATCGCCGGGTCCCAGGCGCCAGGCGCTTCCATTTTCGGAGGTCGTCCGGGCCGAGTTCGGCGCTTCGGAGTAGTGCCTCCTCACGTTCTCGCGCGCTCCCCTCGGGCCAACGCATCTTGGTGCCGAAGATCGGGCCGGTCGCGCTGACCTCGAACTGGTCTGCTCGCGTCTGCACCTCCTCGGCTTCCTCGGGGAGATCGCCCACAACGAAGACCCCGCCGGTGTCGTGGCGCTTGACGACCTCTCCCGCGAACACGCGGCCTGTTTCTTGCCGTGCGACCCGATCGGCCACGTATCGATTGAATAGCGCCGATTGAAAGGCAGACATCTCGAGTTTGCGGTTGAACGCCTGACGAGGCGGCCGTGCCTGGCCGCGAACCCACTGAGCGGCCCGATCGGCATTCGCCCCTTGTCGACCGAATCGCTGTTCGCCGTAGTAGTTGGGAAGGCCTTCACGTTCGATCTGTGTCAACACCTGGCGCGCCCGCGCGATTCCCGCTGCGTCGATTTGCCGCAGGCGAACCCGAAACCGGTTGCCGCGAAGGTGGCCCGTCCGAAGTTTGTGCCCATGCCGCGACACTTCGAGGATCTTGATCCCGTCGAGTTCGAGTCCTGCAAGTCGCTCGGGTTCCGCGCCATGGAGGCTCACCCATTGGCGAGTGACGGCCCGCCGGTCCTTGAGGCCGGCCCAGCCGGCGCTGTCGAGGTCGGCGCCGATGGCGTCACAGATCTGTCGCAGGGCGTTCCGGGTCGTCAGGTCCCGTTTCTCGAGATGACAGAACACGTGGTCGCCTTCTCCAGACGGACGGTAGGCGGGAACCTCATCGACGATGAAGTCGTCGACCTCCTCACGGAACGCGGCGCTGACAGGATCGATGTCGGAGGTGAGGTAAGGAACTTCAAGCACGGGGGCTTGCTGTAGACCATCGGGGTCCGATTGGGTAGACAGCGATGTGGCCGAGGGTGTCGCGAGTCGGATTGAAGACGCGGCTGTTCAGGCGCTTGATGAGGGTGTCCGCGATGGCGTGTTCCCGGGTGCCAGCGCGTGCATCGGGGTGTACCAGGGCAGGGGATGGGGCTTTGTTGATGTCGCTACTGGACAGCTGGGCGAGGGGCTCGGGCCGGTCAGTGCACGCACCATCTACGATCTGGCTTCGCTGACCAAACCGTTCGTCGCGATGGCAGCCCTCAGCCTGCATCAACGCGGCATGTTTGCCCTCGAGGACGCTGTGCACGCCTTGATTTCCGAGGCGGTTGCACTGCCGGTCGGGGCCCGGACGTGGGAAGAGCTACTCAGCCATCGGTCAGGTTTGGCAGCATGGGTTCCGTTCTACGAGACGCTGCCCCATCCGGTTGGGAGCGACGCGGCGCAGGCTTGGACGATCCGAGAGCTCCTCTCCCACTGGCGCCAAGATGAGGTCGGTCACCCGGTGTACAGCGACCTCGGCTACATCCTCGCGGGGGTCGGGATCGCGCGGGCGACGGGGTCGACCCTCGATGCGGTCGTCCGGGATGAGATCACCGAGCCGCTCGGCATCACCGACGGCGCTTTCTTTGGCGCCCGCAACGCCGACCCGTCCTGGAAGGCCACGTGTGCGCCGACAGGGCACTCGGATTGGCGCCACGAGGCACTTCGCGGGCTGGTGAACGACGACAACTGCGCTGCGCTAGGGGGTGTGGCGGGCCACGCAGGCATGTTCGGGCGGGCGGGTGCGGTGGCGCGCTTCGCGGCCGCGCAGGTCGCAGCGCTCCACGGGCGACGTGGTGCCGAGGCGGAGGCGCGGATCGCGCATGCCACGCAGAGGCGACCCGGGGGAAGCCAGCTCCTCGGTTGGGACGGTAAAGCCGAGGAAGGGAGCGCCGCGGGCACCTTGATCGACGCCGACGCGTTTGGTCATCTCGGGTTCACCGGGACGTCGGTCTGGTGCGATCCGCAGCGTCAGCTGGTCGTCGTACTATTGACCAACCGTGTTGCGATCTCGGACGACAACACCGCGATCCGGGCGTTTCGTCCCTCGTTCCACGATGCGGTCGTTCAGGGGTTCGACGGCTTCTAGCGCGGTTCGGTCGTGAGCGTCTTCAGTCGGTCGAGAAGTCGCGAGTTCGTCTCGTAACTGAGGGCGTTGCGGGCCGCGCGGGCGATCGCCCTCGGGTCTCCGATCAACACGACGAGCTGTTTGGCTCGCGTCAGCGCGGTGTACAGCAGCGCACGGTTGAGCAGTACGAAGTGCGCGTTGTGCATCACGAGGATCGCGGCCGGAAACTCGCTGCCCTGGACCTTGTGCACGGTCGAGGCGTAGGCGAGGGACACGGCATCGAGCTCGTCGGTCTGGTACTGGACCTCCCGCCCGTCGAACAAGATCGTCGTGAGCCCTCGCTCGATCCGGGAAACCTCGCCGAGGTCTCCGTTGTACACTTCCTTGTCGTAGTCGTTGCGGAGCTGCATGACCTTGTCCCCCCTCCGAAACGCCGTCGGTGTCGCGGCGTCGGCGCTGGACGGGTTGAGAGCGTCCTGGAGGAGCGTGTTGAGTTTGTGAGTCCCGAGCGGACCGCGTCTCATTGGGGTGAGGACTTGGACGTCTGTGACGGGGTCAAGACCGTACGCGGCGCGCACCCTTTCGAGGGTTTGTACCAATCGCTGCGTGATGACTTCCGCGTCCGGCGACGCGACCATGAAGAGGTCTCCGTCTCCCCGTGTCCCGGCTGGGGTGGGCTCGGGCATCGTGCCCTCGAGTACTGCGTGGGCGCCTCGAACGATCGCACTCTGCTGCGCTTGCCGGAACACCTCGTGCAGACGAACCGTGGGGCAGATGCGTGAAGCAATGAGATCTCGAAGCGGTTGGCCCGGCCCGACTGGAGGCAACTGATCGACGTCGCCCACCCACACGAGTGTGGCGGAGGGCGGAACCGCGTCGAGGAGCTGCGCCGCGAGCCGAACGTCCAACATCGAGGCCTCGTCGACGAGAACCAGATCGGCTTCGATCGGGGCGTTGGCTCCCCGACTGAAGCCGCCGGTCGCTGGGTTCCATTCAAGCAGGCGGTGAATCGTCTTGGCTTCAACCCCTGCAGCCTCGGAGAGCCGTTTCGCGGCCCGTCCGGTGGGCGCGCAGAGGGCGACGCGGCGGTCAAGCGCTTGGTGGGCGTCGACGATCGCTCGGACGGTCGTCGTCTTTCCGGTTCCGGGGCCGCCCGTGAGAACCATGAGATGGGTTCCCAGCGAGGCCTCGACCGCGCCCCATTGGGTGTCTGTCAGACTCGTATCGCGCGTTTTTGTCGGCTGACGGGCTTTCGGCCGGCCTGCGAGTGTCGCGAGCGCCTGAGCCACCAAGCGTTCCGCACGGTGGAGCGTCGGCGGGTAGACCGCGTCGTCCTCGGTGAGGACGAGGCCCCGGAGCGCAAGTTGGGCGAGCGCTTGGTCCAGCGCCGCGTTGGGGACCCCGAGCTGATCGAGGCCTTCGTGGAGCTGCTGCCGTGTGGCGAATACGTGGCCCTCGTCGACCGCACGGCCGATCCAATGGAGGATGGCCCCTTGGACGCGTCGGATGTCATCTCCGGCGATGCCGAGCGCCTCAGCGATGCGGTCCGCGGTCCGAAACCCGATGCCCCGAATCTGCTCGGCGACGATGTAGGGGTCGTCACGCACGACCCGGGGGGCGTCCGTGCCGTACTTCCGGACGATCTCGCGCGCGGTCGCGGGGCCCATTCCAAGCGCATGAAGAAAGCTCATGGTTTCGGCCTCAACCCTTCGTTGTCGCACGGCTTCCGCGATCGACTGGGCGCGCTGCCGTCCGATTCCCGGGACTTCCCTCAGACGCGCCGACTGGGTCGCGATGACGTCGAGCGTGTCGCCTCCGAATCGTTCGACCAAGCGAGCCGCGAGCGCGGGGCCGATCCCGGGGATCAGGCCCGAACCCAGGTAGCGAATCATGCCCTTCTCGGTGCTTGGAATCGTGGGCGTGAACGAGCTCACGCGAAAACGGGGGCCGTAGACCGCATGCTGGCTCCAGCGACCCACGAGGCGTACGTTCTCGCCGACCGCGATCTGGCCTAGGTCACCCACTGCGGTCTTGGGCTCGCCCAGGTCGTCCTCGAGCGCGCTGACCCGCACCACCGAAAAACGACCGTCATCGCTGCGATAGACGACGTCCTCGATGACCCCTTCGATCACTTCTTCTCTGCCCTGGGACCCCACGATGCGTGGCGAATCTAACAGTCTTGGCAAGTTGATGCCGCGCTCTTGTGCTTCGCTCGGAAACATCCGTTAGTGTTAAAGCTGGCTGCACGAGCCAGGACGGACGGATGGCAACTCAACCACGGATGAGCGCCCCCATCGGGCGCGTGAGGATCAAAACGCGCGGTAGGAAGGCGAGTGGGCAATGCTGGCGCGCGGCAGATCCTCCCCCGGCGGAAGAAGAAGAGTCGGAAGAGGTGTCGGCCGGCCCGCGGCCGCCAGCGTTTTACCCGTTCGCGCCGCGCTCTCGAACCGACTCCGACGGCTGAACGCCCTGCCCCGAGTCTCCGGGGCGCTCGTTGCGCGCGGATCGGCCGGTTGGTACATCGCACCGATGCCTCCGACCGCGATCGCCGTGCTTGGCGCCAAGGGTGGCACGGGCACGTCCTTGGTGAGCGCGAACCTAGCCGTGTATCTGGCGACCCTTGGGAAGCGCGCGGTGGCCGTCGACGCCGACCCAGGCGGGTCCGACTTGCATCTACCGCTCGGCGTGCGGCCGAAGCTCGCACCCTACGTGGCGCCGGTGCCCACCTTCGGCGAGGAAGAGGGCGGCCTCTTCGATGGAACCGAGCTCGACGCTGACATGGTCAACACGCTGCCAGCCCGCGACCCGATCGATGGCCCGATTCCCGGCCTGCAGCTTCTCAACGGCGGCCTCTGCGAGCCCCACCGGGGCAGCGCCCGGCGCAGCTCGTTACGCGAGCTCGGCGGCCGGCTGGCCAAGCTCCCCGTCGACTACACCGTTCTCGACCTCGGAACCGCCTCGAGCGACGCGGCCATTCGACTTTGGTGTCGCGCCAAACACCGACTCGCGGTCGTGACCCCAGAACCCAACGCGGTTGCGGGGCTCTACCGCGTCGTCAAGCGGGCGTTCGCCCAGCTCGCCATGGAGCAGGCGAGGGCCGGGGACGAACAGGAGTTGCTCCATAGCGTCCTCTCGCATGCCGGGCACACGGCGTCCCCGGTCGACGTCTGCGAGCTCGTGCGCCGAGAGTCGCCCGCGCTCGGCAGAGAACTGCGTGACGGTCTGGTGTCGCTCGATTTCCCGTTCATCGTGAGTCAGGCGCGTCTCCGCGCCGACCTCGAGCTTGGAGACCAAGTGTCGGTTGCTGCGCGAAGGCGTCTCGGGGTCCATCTGCGTTACCTCGGCTACGTCGAGCACGATGATGCGGTTCGAACCACGGCGCAGAAACGAAGACCGCTCTTGATCGAGAGTCCCGGCAGTCGTGCGAGCCGGAACATCGAGAAAATCGCCCGACGACTTATGGCCTCCCAGGACGCGCGTCGGGTTCGGGCCCCGTGGCGAGAGGTCCCGGCGAACTCCCACTACGACATCTTGGAGGTCGAACGTGGCGCGACCGACGAGGAGATCCGTCGAGCCTACAAGCGGATGTGCTCGGTGTTCGACGAGGATCACACCGCGACCTTTGGGCTGTTCGACTCGGACGGGATCGCTTCGGCGCGCGCCCGGATCGACGAGGCCTATGACGTGCTTCTAGACCCCGCCCGGCGACGACCGTATGAAGCCTCCGTTTTTCCGGACGCCCCGAAGCCCTCGGTCACGACAGAAGCGGCCGCAATCGACCCGTCCGAGTTGCCGCCCGCTCCGACCATCACGCCCGATACCGAGTTCTCAGGCGCGCTCCTGCGCGCGGTTCGCGAGTCGCAAGGGACGGGGCTCGAACAGATCAGCGACCGAACGAAGGTGGGCACACACTATCTCCGGTACATCGAGGAAGAGGCCTACCACGCGCTGCCGGCGGCGGTCTACGTACGTGGTTTCGTGACGGAGTTCGCGAAGTGCCTCAAGCTCGACCCCGAGCAAGTCAGCCAAACGTACCTTCGCCGCTATCGCGCAGAGCTCGGGGAAGAGGCTTGACCTCGAACGCGCCTCTCGTTCTGGCGTCCGGCTCGCCGCGTCGCGCCGACATTCTCACCACGCTCGGCATTCGCTTCGAAGTTCGAAAGAGCGGGGTCGACGAGAAGGCGTTGGGTGCACCTGACCACGCGGCGTTTGTACGGACGGTCGCCACGGCCAAACTCGAGCAGGTGCTTGCTGCGTTGAAAGGCGAGACTCGGTTCGTGTTGGCTGCCGACACCATGGTGTGCGTCGACGACCAGCGCCTTGGTCAACCGGCCGACGATACCGACGCGCACCGGATGCTGCTGCGTCTCTCGGGGCGCGAGCACGTCGTCAAGACGGCCATCGCGCTCGGGCGAGGCCACGAAACGCTCGCGTGCGAAGTCGTTTCGACCACAGTGTCGTTTCGAGCCACTACCGCGGAGGAGCTGCGGCGCTACATCGCAACGGGAGAAGGCCGCGACAAGGCCGGGTCCTATGCCATTCAGGGGATCGGGAGTGGCTTCGTCGAGCGCATCGACGGCTCGTACACCAATGTGGTGGGGTTGCCGGCGGCGGAGGTCGTCGGGCTCCTCGTTCGGCACGGAGCGCTGACCAAATGGCCGTAAGCGAGAACGTCGCAGTCAATCTTGCAGCCCTCCGCGCGCGGATCGCGGCGGCGTGTGACGAAGCAGGTCGTGACCCGTCGACGATCACTTTGCTCGCTGTGTCGAAAGGGCATTCGACCGACAAGGTTCGTGCCGCGTACGACTTGGGGCTTCGAGACTTTGGGGAGAACTACGCGCAGGAACTGAGCCGGAAAGCCGAAGCGCTTCGCGATTTGGAGGGCCTTCGGTGGCGCTTCATCGGGCACTTGCAGCGGAACAAGATCAAGCTCGTCGTAGGCGCTCGCGCGTCGGTCGATACTGTCGATACCGTTCGCCTTGCGGAGGCCCTGGCGCGAAACGCCGTATCTCGCGCAACGAAGACCGAAGTGATGATTCAAGTGAACGTCGGTCGCGAGCCCCAGAAGTCGGGGTGCAGTCCCGAGGAGGTGCCTGGCCTCGTCGAGGCGATTCGAGCGATGCCGAGCCTTGTCCTCGCGGGCATCATGGCGGTCGCGCCCCACGACGACGATCCGAACGATGCGCGCCCCTACTTCGACACAGTCGGGGAGCTCGCCGAGTCGCACGGCCTTGCCGAGCGGTCGATGGGGATGACCCACGACCTCGAGCCTGCCGTCGCGGCGGGGGCTACCATGTTGCGCATCGGAACGGCCCTGTTCGGCCCGCGCCCGCGATAGTGCGAGTCGGCTAGACCGCCTCGATTTGACCGAGCTCTTCCGAGCGTCGTGTCGCCGCGCGAACTGCAGCGTGTACCGCCTCTCGAAACCCCTCCTTGTCGAGGGCCTGCAGGCCGGCGAGGGTCGTGCCACCTGGGCTGGTGACCTTTCGCCGGAGCATCTCAGGCGGCTCCTCACGGTCGATCAGAAGCTCCGCGGCCCCCCGAACTGTGTGGGCGGCCAGCATGAGCGCCGTGTCCGGCGCGAGTCCTTCTCGCGTCCCCGCGTCGCGCAACGCCTCAATCATTGCGAACACATAGGCGGGGCCCGAGCCGCTGACGCCGGTGACCGCGTCGATCCGTGCCTCAGGGACTCGCACAACCAGACCCACACTTTCGAAGAGCCGTGTTGTGAGCGCGAGATCGTCGTCGCTGGCATGTGCGCCGCCCGCCACGGCCGTGGCGCCTCGGCCCACGAGCGCCGGCGTGTTTGGCATCGTGCGGACGACGCGTGTGGTCGGGCGAAGCGCCGCTTCGATGGACGCGGTGGACATCCCCGCCGCGATCGAGATCACCAGCGCGTCGTCTCGGATGGCGTCGGCGAGTCGGGGCAAGACGCCGGCGAACATCTGGGGCTTCGTCGCGAGGACGACGACGCTCGCTTGCTTGACGGCCGTTTCGTTGTCGCTCGTGACCCGAATGCCTAGCTCCGATGCGAGGCTCTCGAGGCGCGCGCCATCGGGGTCCGCCGCCGCGATCTGCGAGGCGGCGACCGTGCCTGTTGAGACGAGGCCGCGAATGAGCGCTCCCGCCATGTTTCCGGCCCCAACGAAGGTGAGACTGAGATCGTGGTCCATCAAGCCGGCATACCACAGCCCTGCCGTGGGCACGACGGCTTCAACGGCAGGCGGCCTCGACGTCGTCGATCTCTTTTGGAATCGACGAGGTGAGCACCTCGGCGCCGATCTCGGTCACCGCGACGTCGTCTTCGATGCGGATGCCGATTCCGCGCCATCGTGCGTCGACGTCCTCGTTGTCGGTCGCGATGTAGAGCCCAGGTTCGACAGTGAGGACGAAGCCCGGTTCGATGGATCGGTGTTGGCCATCGTCGTAGTACCGACCGACGTCGTGCACGTCCATCCCGAGCCAGTGCGACGTTCGGTGCATGTAGAAAGGCTCGTACTTCTTGTCTTCGATCAGGGTGTCGACCCCTCCCTCGAGGAGCCCGAGGGCGACCAACCCTTCCGTGAGGGTCCGCACCGTGCCCGCGTGGAGGCCTTCGAGGGTCTCGCCCGGTTTCACTGCCGCGATCGCTTGCTTCTGGGCAGCCAGGACCAGCTCGTAGATCGCGCGCTGCTCGTCTGAGAAGCGCCCGTTGACCGGGAACGTGCGGGTAACGTCGCTGGCGTAGTAGTCGAGTTCGCAGCCCGCATCGATCAGGACAAGCTCGCCGTCGCGCATCTCTCGGTTGCCCGCGCGGTAGTGGAGGATGGTTGCGTTCGGGCCGGACCCCACGATGCTGTCGTACGCAGGGCGTTCGCTCCCGTGCTTTCGGAAGATGTGTAGAAGCTCTGCATCGACTTCGTACTCGCGGACCCCCGGTTCGGTCATCGCCATCGCCCGCTGGTGGGCTTCGCCGGTGATGGCGGCCGCGCGACGCATGGTCGCGAGTTCGGATGCGCTCTTCCGCAGACGCATCTCGTGGAGGTGAAGCCCGGAGTCGATGATCGTTTCGGGGGCTGCGACCCCGCGTCGACCGCCCCGCCTCAGGAGCCTCAGGCAATCGAACACGAGCCGGTCCGTCGCGTCGTTCTCCGCGACCTTGTAGTGCAGTCGGCGGACGTTGCCCAAGTAGTCGGGGAGCCTCTTGGGCAGCTCGTCGATTGGGAATGCAGCGTCGACCCCGAAGTCGGCGATGGCGCCGTCCACGCCGGCGCGTGGCCCGTCCCAGATCTCACGGTCGCGTTGTCGCGGCCGAACGAACAGCACCGCGCGGTGTTCTTCGTGCTCGTGGGTCAGGACCAGGAGGCTATCCGGCTCGTCGAACCCGGTCAGGTAGTAGAGGTCGCTGTCTTGGCGGTAGGCGTGCTCGACATCGCGGTTGCGGATCGCGGACGGCGCCGAGGGGAATAGCGCGACGCCATCGCCCATCGCGTCCAAGAGTTGGGTCCGTCGCTCGGCGAATTCCGACATGGTTCGAGCGTAGCAGTTAGCGTTCGGGCTGCATCTGGCCGCTCTTGTAACGTGACCAATAGTCGTCGAGTCGCGCGCGCACGCGACCGCTCAGGATGTACACGCCGAGGATGTTTGGGAACGACATGCCGAGGATCATCAAGTCGGAGAAGTCGACCACGTTCGCGAGCTTGAGCACCGATCCGAGGATCACACAAGCGAGGAAAAGGAGCTTGTAGACGATCGACGTGTGACTCCCGAACAGCGAGGTCCAACATCGTTCGCCGTAGTAGCTCCAGGAGATCATGGTCGAGAAGGCAAACAGGAATACCGCGAGGCTCAGCACCTTCGGAAACCACGGAAGGACGCTGGCAAACGCCTTGGACGTCATCAACACACCCTCTTCGGGCCCGTTCGCATACGCTCCGGTCACCACGACGACCAGCCCCGTCATCGTGCACACGACGATCGTATCAATGAACGGCTCTAGGAGGGCAACGATCCCCTCACGGACCGGCTCGCTCGTGGCGGCGGCAGAGTGGGCGATGGCCGCCGAACCCACGCCAGCCTCGTTAGAAAACGCAGATCGACGAAAACCGGTCACGAGCACACCGACGAAACCACCGAGCCCGGCCTTGGGCGTGAACGCCTCTTCAAAGATCTGCCGGAAAGCCGGACCGATTTGATCGGCGTTCGTGATGAGGATGAAGAGGCCGGCGCAGAGATAGATGCCGACCATGGCCGGTACGATGATCGAAGCGACGCGCCCGATGCGTCGGATGCCCCCGATGATCACGAGTCCCACGAGGACGGCGACGAAGACCCCATACACCAGTGCTCCCCATCCGCTGTCGAGAAACGGGAGCACGAGCGCGACTTGGGCGTAACTCTGGTTGGCTTGGAACATGTTGCCGCCGCCGAGGCTGCCCCCGATGCACATGACGGCGAAGAGCACCGACAAGAACCTACCGAGGCGCGGCATGTTCTGCTCGGCGAGTCCCCGTTGCAGGTATCGCATCGGTCCGCCGAGGATGTGCCCGTCCTCGCTCCGATCCCGATACATCTGGCCGAGCGTGCACTCGGCGAACTTGGACGACATCCCGAGGAAGCCGCCGACCACCATCCACAGCACTGCACCGGGGCCGCCCACCCCGACGGCCACCGCCACTCCGGCGATGTTGCCGAGGCCCACCGTGGCGGAGAGCGCCGAAGACAGGGCCTGGAAGTGGGTGACCTCCCCTGGATCGTCTGGCCGATCGAAGTGACCCGCGGTGACGGCCCACGCGTGTCGAAACGCACGGAGATTGATCAGACCAAATCGGAAGGTGAAGAAGGTGGCCCCGATGACCAACCAGGCCACGATGAACGGCAGCTGGGTGTTCGGATCGTCGCCGTTGTCCCAAAAGAGCACGTCGAAGAAGAGGACGTCGCCGAGGGGACCGACGACGTAGTCCCCGAAGGCGCGGTTCAGGGCCCCTAGGTTCGCTCCGATTCCGGCCGGCTCCGCGGGCGCGTCTTGCGCCCAGGCCCTTGCTGGGAGCAGACTCGCCAGCAAGGCCGCCGCCATGGTTCCCTGGTTCCGCATCCCCGAGCGCACCATGGCACACGCCTGGGAATCACTCCAGTTTTAGCAATAACACAAAAGTAGACTAATAAAGGAATTCTGCGATACTCCAGTGGATGGACAACGTCGTGCGAATCGTCTGTGTGTGTGTCGGCGCTTGGCTGCTTTCGAGCGTCGCTGCCGCACAGTGCGCGACCGACGACGTCGACGGGGATGGGGTTCCCGACGTCTGTCCGGCGGGGTCGACGTATTTTGAAGGGACGCCAGCTGGCGAGTTCATCTTCGGGACAGCGGGACCGGACTGCATCTTCGGCTTTGGGGGCTCGGACATCATCTTCGCCTTCGGCGGCGACGACTACATCTGCGGCGGCGACGGCAACGACTTGGTGTTCGGGAGTGGAGGCAGCGACGCGATCTTCGGAGAGGATGGCGACGACATCGTCAGCGGCGGGGGCGGCGCCGACACCATCGACGGTGGCGACGGCGACGACGACCTCTTCGGAGGTGGAGGCGGCGACTCGATCAGCGGGGGCGACGGCAACGACGACCTCGACGGGGGCGGGGGCGACGACGCGCTGAGTGGCGGCGACGGCGACGACAATCTCGACGGCGGCGGCGGGACCAACGAGTGTGTCGAGGAGGTGCCTGGAACGTCGGAGCGGCTCGACAACTGCGCGGAAGTGACCTTTGCATCCATGTCGGCGTTTCGAACGATCGAGGGTGACGCCGGCCTCGTCGTGGCCTGGGATACGACGACTGAGATCGGGGTTGCCGAGTTCTGGCTCTGGCGCCTTGAGGACAACGGAGCTCGCTCGCGCGTCGGTCGAATCGCGGCAGCCCAAGATGGAAGCGTCCATGGCGGGAGCTACTTCATGCGCGACGCTCATCCGGGTCACGACCCGCGCTACCTGATCGAAGAGATCACGATGGCTGGGGGCAGGGTGACCTACGGCCCGTTTCGAAGCATTGCCGAAGGGCGTCCTCAAACGCGACGCGCCTTCCGACGAAACTCGTGGCGAGAGGCGAGGCCGATGCCGCGACGTCACATCGCCGAGGTGACACGCCACGGTAGCTCTTCGCTCCGGCGCAAGGCCCTCGGCAGCCCCGATGCCGCCGAGGTCGTCATCGACGCTGAGGGGCTGGTCGAGGTTCGTGCCGAAGTGCTTGCGTCGGCGCTCGAGGTGACGGTGGACCAAGTTCGGGCGGCCATCTCCGAAGGTGCGCTGAGAATCGAACTCGAGGGAGGGGACATCGCCTGGGAGGGGGTCGATACGAACGACGGCATTCGTTTCCTATCCGAACCCCTCGACTCTCCGTTCTCGGCGCACCACAGGTACCTGGTTTCGTTCGGCGACGGGAGTCGGATGCCCGTCGAGACGCTCGCGCCTGCCGAAGTGGCCACCGCCCATGCGTTCCAGACGACCGCACGGTTCGAAGAGGACGTCTTTCCAGGAATTACCGGGAACCCCGACCCGAGAGGCGACCTCTTCTTCTGGCATGCGCTGACCGGGGATTCGGAGGTTGCGCTTCCCATCCTCCTTCCGGCGATCGCGACCCCGACGGCGACGACGCTTCGCCTTTTCCTGCATGGCGCCACCGAACATCCGAACCAGCCTTTCGAGCTCGACATTCGGTGGGGCGAGGAGAGCCTCGGAACCTTTCGTCTCGAAGGGCGTCGCGCCCACGAAGTCTCCGTTCCACTCGACGGCGTCGATACCGACGAGGAGACCACGTTGACGATCGTGCAACGTCGTGCCGGCGAGCTCCTTCCGGTCGTGTATGTCGACCGGGTCGAGGTCGATTACGTGCGACGCGCTGAGGCCGAAGGGGCCAACGCCCGATTCGGGAGCGCCACCGAGGGTCCCGAGGTCGTCACTGGATTCTCCGCACCCGAAGTCCGGCTCTACGACATCACCGATCCGCGTCACCCGTCGACCTACGGGAGGGTCTCACTCGCGGAGGCCAACGACGCCTACGACCTTCGGTTCGCCGCGCCACCAAACCGACGCTTTTTCGCGGTAGCGTCGGACTCGCCGATCGTGGTCGCAGAGGCGTATCCATGGTTCGCACCCGAGCTGAGGGATCCGACGCGCGGAGCGGACTACGTCATCATCGCAGCGTCGCATCTCGTCGAGGAGGCGAGGGCGCTCGCCGACCTTCGCCGCAGCGACGGCTACCAAGCCTTCGTGGTGGACGTCGACGACGTGTTCTGGGAGTTCGCACAAGGCGTGTCGGACCCGGCGTCGATTCGCGACTTCTTGCAGTACGCGTGGGACAACTGGGTGGTGCCTCCCCGGTACGTCGCGCTGGTCGGTGGCGGCAACTCCGACTACCGCAACGTTCTCGAAACGGGCGGCAACGCGATCCCTCCGATGCTCGTGCAAACCGACGGAGGCTTGTTTCCTTCCGACTCCATGCTCGGGGACGTCGAGGGCGACGATGGCGTTCCCGAGATTGCGATTGGCCGGCTTCCGGTCGACGATGCCGAAGAGCTGACCGCCGTACTCGAGGCGATCCAGACGTTTGAATCCACGCACGAAAGAAGCGGCGTTCTCACCATGTCGGACGGGGCATCACGTCAACAGTTTGGTGCGGCGTCTCGGGTGCTGAGGAGCGTGCTCCCGACCGACCGCACGACCGCGATCGATCTGGACGGCATGGAACTCGAAGAAGCCCGCGTCGCGTTGTTCGAGCGATGGGCAGAACCGCTCGGCTGGGTGACGTTCGTCGGCCATGGAGGTCTCGACCGC
>JBCCEK010000096.1:0-16426 GCA_039030295.1 Myxococcota bacterium | reverse complement strand
AGGTCACAGACGCTGTTGTCGCCGTCAGATTCGATCGCCTCCACGATTTGCGTCTTGCGCTCCTGGGTCACCTCGGCGTCGAGCAACACCGCACTAGTGTCGCGGATGAGCCCGAGTGACCATCGAGCCACCACCACCGAAGCCAGGACGCCAGTCACTCCATCCATCCAAGACCAGCCGAAGTACTTCCCGGCCAGCAGCGCGGCAATGGCGAACACCGAAGTCAGCGCATCGGCCAATACGTGCAGGTACGCGCCACGAAGATTGTGATCGTGGTGGTGGTCATGTCCGTGGTGGTGGTGCCCCCCGTCATGCAGGATCACCGCGCTCAGCAAGTTCACGACCAACCCGACACCGGCCACGACCAAAGCTTGATCGAAGTGGATCTCAACCGGGGAAATCAGACGGCCGACGCTTTCCACGCATACCAGCACCGCTCCGACCGCAAGCCCGACCCCGCTTGCGAAGCCCCCAAGGGCGCCGACCTTGCCGGTTCCGAAGCTGAAGCGCGGATCGTGGGCATGCCGCCGCGCGAAACGGTATGCAAACGCGGCCACGAGGAGAGCCGCCGCGTGGCTCGCCATGTGCCAACCATCGGCAAGCAGCGCCATGGAGTTGAAGACAAACCCCGCATAGAGTTCGACCACCATCGTCGCCAGGGTGAGTACGATGACCCATCGCGTACGCCGCTCTCCTGGCGGAATGTCCGCGTTCCCGAATGAGTGGCTGTGTTGCCAGTCGTTGAGCTGGTCCTGATGCATGCAGACTCCCGACTATCCGCGTCTCTTCCGGTTTCGCGAACCGCGTCGTGACTTCTGCGCCGCCAAGCAATCGGGGCATTCGCCAATGAGCTGCAACTCCGATGCCTGTACGGACCGATTCCACCGGCGAGTGACTGACACCGAGAGCTTAGCCTGGGGCAAGCACTCAACCGCACCGCAAGTCTTGCAGCAGAAATGCGGATGGACGTGGGCGCTCTCCCCCTCCTCGCGCGCCTCGTAGCGAGCGACCCCGCCCACTTTGCTCGCGACGCGCGCCAACTCCACGTCGGCAAGCTTAACGAGGTTTCGATAGAGCGTCGCCTGGTCCCAATCACGGCTGCCCATCGCCTCGACGACCTCCGAGTGAGACAAGGGTTTGTCGGTCTCACTGAGTAGTCGAAGGACCGCCACTCTCGGCGCGGTGGCTCGGAGCCCTGCCTCGTGAATCCGTTGCCGAGCTTCGTCTAGCGTCAGGCTTGCCATGCGGCGGTAACGATACGAGGGCGGATCTGCAGCTGCAAGCCAGAAGTCGCGAATCACAAACGCTTTCGCCCCTCCGTCACCCGCCAGAGTACGCCCATTGCAAGTGCAAGCTTATTGCGTTAAGCCCTGCCGGCCAAACGGGTAGACCCATGCTTCCGGATGACACCAACGATGCCTTCGAGCGACTTCGGCAGGACGGGCGCGTTCGAAGCATCCCGATCCCCGTGGCCGACGACGGCATTCTAGCGTCGCATTCGCATGGCGACTCTGCGCTTCAAGTGGTGGGTCCGGTTCCTCTTCCCATGCTCGTCGGCGATCGCGAGGTCACCGGACGGTGGTATGTCGCCGCGCCATCGAGCCCAGGCCAGCGCACCGCAGCGCACAGTGAGCACCTTAGTGTCATCGCATTCGGTGAACCGGAGTCGGCGGCGACCCCGCCCTTGGTGCGCGTCCACTCCACGTGCTTCACCGGAGACGTGCTTGGTTCGCTCCGGTGCGACTGCGGTCCGCAGCTCCAGCTCGCGCTTCGTCAGATGACCGAGTCACCTTCCGGCGGCATGGTGGTGTACATGTCGGCGCACGAGGGACGCGCCATTGGCCTCTGGTCGAAGGCCGCCGCGTATCTCTTGCAAGACGAAGGACTCGACACATACGAGGCCAACCGGAAGCTCGGTTTTCTCGACGATCAACGCGACTTCCGACACGCGGCGGCACTCATCAAGGACCTGCTCGGCGAACGACCCTTCCACTTGCTGACCAACAACCCGGACAAGGTGCAGCAGATGCGCGACTTCGGCCTTCCCGATGTGATCCAACAGACGCACGTCGCGGGCGTGTGTTCCCGCAACCGCCGATACATCTCCGCCAAACGGGATCACGGGCACGAGATCCCGGCCTCCGCCCTCGCCTGCTGCGACTGAGCGCCGGGCCTCACTAGACCCTCAGGCGACCAACCGAGCCGCGTTGGCGATCCGCTCGCCGGCCCGCCGGGCACCGGCGATATTCCTTGCAGACGGACCGAGCTCGAGCTCCGCAAGGGCGCCAGACACGTAGACGCGCGGATGCCAGCGAAGTGCGGAATCGACGATCGGGTACCCGCACGCCGCGCACGGAAGTGACGCGCTTTCAATGAGCTCGTCCACCATCGAACCACCCGGTCGGCGAGGTGCAAAGCCAGTGGCGAGAAGAACCCGCTCCACGAGAAGCTCTCTCCCGTTCGATAACTGAAGGCGGCGCGCCCCCTGCTCATCGATGACGTCAGTGACGTCGGCGACCTGCCATTCGATACGGCCGTCCTGGATGGCCTTCTGGAGCGCCTTCAACACATCGGGAGGCACAGAACCGCGATGGCGTGCCTCGGTGATCACGGCTCGGCGTCGAGCAAGATCCGTCTCGCGGGCGAAACCCGCCATCCGTTTCGGCCCGAGCCAGCCCGGGTCTGAGTCGAACTGATGCTGCCGCAACGGGTGACGTGAGACGAGCTGCACCCGGCAGCCGTCTTGAACGAGCCGGAGCGCGACCTGGGCCGCGGAGATCCCGCCACCGACCACCGCAACTTCGCCGCCGCCGCCCGTCGACGGAAATACGAATCCGTGCGCGAAGACGTGCTCCACACACGGGTCGCCCGAAGGGGCCCAGTCTGGCCAGTGGGGCTGCTCACCGACGCCGATCGCGAAGACCACATTCGCCGCCGTCAGGGATCCGCCATCTCGGGTATCGACCGTCACTCGCTGGCAGTCCACGCGACAGCTCGCCGCAGCTCCGCGAATGTGAAGCGCGTCGACACCATAGGTCTCGATCACCTGGTCGCAGTGTTCGTTGAAGAGGTCGAGTGACGGCCGTTCGTAGGGCGGCGCGAAGAGGTCGGACCTTCGATGTTCCGCGTTCGCGGCGAACTCGTGAAGCGAGAAGGGTTCCAAGTCGAGCTGGTGGACGGCCGGCGAACGGAGGTGGGTCATCCCCGTCGCTGCCGCGCAGGCGCGCCATCGCGCAAGCAACTCGTCGGCTGGATCCAAAATACGAACGCCGTCGGGATCGCAACCTGCTTCGGCAATCAGGCGGACGGCAATGTGGACTCCATGAATCCCACCGCCAACGATGAGCCAGGGAGGGCTCATTCTGCAGACTCGCGCACGGACCGACTCGCACGAACACCCGCGAGGTGGCCAATCACCAACGCGAGTCCAGCGACAATACTCAGAACGGTCCCGTAGTTGTGAAACTCCATCACCTCGAGAAGACGCCCGAGTAGCAACCCGACGATCCCGGCCCCGAGCACCAACGCGATCGAAAGGGTTTGATGGCGTCGCCAGCCGATGACGAGGGCAGACGTCGCGAGTACGATTGCAACGATGGTGAACCCCCATTCGAACAGCGGTCCCGCGATCACGCTCAGCCCGAGAGCCGCGATCAGGGAAGGTGCCGCCGCAGTCGACGCACAATGGACGGCGCAGAGGGTGCTCGATATTGCGCCGGCCTTGTCGAGGTTGCCTTCATCGACCGGTTTGGGGGCTCCGCGAGTCATCCGGACTCGCCTTTCTTGGGGCTCGAGAGGGTTTCAGGGGTGCCGGTGTAAGAATCGAGCCCCGAGAGTCGTCCTACAGACAGAAGGCTCCGCAAGGAGAGTCGACGTCTGTGGAGATGATGATGACCGATTCCCGAAAATGCCCTTGTGATCAATGCGTGGAGACGTGCTCGTGCCGCCACGAGGCGCCGACGGACGCCGGATGCTGTTGCGGCGAGACCTGCACGTGTGGGCCAACTTGCGCGTGCGACCCCGGCTGCGGCTGCCCAAGCGCGAAGAGTTGAGCTAGCCTCGTAGTGATGCCGAAACCGACCGGACGACTGAGCCGTACGGAGACCGTCGCAACGGCGCTGGGCGCGCACCGGACCAGGCTTGAGGCCTTCATCCGCGCTCGCGTTCCGTCGTCGGACGTGGACGACGTGCTCCAGCTGGCGGCCGTGCGTGCCATCGAAGGGGCCGGCACGCTGAACGACCCGAAGCGCATGCTGTCGTGGCTCTACGGCGTGCACCGCAACACCGCGACCGACGTGCTGCGAAAGCGTGCGCGACACGAGCGGTTGCTGGAAAGTGTATCGGCGGCGCCCGAGGCTCCGCCCGAAGAGCCCGAATCGGGGTGCGACTGCAGCGTCTCTCAGGCGCGCAACATCCACCCCAACTACGCCGAGGTACTGTCTCTCGTCGACATTCACGGAGCTACGCTCGCTGAAGCCGCGGAAGCCCTCGGCATCTCGGCCAACAACGTCGGCGTACGGCTCCACCGCGCGCGAAAGGCGCTTCGGGAATCGATGCTCGAGCACTGCGGTGTCGAGAGCCTTCGAGATTGCGCGGACTGCCGCTGTATCGAAGAGGGCTGCTGCGCGGGCTGACTCCTCGGCACGGCAACCCGCGCTGGAGGTGCTCGAAACCACAGCGACCCTGTGGGTACTCGTCGACACCGCCGCGATTTATCCCAAGCAGACCTCTGCTGCAAGCGGATTGCAATAAACCCGGTCCGCATTTAGATCAGATCTCGTGCGACCCTCTTTGCGATCTTTCAGGGAAGCCCGTCGGCTCACGGCCTTCGCCCGTTTCGCGCGCACTCAGCGTGAACCAGCGCCGTTCAGGAACGCCGCATGAGTATTGGGGCCCTCAAAGGGGTGCTCCTGCTAGTCATCCTCGCGGCAGGCTGGATCGGGGGACTCGTTCCTCTACGACGAACGATCGCCGAGTCCCCGCGCTTCTTGTCTCTCGGGAACGCTTTTGCGGCTGGCGTCTTTCTCGGCATCGGTCTCATTCACATGCTCGGAACCGCCTCCGAGGCGTGGCGACAAACACTCGGTTGGGGATATCCGATGGGTCTCCTGCTTGCGGGCGGCGCCTTCCTGCTGCTCCTCTGGTTCGAGCACGTGGCGCTGCCCGGGCGCGCCCACGACGCGTTTCACGAACCCGGCGGGGTGATCTCCGATCTGGATCCCACGGGGGCGGCAAGCGACGAACGAAATGACGCGCATGGACCCCGCTGGCTACAGACACGGCCTGTGTCCCGCCTGTACCCCTACGCCCTCGTCGTCGCCCTCTCCATTCACTCGTTGATCGCGGGCATCGCAATGGGCGCGCAACGAACGATCGCCAACGTCGTGCTTCTTTTCGTGGCGATCGTCGCTCACAAGGCAACGGCCGGGTTTGCGCTGGGCGTCAGCCTCGCTCGAAACGCCGTGCCTCGGCGACGCGCCTTGGGGCTCATCGGCCTCTTCGCCGGGGTTACCCCGATCGGGATCATCGTCGGGCTGCTCGTAACGAACGCGCTCGACGATCGCAGTCAGTCGATCTTCGACGCCGTGTTCTTGGGGCTCGCCGCGGGAAGCTTCATCTACATCGCGTCGTTCGACATCATCCGTGATGAGTTTCTGCAGCCCGGACCGCGGGCCGCCAAGTGGTTGCTCGCCGCAACGGGCTATGGGCTGATGGGGCTTCTCGCCCTGTGGCTATAGCAACCCGCGCTAGGAGTGGCGCGCCCCGCCGAGCTCAGCGCGGGCCTGTTCGAACCACTGAATCGTACGCAAGCGATAGGGATCGCCATACAGTGCGACGAACCGAGCCGTCGTCGGGTCTCGCTCGTCGGAAAGCACCGCGATGCGCTTGGTAACGTAGTCTGGGGTGAGCGGGATGTTGCACTCCACTGTGATGCAGTGCTTCCAATCCTCGTAGCTCTCGCACAGTCCCCTCACGGCGCCGCCCATGGCAAAGGTTAACTGGCGACTGACCCTGTTGCAATTCGTTTGCGTCTGGCCCCTCTCCTGAAGCAAGCTGTACTGTAGGTTGGGGCGTTGAGCGTCTGCACCAGCTCGTCCGAGCCCAGATGTCTGCTTTCGGTATCAAGTTCTGGGGAGTCCGCGGCAGCATCGCCTGCCCCGAGCCTGCGTACGCGCGCTACGGCGGCAACACGAGCTGCGTAGGACTCGACCTCGGCGGAGCTCTCGTGATTCTGGACGCCGGAACCGGGATGCGCGGTTTGGGTCACGAGCTACTCGAGCAGGGCAAGCGCAATGCCACGCTCCTTCTCACGCACGTGCACTGGGACCACACGGCGGGCTTTCCGTTCTTCAAACCAGTGTACTCGGAAGCGTGCGCAATGCGGATCATGGCGGGAGGGCTCCGTTCGGTTGGAGGCATCCGCGAAGTGCTCTCCGGCCAGATGGCCGCGCCAAACTTTCCGGTCCCCCTCGACGCACTACATGCCGATCTGGCCTTCGAAGATTTCGTGGCGGGCGACCGGTTCGGGCTTTCAAAGGCGATCGAGGTGAAGACGACGAAGCTGAACCACCCCGACGGCGCGACCGGCTATCGAGTGGAGTACGCAGACAAGGCGCTCTGCTACGTAACCGACACCGAGCATACTCCCGGCAAGCCGGATGAGCGTGTCCTGTCACTCATCGAGGGCGCCGACCTGGTGATCTACGACTCCACCTATACAGATAACGAGTTTCCCACCCGCCTCGGCTGGGGGCACTCGACCTGGGAGGAGGGAGTCCGGCTATGCCAAGAGGCAGGGGCCAAGCGGCTCGCGATTTTCCACCACGACCCCGACCACGACGACGACTTCATGGCCCGACTAGAAAACGACGCCAAGAAGGCTTGGCCCGTAGCATTTGTCGCGCGTGAAGGCATGCAAATCGAGCTGTAGCCGGATCAACGCCCGAGCCCGGCCGAGAAGATTTGCCGCTCGTCGAGCGCGATGGCATCCTGCGACCCTAGCTGCAGCCAACCATCGAGGAGTCTGACGTATGACCGAGCGCACTTTCGAGCCAATGACCAAAGCTGAAGTCGTCGCCGCGCAGCGCGCGTGGGCCAAGTTCGTCACCGAGCGTGACGTCGATCAGCTCTTGGCTCTCTACGACTTCGGGACACCCGATGAACCACTTCTCTTCAAGCCTACCTTGGCGGACGTGATTCGGCTCGATCGCGCCGGCGCGCGGTCTTACTTCGTGGGCGGTGATCCGGACTACCCTCACGATCACGGCTTTCTGAACCGGGGCTGGCAGCGAGTGGATTTCCAGAGCGCCGCGGGTCCGGTTCTCAAGGCAGGGGGGCTCGGCTACAAGGACATGGGGCACTACACATTCGTCGACGGTGACGGCAACGCCACCCGCGCCGACTATACGTTCGCCTACCACAAGCTGACCGGGCGCGTTCTCATTTCGCTGCACCACTCCTCGCTCAG
This sequence comes from Myxococcota bacterium, assembly GCA_039030295.1. GTDB lineage: Bacteria > Myxococcota_A > Polyangia > Polyangiales > Houyiibacteriaceae > SG8-38. The sequence goes on along the minus strand of JBCCEK010000096.1, from coordinate 8,958 downwards.
CTGGTTTCCCCCGGCAGAGGACTGAGCCCCACGGAGCGCACCAGCGCGAAAGCGATGATACACACGAGCCGCCACGCAGATGTCGAGGTGCCAGGTCTCCCCGTGACGGAGTTCGTTCTGCGCCACGCCCAAGAGCTGGCGTCGGAGCCGGCCCTCGTCGAAGGCTCTAGCGGACGCACCGTGACGTACGGAGAGTTTGCGGCGGCCGTCAGGGCGCTCGCCGGTGGATTGAATGCCCGGGGCTTCACGCCCGGCAACGTCCTCGCGATCATGGCCCCCAACCTCCCCGAGTATGCGGTGGTCTTCCACGGCACAGCCTACGCGGGGGGCACCGTGACCACGATCAATCCGACCTACACGGCAGGAGAGGTCAAACACCAACTCAAGGACTCCGGCGCCTCACTGTTAGTCACGGTGTCCATGTTCGCCGACGTCGCCAAGGAAGCCGCCGAGGGCACCGGCGTCGAAGAAGTGTTCACGCTCGACGAGAGCCCCCTCAGCAACCTGAGTAGCCTGTTTGGGGAACCCCAGGCACAGCACGCAGACGTCTCGCTCGAGGACGTCGTGTGTCTACCCTACTCGTCCGGGACGACGGGACTGAGCAAAGGCGTGATGCTCACGCACCGCAACCTGGTCGCCAACCTGGTGCAGACCGAAGCCATGCTGCCGATCGGACTCGGCGAGGCGGTACTGTCCTTTCTGCCCTTCTTCCACATCTACGGCATGCAGGTGTTGATGAATCGCGCGCTTGCGTCGGGCGGCAAGGTCGTGACCATGCCGCGCTTCGACCTCGAACAGTTCCTGACCCTTTGCCAAAAGCACAAGGTGCGAAGAGCCTTCGTGGTCCCGCCCGTGGTGCTCGCGCTGGCAAAGCACCCGCTGGTCGACAAGTTCGACCTTTCCTCGCTCGATCAGGTGTTCTCCGGTGCCGCTCCGCTGGGCGTCGAACTCACACAGGAAGCCGAAGCGCGACTCAACTGCGTAGTCGCGCAGGGCTACGGCATGACCGAGCTGTCCCCGGTGACCCACGCCGTCGCGGACGGATATGCAAAGGCCGGCACAATCGGCACGCTTACCCCGTCGACCGAGTGCGTGATCGTCGACCCCGAAAGTGGTGAACGCCTAGGCGTCGGCAAACCGGGCGAGCTCTGGATCCGCGGGCCCCAGGTGATGAAGGGCTACCTCAACAACGAGGCGGCGACCAAAGCCACCATCGACGACGAGGGCTGGCTTCACACCGGCGACATCGGCCACGTCGACGACGAGGGCTTCTTCACCATCGTCGACCGGCTCAAGGAGCTTATCAAGTACAAGGGCTTCCAAGTCCCGCCGGCAGAGCTCGAGGCGCTGTTGGTGGGTCACCCGGGCATCGCCGACGCGGCCGTCATTGGCATCCCGGATGATGAGGCAGGAGAGTTGCCCAAGGCATTCGTCACGCTGCAGCCGAACGCGACCCTCTCGGAGGCCGACATCAAAGCCTTCGTCGCCGATCACGTCGCGCACTACAAACAACTCCGCCTGGTGGAGTTCGTCGACGAGATCCCCAAGTCTGCCTCAGGCAAGATCCTGCGCCGCATGCTCCGCGACCAGGGCTGACCAGCAACAAGAGCCTGCCGACTTCGAGCAGGGGCGCCGACTTCGATGACGTTCACTCGGGCTCGAGGCCGATCAGGTCGATCATGAGCCCGATCTCACGCTCTTCAGCCGCATCGTAGATCGCTCGGGCGAGGGCGACGTCTTGAACCGCGAGGCCCGTCGAATCGAACACCGTCGTAGTCCCTGACGGCGGCCGAGGAAGCTTGCCGGCGACGACTTCACCGAGCGTGCCGGCGATCTCTTCCACCGTGAAGTCTCCCTTGCTCAAAGGCACGTTGATCTCGCCACTCCCGGTCGCCTGGTGAATGTCGTCGATATAGACCGCCGACCGCTGCAGCACTTCGACAAAGAGCTCTTGTTTGCCTGGAGCGTCGGCCCCCATCGCGTTGATGTGTGCGCCCGGCCGAATCCACGAGGCCTCGACGAACGGAGCACGCGACGGCGTCGCCGTGCAAACGATATCCGCCCGAGCGGCCTCTTCTAGGCTTACAACCCGTCCGTCGATCTCGTCAGCGAGTCGTTGCGCGGTCTCCTCGTTTCGATCGTGCACGAGAGGCTCGAACGACGGGTAGACGACGCGATGCGTTCCGTAGAGAGTCCGAGCTTGCACTCCCGCGCCGATGAAGCTGATCGTGGCCGGCTCACTTGGCCCGAGATACTTCGATCCGACGGCGCCAGCGGCCCCCGTACGAAGCGCAGTGAGCACGGTGCCGTCCATGATCGCCAACGGAAACGCATTCGCGGGGTCGTTCAACACATACACCGCCATGACGGTCGGAAGGTGGTGGCTCTTTCGATTCTGGGCATGGACGTTGACCCATTTGATCCCGGCCGAGCCACCTAACCGAGACGGCATGGCGCGAAAGTCACCGTCGTGGTCTTCGATCGGCAGATACACCTTCGGCGGCATCGAAACCTCGCCGCGCCCAAACGCGGCGAAGGCATCCTCGACCGCGCGCACCGCCAGGTCCATGGTTACCACTTCCTCGACGTCTTTTCGCGTGAGGACGCGCGTCTTCATGATCTCACAGCAACCTCGGGTTCATCGTCCCTTATACTCCGGTTGCTTTCCGGGGAGAAGGGTGAACGGACGAACGACCGCGACCCGCCAAGGCTGTTGAAACTCTGCCGCCACGATGGCACGACCGCCCCATGACCATCGCCCGGGTCTCCTGGGATGAACGGAGTCTGCGAAGACATCGCCCGCGTCGCCGTGAGGTGTAGCGGCACCGACTACCAATGCGACTACACCACCCCAAGCCGAGGTTTTTGCGAGTAGTTCTGGCTTGCGTCAAAACCCCATGCTGCGCCCAATGATCTCGCGCATGATCTCGTTCGTGCCCCCGTAGATGCGGCTCGCCCGAGCATCGGTGTACATCTTCGCGATCGGGGAGTCGGCGATGTACCCGTGGCCCCCATGAAGCTGGAGGCACTGGTCGACGACCCGCCCCAGCAACTCGGAAAGCCAATACTTCGCCATCGACGCCTTCTCCGCGGTGAGCTTGCCCTCGTTGTGCTCCATGATGCACTGGTCAACGAACGTTCGCCCAATCGTGATCTCGGTGAACATCTCCGCCAGCTTGAACCGCGAGTTCTGGAACTTGCCGATCGGCCGGCCAAAAGCCGTACGCTCCTGACAGTGGGCCACGGTTTCTTCGAGCGCCGCCTCGGCCATGGCCAGCGATTGAAGCCCGATGATCAGCCGCTCCTGCGCCAAGCCGCGCACCAAGTACAAAAACCCCATTCCTTCTTCGCCGAGTAGGTTCTCCGCCGGCACACGCACGTTCTCGAACGTCAACTCGGCCATGTCCAAGCCGTTGAGCCCGATCTTCTTGAGCTCTCGGTCGTGCGAGAACCCTTCCATCCCATCTTCGACCACCAAGAGGCTCATGCTCTGATGGTCCCCGTCCGCCGCAGCCTTGCAGGCGATCACGCACAGGTTCGCGAGCGCCCCGCCCGAGATCAGCGTCTTCCGGCCATTGAGGATGAAGCTGCCATCGGGCTGCTTCTCGGCGACCGTGTGGATGCCTTGGAGGTCACTGCCGGCCTTCGGTTCGGTCATCCCGATGCACGTAATCGCCTCACCCGTCACACAGTTCGGGAGCCACCGACCCTTCTGTTCGTCGTTCCCGATTCCCGCCAGAAGCGGCACGACGATGTCGGTATGAATGTTGAAGCCAACACTGCTCACCTGACAACGAGCCAACACTTCACTCACGATCACATTGAACCGAAAGTCCGTCTGACTCGCGCCGCCATACTGCTCCGGAACGCTCAGCGCCAAGAACCCACCAGCCCCCGCGGCTCGCCAAACTTCGCGATCCACCTTGCCGGCCTCCCTCCACGCCTCCTCGCGAGGCACGATCTCCCGCTCCACGAACGCCGCAAACGCATCGCGAAACGCCCGATGCTCCTCCTCGTACATGAAGTCCTGCATGGGTTCTCCTTGCGCCGCAGGCTACCGCAGATCCCCAGCCTACGGGCGCTCCGTGATCGCAAAGCCCCAGCTGACGACGGCGGTCGCGACGTTCTCGCGCCCCTTGATCGACGAGATGCCGTTGATGAACCGCGAATCCACCTGAAAGAAGTTCTCGAGGGACGGGTCCGTCGGCGGCACGCCGGAGGGAGGGAGGGACACGCTCATGCTCCCGTTCAGGACGCTTCCGGCGTAGACCTGGCCACTTACCTTGGCCGAGGCGACGACGAATGTGGTGGGGGTCCCTAGGGGGTTTTCCTCACTCGACACCGTGAACGTCCCGTCGATCACGGCGTTCATGGTGAAGCTATAGGAGCAATCGTCGAGGATGGTGAGGGCCACGAACGAGTTCCGTCCCATCGTCAGCACGGGCCCGAGTCCGTTGTAGTCAACCACCACCGGGTCCCCGCCCGGCGTCGGGGTGATCGAAGTCGCCCTCACGAAACCCGAGCCCACGACATTGTCGCCCAGCAGAGACGACACGAGCTCGACCGTCCCGTCCACGTTCGCCGAGAAGGATCGGTCTCCCTCAATCGCGTTGTCCATCCACATCAAGCTTGCGCTCCCGGTGATCTCCCTGTCGAACGTGAGCGGCATGCAACTGTCGGAAGCGGCGCAATCGAGCGTGATCGGAACCGCAGCGGGGACGCCCGACTCGATCGGGGCTCCCATGGCGTCTTCAAACGAGAGCGCGACCTCACCCTCGAAGCGACCCTCAGCTCTGCAAGCAGCCTCGAGGTCGACCTCGAACGTACCACCGGCCGGAATCGTGCCCATCGAGTCACCCGACAGGGAGAGCCAACTCGCGAGGGTGCTCGCCGAGAACGTCACGGGGCCTGCGGTGTCGTTCCGGAGCTCGAAGTTCGTCGGTGTCGTCTGTTCGACCACGCCCGCGAGGTCGAGCCGTTCGGGCTGCGCGGTGACCCGGACGAGGCTCACGTCGAAGGCGATGTCCTCGAGCGTGTCCGTCGTGCTCGTATTCGAGACGAGCACAATCACGAAGTCGAGTCCCCCTCCGGTCGTCGTGATCGTGCGCGCAACGCCCTCCGGCTCGGTCGCGCACGATGGGGTGATATTCGGGTATATCTTGTAGCGGAGGTTCGAGTCCTCCCGATCGGTGGCGACTCGCACGTTGTAGATCTCAGACCCGGATAGCTCGACGCCGAACGTTCGCGTCGCGAGCGGGGGAACACTGTCAACGATGGCTTCCGACCCCTGAATCAAGGAGCCAACCAGGCCACCGGCCGGGCTGAACTCCATGAGCCCGAGGGCGGCCCCCTGGAAAACCTCCATCGCCGATGCATCACACGGGGGGCGCGGAGGCGTCGGGGCGACACCACTAGCATTCCCAGTCGGCACCGGTACCTGCGACTCATAGGCATGGTTCTTCACCCACTCCCAATAAGCAGTGCCGAGGTCGGGGAAACCCTGTGCGCCGAAGTTGCTCCCGAGCGTCGCGGAGACCTCATCCCCCGTGAGACCGTTCTCCAAGAACGGAATGAACAAGTCGATCCCGCGGTTGAGCCGGGCGCCCAGGTATGCCCAGAAGTCTTGGGTCCGGTAGGTCACGATGGAGCGCGTCGTGCGCACGGGTTCTTCAAGCAACGGAACCCCGACGCTGCGCAGCGCATAGTCCGGACTCCGGAGCAACTCCGGGTTGCCGCGTGTGTGTTCGGCAACCGCCGCCTGCCCTTCGATCGCCCAAGACACCGCTGCTCCGCGAGCCGCCGCAGGCCTGGTCAACGGGAATGCGTATTGGATGGCATGGAAGAGTTCGTGCCGAAGCGCGAACACGGTGTCGTCGGCAAAGCCGTCGGACCCGAGATAGACCGACACACGTTCCCTGGAAGGACTATATTTCCCGGCGGTGTTGCACGTCGCCGGGCAAGGTTTGATCACGATTTCGTAGGGTGAGGGCGGCAGCGGGGCACCGAGGTTGCTCGTCTTCAGTGGCCAAGCGCGGGCCAGCGCCGGCTGCGGATAGCCGGCGGCGATGAGTGTGCGGTGAGCCTCTTCGAAAGCCTGTTCGGCCCGCCGCTTCACGTCGGTCGTGCAGCCTGTCACCCGCGCGCTGAACCCACTGCACTTGGCCTCCACCAGGGGCACACCACCTTGCTTCGGCTGCATTTCGACGACGCTGCCTTCGACCGGAGGATCGTCGAGGCGCGCCAAACTCAACACGGTGGCCTCGGCATCGAGAGACACGTTGGCGATCAACAAGAGCCCGGTCTCAGGCTCGTACTGCGCGGGCGCGAGGAACCACGTGTCTTCAGCGAGGTCCAACGTACTCGAGGCCCGAGCAAGCACGGCCACTTCCGCGAGCTCCTCGGGCATGTCGGCCGGGAGCGGCACCCCGACGATAAACGTCGAATCGTTGAGCGCGCGCGTGTACTCCGGCGCCGAGACGGCATATGCGTCGCCTTCAAGCGACGCCCCCACCGGCAGCGCCGCCTCCGGTCGCGGCAGACGCTCTATCTCGACGGCCAACGGAGCATCGAGCGCATCGATCGGCGCGCCAACCGTCACCCCGTCAACCCCAACCACGAGCTCCCCCGCCTCGAGCATCCCAGGCGCCGTCGGCTCGAGGTCGTCCGAGGAACCACCGCACGCGGACACGAGCAGAGACACCAAGACGCACGCCCACCCTCGCTTCCAAGAGCGAACCCCCCGGGAGGATGGCCGGTCCGAGTACAACAGGCGAACCGTAGCACCCGCAGAGGAGGTCCAAAAGTGACAACGTGCGACGAGGCAGTCCGAGCCCGACACTTCGAACCCGCAGTCGGCGACGTGGTCACGATAGCCAAGTCCAAGAGCGACTAGGCCCCTCCAACGACATGTGGTAGTCCGGGCAACCCATGAAGAGCGCGCTCGAGTCGCTGACCGAAGACGATCGCCCCCGCCCATGAGCATCCCCGACGTACAGTTTCAGCAGGTCCAGACCAACGGAGTCTCGCTCCGGGTGGCGCTCAAGGGGGATGGTCCGCTCTGCGTGCTGCTGCACGGGTGGCCCGAGCTCTGGCTCTCCTGGAGACATCAGATCGAGCCGCTGGCGAACGCGGGATACCGCGTCGCCGTGCCGGACGTTCGCGGATACGGCGGCAGCGACGCGCCTCCGGAAGTCGAGGCCTACGGGATGCGAACGCTCGCCGCTGACGTTGCAGGGTTGGTCGAGGCTCTGGGTGAAGAGAGTGCGATCCTGATCGGGCACGACTGGGGCGCACCCATCGCGGCGCACACCGCGCTGCTCCACCCCGAACGAGTGCGCGCCTTGGTCACCATGAGCGTGCCTCACCTCGGTCGGAGCGCTCCGTACCCGCCGACCGAGGTCTTCAAAGCGATGTACCCGGACCGCTTCTTCTACATCCTCTACTTTCAGCGCCTCGACGTGCCGGAAGCGGAGTTCGAGCAAGACATCCGGAGTTCCCTTGCCAAGATCTACTACGCCAACTCCGGCGACGTCACGGCCGAGGTCCGCAAAGCCGTTCGCGCCCGAACACCCAAGTCGGGCTATCTCGAGGGGATGGTCGTTCCAGACCCGCTCCCTGAATGGCTGACCGACGAGGACCTGGACATCTACGCGGAGGCCTACGCTCGCTCAGGTTTCCGAGGTGGAATCAACAGATACCGCAACATGGATCGTGACTGGCACGATCTCCCGGAACTCGACGACATGAAGATCGAACAGCCGTCGATGTTCCTGGCGGGCGAGCATGACTCGGTCCTCCGATACGCTGTGGGCATGAACCTCATGGACGCGATGGACCCCTACTACACCGACTTGCGCCGGAAAGAGATCATTCCCGGCGCGGGCCATTGGGTGCAGCAGGAACGCCCGAACGACGTGAACGCCGCGGTCTTGGGTTTCCTGCGGTCGCTCGCCTGAGAACGTATCGCCGACGCCCGCAGCTAACCCGAAGAACGCTGGTCACGGAACGTCAGCGCAGGGCCCGAGGCGGCCCAAGCCCGATATGCGTCACCAAACATCGACATCACCTCATCGACCGGAAGGACACCGTCGATCTCGTCGACACCCTTGCCCGCCTGCCAGTACTGATAGCCGGCGTCGGTGACGGCTTTCTTGTATCGCCCGGTCGCTCGCGCCAGCAACAACATGCGGGCGATCTTCTTGGTCTGTCGCTGCCGAAGCAGAAAGCCGAGCACGGGGCCTGCCCGTAGCCCGCCAGCCTCGACGTCGGGAGTCCGGATGACCGAGGAGTTGACGCCCGCAAGCTTGTTCGTCCACACGATGTCAGATTCGGACGACCCAACGATCGCATCTTTGTACGCGTCGGTCACCTTGCACTCGGGGGTGGCCAAGAAACGGGTTCCAACTTGGGTGCCTGCGTAGCCGAGCGAGAGGGCGTGCGTGAAACTCTCCGGACCCGAGACACCCCCGGCGCATATCAATGGCAGCCCGTGCGCTCGGAGCTCTTCGGCCAGCTGTTCCGCAGAGCACGAGCCCGTCTGACCGCCGCCGCGGAAGTTCACGCAATTCAGACCGTCGACTCCGGCGTCGACCGCGATCTTGGCGAACTTCGCCGTAGACACGTCGTGGTAGACCACGATGCCGTGCTCATGGGCACGCTTCACGACCCAGTCGGGACGCCCGAGCGAGGTCAGGAAGAATCGAACCCCCTCTTCGATGGCGATCTGAACCCACTGCTCCATTCGCTTCTGGTAGATGCGGTTGGGCATGAGCGTGAAGTTCACGCCGAACGGCTTGTCCGTGAGGCGCTTGATGAACTGCAACCCTTCGCGGAAGTCGTGCCCGTAGAGGTGGGTCAGGCTGATGGGCTGCACGACGCCAAGGCCACCGGCGGCCGAGACTGCAGCAACAAGCTCGGGGTTTGAACCCGGGTACATCGGCCCGCACACGACGGGCACGT
>JBCCEK010000095.1:0-16552 GCA_039030295.1 Myxococcota bacterium | reverse complement strand
GCGCGCCATCCCGGGCCTCCGACGTGGGTGCTGAGCCCATGCTTTTCGTGGAACTCGCCGTGCACCCATTCGCCGTGCTCCGCACATCGATGGTGCTCCACCAGCCACAAGTGCCCCGCACTTGATACCTGGAGCACCAAGGTCAGCAACGAAATCGCAACGGATGAGCGGCGAAAGATCAAGGATTTCAGGGGTTGAGGGTCTCGCGAGACCCGGTAGACCGGCCATTATGGCCGAAGCGGTGTCGACGGCAAGGCCAAGCTTTTCGGTGCTGGCCTTGGTCACCCTCTGGGGCTACACCGCCTGGTCCACGCAGACGCTAGGATCTAACAGGCCGCTGGGGGCCGAAGACACGGATGTCGAGGGAAGAAACCACCGAGGTGACGCGGCGCCACGTGTTTGCGCTGAAAGGGCTCTCCAAGAAGGAGGAGCAGGCGCGTATCGTCGTTCTCGCCGGGAAGCTCGCGGGCGACAAGTACGCGATCGACGGCGAGCTGACACTTGGCCGCGGTGTCGAAGCGCACGTGAAGATCGACGATGCGCTCGCATCGAGGATGCACGCGCGGATCTTCCAGCATGATCAGGGCACCTACGTCGTCGAAGACCTCGATAGTCGCAACGGCACGCAGGTGAACGGGATGGCGATCACTCGGCAAGTGCTGACCTACGGCGACCGCATCCAGATCGGAAGCTGCCTTCTGCTGTTTGCGCATCACGACCCGATGGAAGAGCAAGTCGCCCAGCGACGAAAGCTCGAGGCGATCGGTCGTCTGGGCACCGGCGTCGCACACGACTTCAACAACCTTCTCGGGGCGGTCCGGTCGAGTATCGACTTTCTCAACGAGCTTCCCTCTGAGACCAAGGTCGGGGATTCCAACGTCCGCGAGGCGTTCCAGGACATTCGCGCCGCCGCGGCCGCCGCCACAGAGATGACGAGCCGCCTCCTCGGGTTTGCACGTGAAGTCCAACGAAGCCATTCCGAGGTCGACGTCTCCGAGCTCTGTCGTCACGTGGTGCAACTGGCACGTCACACCTTCCACCGAGGCATTCGGATCGAAGCGAAGATCGACCGCGGGCTGACGATCGTGGGAGACCGCGGCCAGCTGCACCAGCTGTTGATGAACCTCTTGATCAACGCTCGAGACGCGATGCCAAAGGGGGGGAAGCTCGCGATCACTGCGAAGAAGGCCGACAAGCGCGATCTCGAGCGTGCCCCGCTCAATCCATTGGTCGAGCACGCTCTCATCACGGTGTCTGACTCCGGCATCGGTATGGATGCCGAAACGCGGGAGCGCGCTTTCGATCCGTTCTTTACGACCAAGGGGGACCAAGTCGGTGCCGGACTTGGCCTTGCAGCGGTGTACGAGATCGCCAAGGGCCACAACGGCCACATCACCCTCCAGAGTGCCCCCGGCCGGGGAAGCACTTTTCAGCTCGTGTTCCCGCTAGCCGCGGTCCATTCTGCCGCGCCTACCGAGCCGAGCCTTCCGGCCATTCCGGTTCCACAGACCCAGCTGCTGATCCTCTTGGTGGACGACGAGGACGTTGTCCGCCGCAGCGCTGGACGCGTCGTCCGCCAAAGCGGCCATCGGGTGATCTTCGCGCGGAGCGGCCAGGAAGCGCTTCGAATCTACACGGAGACGCAGCCGCGCCCCGATCTTGTGTTGATGGATCTCAACATGCCGGGCATGACCGGCGACCAAGCGTTCAAGGAGCTCAAGTCGATCGACCCGCAGGCGCCCGTCGTATTCGTGTCCGGCTACTGGGACGGCGCACTCGAGCGCGAGCTTCGGAGTATGGGGGCCCTCGGTTTTGTCCAAAAGCCCTACGAAGCTGCTACGCTTCGGGACGCCATCGTGCAGGCGATGGCTTCCCAGACTTCATGATCAAGTACATCGGCTCCAAACGGGTTTTGGTGCCGCACATCGTGCGGGGTGTGTCCGCGTTTCCCGACTCAGACCGCGTGCTCGACTTGTTCTCGGGCACGTCCAGGGTTGCGCGAGCGCTCAAGGAGTCTGGGCGATACGTGATCGCCAACGATCATCTAGCCTACGCGTCGACTCTGGCGCGGTGCTACGTGCAGGCCGATCGGGAGCGCTGGTTTGAATCCGCCGCCGCTTTGATCGACGAACTTTCCCAGCTCCCCCCTGCACCCGGGTACTTCACCAAGGCCTTCTGCGAGGATGCGAGGTACTTCCAGCCGCGGAACGGCGCGCGCGTGGACGCCATCCGCGAACGCATTGCGGAGCTTGGAGTCGAACCTGAGCTCGAGGCGATTGCACTGGTGTCCCTGATGGAAGCGGCCGACCGCGTCGACTCCACGACCGGCGTCCAGATGGCCTATCTCAAGCAATGGGCGGCGAGGTCTCACAACGAGCTGGCCCTGCGGATGCCCGCGATCCTGCCTGGGCCTGGTGAAGCCCTTTGCCTCGACGCCGTCGACGCCGCAGCTCGCGTGGACGCCGACGTCGCCTACTTGGACCCGCCGTACAACCAACACAGCTACATGGGGAACTACCATGTGTGGGAGAGCCTCGTCCGCTGGGACAAACCCGATACGTACGGCGTCGCCAACAAGCGCGTCCAATGCCGCGACTACAAGAGCCCATTCAATTCCAAACCGAGAATTCGCGAGGCGTTCGAACGGGTGATCAATTCGGTGCGCTGCCCGCACCTGTTGGTGTCGTTCAACAACGAAGGGTACCTCGACCGGGATGAGGTGGTTTCAGTGCTGCGCCAGCGCGGCGCCGTCGGCGTCGTCGGCGTTGACTTCAAGCGATACGTTGGCGCTCAGATTGGCATTTACAGCCCCAAAGGCGAGAAGGTCGGCCGGGTCAGCCACTTGCGGAACAAGGAGTACCTGTTCGTGGTGAGCGCCCACCAGTCGACCGTCGACACGGTGTGCACCGCGATCGAGTCAAGCATTGCCGACGCAGCGGCGTCGACCAAAGAAGCAAACAGGAGAAACAAAGCGCATGAACCTGAACGACGTGCTCAATGACGAGATCAAGCGACCTGCAATCATCGACGATGTTTGCCGGTTGGTCGAAAGCGAAGTCGGTAAGCAGCGCGGCCTGAGCGGGGTCGCCGTCAAGGCAGGCTACAGGCTCGTCCAAGGGGTCAAGCCGGGCTTCGTGCGCAACGTCGTTCAGACTCTTCTTCCTGAGTTCGCTCAAGCGCTTGAACCGTTCCAGGCGCAGGCCACCGCGGAGGGTAGGTCGTCCGCCGACTACTTTCGCGATCACTCGTCGGAAGTGGCCGAGGCGCTCCTCACCGTCACCGACGGACGCGCCTCGAACTCGAACCACGGTTCGGTCAAGGGGACGTACACGAAGCTCCGCGGTTCGGCGCGCAAGAACGTAGAAAGCGCGATCCCGGGCCTCGGCGAGATCGTCGACAAGTACACATGAGCCGCTCGGAAGTGGTTCTCGGGGCACTCGCGAGCCCCCGAACGGTTCAGCAGGAAGCAGGATGAGGTACTTCGAGGACTTCGAGATTGGAGAAAGTGCCGACTCGGAAGAGTGGTACGAGCTCTGCGAGGACGAGATCATCGCGTTCTGCGAGCGTTGGGATCCGTTGCCGTTTCACGTGGACCCACAGTTCGCCGCGAAGACTCCAGTCGGCAAGCTGTTCACGTCGGCGGTCCACACGGTCGCCATCGCAATCCGCATGGGACACCAGATGAACACTGAGCCCGTGGCTACCGAGATCGGGCTCGGGTGGGACGACGTCCGCTTCAGCACTCCGGCGCGTGTGGGGGACAGGCTCCGGCTTCACGGAGAGATCATCGAAGCGCGCGCATCGAAGAGCAGGCCCACGGTAGGCGTGATCGGCAGCAGGCTCCGTCTCACCAATCAAGATGGCGCCGAGGTGATCAGTTTCAGGACAGCCGCGCTGATTCGGCGACGGCCGGAGTAGGGTCTTCCCCGCCCTTGAGCTCAACGATCGCCTCGCGCGTGCGATCACGAAGGTCGGCGACGCGATCGTCGGTGGTGAGCTCGGCCACCGGGTAGACAGGGGCGCCAACACGGACCTTCACGACCCGGTTGAGACTGGGATCGCGTGAACTCCCGGTGTCAACCGCATCCCGTGACATCAACGAATACGTCCCGTGTATCGCGACTGGCACAACCGGGCAGTCCGCATCGACCGCGGCTTGGAAGGCGCCGTCCTTGAACGGACGTAGTCGCCCGTCTTCGGTTCGCGTGCCTTCGGGGAACACGAGTAGCGGTTTGTCTTCATCGAGCACGCTCGTGAACGCTTCCACGACGGCTTTCGCGGCGTCCTTGCCCTTGTTGCGGTCCACCGGCACATGGCCTGCCAGGCGAAGGTGCCAGCCAAGGAATGGGATGTTCATGACGGACCGTTTGGCGGCCCACTTGAAGTCGCCCGGGAGCGAAGCCCCGAGGACCAGAATGTCGACCAGGCTCTCGTGGTTGCTCGCGTAAACGACGGCACCCTCGGGAATGTGGTCGAGACCTTCGACTTCGATGGCGATGTCGAGGCCTTTGGCACTTGATCGGCTCCACTGTGCGGCCGCCCATGTGGACACGCGCCCTTTGGTGAACGGCCCGCCGGTCATCGACACCGCGACCCATCCGATCGTACGCGCGCCGAACGGAACCCATTGCTTGACCCAGCGGACCCGCTCGCCGACGCCCATGTCGGCGCCCTTACGAAAGATGCCCCATTCGTTGCGCACCCAATCCACGGTATTCTTGAGACCCATCTTCGCGCTCAATTACCACCCGGCAGCGGACATGGAAAGAACCGCTCGGCGTGACTTGCTGGCTTCAGGCCATCGTTCTGACCGGGCTCGGCGGAACGCTTGAAAGATCGAGGTCTTGGGGGAGGGGCTGATAGGGGAACTCAAAATCCACCGACTTCGCGTATTGGTAGAGGTCGGCGCCGTAGCGCACGAACGGCACCGGACTCGCCTGCAGGTCCGATACCGAGCGACTGTTGTCGTAGACGATGTCGGCCGCGATGTAGGGCAAGAACACACTGAGGAGTGCACCGAGGCGCTGGGCTCGCGCGCTCTGCGGGAGGTTCGCGAGGATTCGCATCGTTTGCTCGAATGGAAGTCTCAGCCGACCCGCGAACCTCGGCATCCTTTTGCCGAGTGCAGCCGAGAGTGCCTCGGACAACTCCCCGAGCGAGCGGGACTCACTCCCGGCGCTGAGGTGGTAGGTGTCGTGGGGAAGGTCTTCACGAACGTGAAGCTCCGCGATGGAAGGGCCAACCCAGTCGGCGTTGACGACGTCGATCCGAGTGTCTGGAGACAACGGGAGCACAGGCAGGTCGGTCAGTGCGCAGAAGGCGCGCACCATATCGAACTGAGTTGTGTCCGGAAAGCGGGAGTCGCCAATTACGCTGCTCGGCCGGAGATAGAGACGTGGTACTTCAGGCAGAAGCTCCCGGACCATGTGCTCACAGAACTTCTTCGTCCTTGTGTAGGGGTTGAAGTCGGCTCTAGACCAGTCGAGTGGCTCGCTTTCGAGAACGGTCGCGCCTGGGCGATTGCCGGCGACCGCTACGGTCGAAACCAATGTAAAGCGCCGGAGTGGGTGGTCTTCTTGAATTGCGCGCGCGAGTTGGATCGTGGCCAGGGTCCCACGCAGGTTGTGGTTCGTGCACGCTCGCTCGGAGCGGAAGTTGAGTGCCGCGGCGTTATGGAGGACCGACTCCGCGTTGGAGACGAGCCAGTCGTAGTCTTCGGTGGAGATCCCCAGACCGGCCTCGGTCAAGTCGCCACGAATGAAGCAAACGCGTTCTAGGTGGCGATGAAACTCGTCCGCTCGAAAGTGAAGCTGTAGCGCACGCCAAAGGCTCTCGACGCCCGCGTCGTAGTCTTCGGTACGCACCAGCAACGCGAGTTCGTGATCGGTGTTTCGCAGCAGCCACTCGGTGATGTACGACCCAATGAAACCCGTGGCGCCCGTGACGAAAATGGCCATTCACGCCAAGCGTTGTGTGCCTGCTTCGGATGTCAAGAGCGCGACCAGCTTGTCGGTGGCGTCGATGTGCACCCAGTGCCCGGAGTCTTCGAACACGTACGCCGTCACCCCTTCATCTTTGGCGGCGATCGTTCTGGCGCGTTGACGAGCGTCTGTGGTGAAGGTTTGCGAACGACCGCCGATCACGATGTGGATCGAACTCTCGGCTGGCTTCGTTTCGACGACGGGCCAGAGGTCGCTTTGTGCGTAGTCCTCCATCAACGCACGAATCGCAGTGAGATCGGGGCCAAACGAACGCGTGCCGTCCGGGTTTTGGCGAAGGTTCATCGCGAGCCACTGCGCGATCGGGTTCGTCTGGCCTGCCTCGACCACCGATGCCACGAACGCGTCTCTGGTCGGCCATGTCGACGGGAGCGTCTCGAGCGTGGAGATGACCGAGGCCGTGGCAGTCGGGGCCTCGCTCTTGGTTTGTGCGCCGGGGGACGAGTCGATCAGCCATGCCTCCGCATTTCCCCCGCGGAGATCCAGCCAACGGAGCGCGACCTTTCCACCAAAACTGTGACCGAGCACGCCTCGCACGGGGACTGCGAGCTCCCGTTCTAGCTCTAGGATGTCGGCTGTCGCGGCGTCCAGCGTATGCGGTGGCGGCTGGCCGAGCGAATCGCCATGCTCGCGCAGGTCCACCAAGATGGCCCCCCACTCCGGTCGCGCCGCCGCAAGACGCCTGGCTATCCCTCGCCAGTTCGCCCGAGTTCCGAGGATCCCGTGCAGGAAGAGCATGTACCCTGCAGGTTCGGCGCCTTCAGACTTGACAATACTGTGGGCGAGCACGAAACCTCACTACCACACATGTCCAAGGACAGCCTGACGATCAAGGACAACCGTACGGGGGAGACGTATGAGCTTCCCGTCACGCACGGAACGATTCGCGCGATGGATCTTCGGCAGATCAAAGTCTCCGACGATGATTTTGGGATGATGTCGTACGACCCCGCGTACAAAAACACAGCATCCACGACCAGTCGAATCACGTTCATCGACGGCGAGAGAGGGATCCTTCGGTATCGCGGATACCCGATCGAACAGCTCGCCGAGCACGGCACGTTCCTCGAGGTGGCCAATCTGTTGTTGACGGGCGAGCTTCCGACGCAGCTCGAACTCGACCCTTTCGAGCACGAGATCACCCATCATACGCTGGTCCACGAGAACATCCGCGAGTTCATCGATTCGTTCCGCTATGACGCGCACCCCATGGGGATTCTCTGCAGCACCGTCGCGGCGCTTTCGACGTTCTACCCGGATGCCAAAGACCTCTCCGACCCGGCTACGCGCCGCCTCCAGATGCATCGCATCATCGCGAAAATGCCCACGATCGCAGCCTATGCGTATCGGCACCGGCGAGGGCTCCCGTACGTCTACCCGGACAACGACCTCAGCTACCCGGGCAACTTTCTCAATATGCTCTTCAAGATGACCGAGCTCAAGTACAGCCCGAATCCGGTCATCGAACGGGCCCTCGACGTGTTGCTCATTCTGCACGCCGACCACGAGCAGAACTGCTCGGCGAGCGCGATGCGGGCCGTCGGGTCCTCTCACGTCGATCCGTACAGTGCCCTCTCGGCTGCCTGCGCGGCGCTGTATGGGCCTCTGCACGGCGGGGCCAACGAGGCGGTCGTGCGTATGCTGACCGAGATCGGCTCGGTCGATGCCATCCCGGCTTTCGTCAAACGCGCCAAGGGTGGCGAGGAACGCCTCATGGGCTTCGGTCACCGGGTCTACAAGAACTACGATCCCCGCGCGAAGGTCATCAAGAAGCTCGCGTACGAGGTCTTCGAGGAGATGGGGAAGAACCCGCTGATCGACATCGCCGTAGAGCTCGAGCGGATTGCGCTAGAAGACCCATACTTCGTCGAGCGCAGGCTCTACCCGAACGTCGACTTCTACTCGGGCCTGATCTACGAGTCGATGGGCCTGCCGGTCGATCTGTTTCCGGTTCTCTTCGCGATCGGACGCACGCCGGGCTGGCTTGCTCAGTGGGAGGAGATGCTCACCGACCCCGAGCAGAAGATCGCGCGCCCGCGGCAGGTGTACCTCGGCGAAGGCGAGCGCGACTACGTGCCGATGAGCGAACGGTAGGCCGGAGCGCCGGCCACGCACTCTCTGGCGTGATCCCCCTTTGCGGCTGCCCCGCCAAGTTCGGGTCATCGGCCGGGTTCGAGGTGAACTCGTCGACGGTGAGTTTGGGTTTTCGCGGTACGATCCGTAGAGGCTTGGAAATAGAGGGGTTTTAGGGGGGCGGAGTGACCCCCGGGGACGATTTGGAGGAGGGCGCGTTCTAGGCGGAATGCGGCGCTGTCCGAGAGGGGGCGCCGGCGGGCGCGTCCGGCGCGGGTGGCGGGTTCTACGGCACTCAAGTAGCCCTGCATCTTTCGTCGTGCCTCGTGGATCCGCCAGGCGATGGTTCCTTCGGTCGTTCCGAGGACGACCGCTGCTTCTTTGTGGCTTAGCCCCTGGAGCGTCGTGAGGACCACCGTCGTCTGCAACAAGGTCGAGAGCTGGTCGAACGCCTCTAGAAGTGTGCGGTAGCGCTGCCGCAGCTGCACCGCGCGTTCCGGATCCCCGTGAGCGTCCACGGCCACGGCAGCGACCAGACGGGGGTCGTCGAGCGGGACCGTCCGCCGTCGCTTGTTGTCGCGCTTGGCGTTGAGCGCTCTGTGAAGCGTGATGCGATAGATCCAGGTGAAGAACTCGCTCCGCCCCTCGAACTCCGGAAGCTTGTGGTACGCCTTGAGAAACGCGTCTTGCGTAATATCGTCTGCGTCGCTCGCCTGTCCGGTGAGCGTGAGAGCGAGCGAGTAGACGCGATCTCGGTACTTGCGGACCAGCTCGTCGAAGGCACGGCGATCGCCGGCCTTGGCCCGATTCACGAGTTCGGTGGCCTCGGCGCCCCTTCGTTGTGCTTCAGTGAGTTCGATCTTGTGCGACAAAAATGGCCCCCATTTGTTCAGGACCCCTAAAGGTTACCCACATTCCTTGGCCATCCCCAAATCGGTCCCCGCGCCCTCGCTTGTAGGGCGCTGTGCGCGCTTGGATCGGTCCTGTTTGGTGCCAGCCTTGAAACGCCCAAAAGGAGCTGTTACATGCTACCCGCCTGGACCAGAAGCCCTTGGAAATGGTGGGGAATTCTCTTCTCGCGTCCAACGACTTCCCAATGATTTCGGACTGGTTCTACGGCCTCTTCTCCAACGACCTCGCGATCGATCTGGGCACCGCGACGACCCTGATCTACGTGAAGGGCCGCGGCATCGTCTCCTGCGAACCGTCGGTCGTCGCGGTCCAGGCGGATCCGCGGGGCGGAAAGCGGGTCCTCGCCGTGGGCAAAGAGGCCAAAGAGATGCTCGGCCGCACCCCGAGTTCCATTCGAGCCGTGCGCCCGCTGCGAGACGGGGTCATCGCAGACTTCGACATCACCGAAGCCATGCTCCGATACTTCATCGCGCGAGCCCACGACAACCGCCGCACTTTCGTCAATCCGCGGATCATCATCTGCGTCCCATTCGGCATCACCGAAGTCGAGAAGCGCGCCGTCAAAGAGAGCGCGGAAGGTGCCGGCGCCCGCGAGGTGTTTCTGATCGAGGAGCCGATGGCCGCAGCGATCGGCGCAGGCCTTCCCATCACGGAGCCGAGCGGGAACATGGTCGTCGACATCGGTGGCGGGACGACCGAGGTCGCGGTGATCTCTCTTGCCGGTATCGTTTACTCGCAGTCGGTTCGCGTCGGCGGCGACAAGATGGACGACGCGATCATCGCGTACCTCAAGCGAAAGTACAACTTGCTCATCGGCGAACAGTCCGCCGAGCGCGTGAAGTGTAGTGTCGGCAACGCTCACCCCGACGGGGCTGCGGCCACACTTGAAGTGAAAGGGCGCGACATGGTGGCCGGCGTGCCGAAAACCGTCGTCGTCAATGCCGACGAGATCCGCGACGCGTTGACTGAACCGATCAATGCGATCACCGAAGCCGTCATGATGGCGCTCGAAAGGACGCCGCCGGAGCTGTCCGCCGATATCGTCGATAAAGGCATCGTGCTCACCGGCGGCGGGGCGCTACTCAGGAACCTCGACGTGTTGCTTCGCGAGGAGACCGGTCTTCCGGTGATGGTATCCGACGATCCTGTGTCGGCGGTCGTATTGGGTTCGGGCAAAGCCCTGGACCACTTGGAATTGTTGCGCGAGGTGACGATCGCATAGCGCGAGGACGCGGCGATGAACTACTTCCAGACATTTCGGGACGTCGCGATCGTCATCGCCCTGCTGGTCGTACCGCTCCTCTTCGTGCGGGCGCACCTTCGACAGCCAGAGGACCTTTCACGCTTGGATCGCGGGATAATCCTCGTGAGCGGGCCCATTCAGTACCCCGCATCGTGGGCTGCCGACGGCGTCACGAGTCTCATCGAGGACTACGTGTACTTGGTCGACGTCAAACGCGACAACGACCATCTTCGTGCCGAGAACGATCGCTTGAAGCACGAGATGCGCGCGCTGCGCGCAGAAGCACGGCGCAACGACGAGCTCGAGGCGCTCCTCAGCCTTAGTGCAAAGCTAGAGACCGAGACGGTGACGGGTCGAGTGATCGCGAAGGACATCTCCCCGTCGTTCCGCGTGGTTCGCCTGGCTATCGATCGGGGCGAGCGTTCGGGGGTACAGCCCGGCATGCCGGTCGTGTCCAATGAAGGTCTGGTCGGCCAGATTCGCAACGTCTCTGGCCGGTATGCGGACGTGCTCCTCACCATCGACCCCGAAAGCCACGTCGATGTGGTTGTCGGTGAGCAAGAGGCGCGGGGCCGCCTCGAAGGGATGGGCGAGCGAAGCCGCTACCGCGCGCGCATCCAGTTCGATCGCGCGGACGACGAGGTTCAGGTGGGGGACGCCGTCCTCACGTCCGGCCTCGGCAAGAAGTTCCCCGCGTCAATCCTGATCGGGTACGTCAGCAAGCTCGGCGATCAAGAGTTCGGTTTGCATCAGGAGGGCGAGGTAGCCCCGGCGGTCGACTTCACCAGACTCGACGAGGTGCTGGTACTCACCTCCGGCCCCAAGGGCGCGGAGGCGCGCTGATCGCTATGCAGGGGTTTCGGAGCAGTCTTCTTCTCGTTCTGATCGCGTTTGGGCTACTCCTCGTACAGTCGGTGTTTGCTCGCGTCCTTTCCCCGTATCCGTTTTCGCCCTACCTGGAGCTCCCCATGGTGTTTGCCCTCGGGACCGCGTCAGGGGTTCGCGTGGTGCGAGGGGCGGCCACCGCTTTTGCCCTTGGTTACCTCTACGATGTCTTCACCGGGAACCCCCTCGGTGTGCATACTTTCGCATTCGTCGTGGGGTACCTCGCGGCGCGTCTCGTGGCCTACCTGATGTCCTTTCGTGGCGTAGTGTTCGAGATGGTCCTGACGTTCTCCCTGACGCTGTTGGTCGGAGGTGTCGTCGAGGTTGTGCGATCGACGGTGCCGGCGGGGATGACTTGGAGCTTCTCGGCGCTGGCCGCGTCCCTTCTGGCATCGTCGGTGACCACCGCGCTTCTCGCCCCTCTGTTCTTCGCGCTGGTAAGGCGGGTCGACCCGGGCGCCGCGAGGGCCCCCCGGTGATCACGCTCTCCCAGCGCCGCGAAGTGGGCGAGTTCCGAAAGCGCTATCGGTGGATGGCGTTGTTCGTCATCCTCGTGTTTGGCGCGCTCATCGTGCGTATCGCCCAGGTACAGCTCTTTCAGCGCGATCGCTGGTCTGGGATCGCGCAAGACAACATCACCAAGACGTTCGAGCTTCCCCCGACGCGCGGTGTCATTCGCGACGCAGAGGACCGCATCATCGCGTCGAACCGGCCCTCGTACGACGTATACGCCACCCCGCGGCTCTTGCGAATCCCAGAGGACCTCGATCGGATCGCGTTCCTGATGGGCCTAAACCAATCCGCCAAGGACGCTCTGTACAACCGAATCGAAGAGCTCCCGCCGGCGAGGCAGACCCATCAGATCGAGCTCTTCGCGGACGTCTCTCGCACGCAGCTCGCGGCCCTCGAGACCCATCTATCCGAGCTTCCGGCGCTCGACATCGTGACCGTTCCTCTCCGCGACTATCCTTACGGTACGCTCGGGGGGCACCTGATCGGCTACCTCAACGAGGTCAACGATCGCGATCTCGCGCGGGCCGACGAACCCGGGCGCTACCGATCGGGCGATCGCATCGGCCGCAGCGGCCTAGAACGCCGGTACGAACCACTGCTCCGCGGCTCTCGCGGTTTCCGGCGCGAGGTTGTGGATGCGAGGGGTCGCGCGCTCCAAGGCACGCGCCCCCAATCGCTCGAGGTCGACATGCTCAAGCGCCCGGTGCCGGGCCACGATCTGCAGCTCACGCTCGACATGCGTCTCATGGAAGCGTTCGATCGCGCGTTCGAGCCGTACCCGTCAGGGGCCGCAGTCGTCGTTGACGTGCATACGGGCGCCATCGTCGCGCTCTACTCGAAGCCAGTCTACGACCCGAACGAGATGAGCAGTGGCCTCAGCACGGCGCGCTACAACGAGCTGACGAGCGATCCGTTCCGCCCTCTGATCGACAAGACACTCTTCGAGACCTACTTCCCAGGGTCGACCTTCAAGGTGATCACAGCGCTCGCGTCTCTCGAAGACGACGTGACCGACCCGATGCAGCGAGTCGAGTGCATGGGGTCGATCAAGATCGGTCGCCAGAAGTTTCGCTGCAATCGTCGCCACGAGTGGGTCGACCTGTACGAGTCGTTGGTGCAATCCTGCAACGTCTACTTTTGGGAGCTTGCCGACGAGGTCGGGCTCGAGCGGATCAACCGGTATGCGAAGGCCTTCGGGTTCTCGGAGCGTTCCGGCATCGATGTTCGCGGGGAGGCAGAAGGGTTCCTGGCTTCCCGCGAGTGGTACGAAGAGCACTACGGCGCCTTTCGGCCCGGCTACACCCTCAACACCGCGATTGGCCAGGGCAACACAAGAGTCACCGTCCTGCAGCTTGCGCTGGCCTATGCGGCAATCGCCAACGGCGGCACTCTCCACGTGCCCCAGGTGGTCCGAAACGTCAGATCTCCGGATGGCTCGCTGTCGGAGACGTTTCAACCCCAAGTTCGGCGCGAGGTTGGTGTTGCGCCGGAGCACCTCGAGCTCGTTCGGCGTGCCCTTACCGATGTGGTCAACGAGGAAACCGGGACCGCCTTTCGTGCGCGAGCCAGTGAAGGCCCCCTAGTCGCCGGGAAGACCGGGACGGCGCAGGTCGTCAGTCGAAAGAGCCGCTCCGAAGAGTCGTCGAGCGCCTGGTACCTCGATCGCTCCCACGGGTGGTTCGCGGGCTTTGCGCCTGCCGACGACCCGCAGTTGGCGTTCGCCGTCCTCGTGGAGCACGGTGGTTCGGGCGGGGCCAGCGCGGCCCCCATCGCAACGAAGGTCATGCAAGAGTATCTGAGCGAGCCGCAATCCGAAGGGACACACTAGCGATGGCGCTCGGCAGGACCCTCCGTGACGAGTTCGATTGGCCGCTCTTCATTTCGGTATCGACGATCGCGCTCTTCGGCGTGCTGAACCTCTACAGCGCGACCGACGGTGGCACCACATCCGATGCATACATCCAGCAGCTCTACTGGCTAGTTCTCGGGTTCGGCGTCGCGAGTGTCGCGGTCGCGATCGACTACCGGACCCTCGAGCGTTACGGCTGGGCGATCTACGGGGCCTGTACGCTCGCACTGGTGCTCGTTTTCGTTCTAGGCCGGAGCGTCCGCGGGTCGACGCGATGGATCGCCCTCGGTGGCTTCTCGCTCCAGCCAAGCGAGTTGATGAAGATCGCGCTCATCATCGCGCTCGCGAAGTACCTTCATCACGACACGAAGGTCGGGGGACGCACGCTCGGAGATCTGATCATCCCAGGGCTCATCCTCGCGCTCCCGATGGGGCTCGTGCTGCTCCAGCCAGACCTCGGTACCGCCATGATCCTCGCGTTCATTTTTGGGAGCATCATGATGCTCACCGAGCTCAAGGCGCGGTCGATGGTGACTCTGGCGGCGTCCTTCGTCGTCGCCGCCCCAGTGACGTGGTTCTATCTCCTCAAGGACTACCAAAAAGAGCGTATCACCGCGTTCTGGGATCGGCTTGGCGGCACACAGGCCGATCTCCTCGATTCCGGTTGGCACGCGCATCAGTCCCTGGTGGCGATTGGAAGCGGCGGACTCGCCGGCAAGGGCTTCACGCAGGGCACCCAGACCCGGTTTCGGTTCTTGCCCGACCAACACACCGACTTTCCGTTCCCCGTGTGGGCCGAAGAGCACGGCTTCTTCGGCGCGGTGCTCTTGGTGAGCCTGTATTTGTTCTTGGTGCTCTGGGCGCTCCGGATTGCGTCGCAAGCCAAGGACCGCTTTGGTGCCGTCGTCGCCGTGGGCGTGGGCGCCATGATCTTCTGGCAGGCCGTGGTGAACCTCGGGATGGTCTCGGGGCTCTTGCCCGTGGTCGGCATGACTCTCCCGCTCTTTTCGTACGGTGGTTCGAGCCTTCTCTCGACCATGCTGGGGATTGGCTTGCTGATGAACGTTTCGATGCGTAGATTCTCCCATTGACCGATTCCAAGACCACTCTTGCTGGGGTCGTCCAGATGACCTCGACCGCCGACGTCTCGGCCAACATGGGCGCCGTGCAAGAGCTCGTCCGCGAGGCCGCCGACCGGGGTGCTGAGGTCGTCGTCGTGCCCGAGTGCTTCGCCTATTTGGGGCCGGAGGAAGGCAAGCTCGAGATCGCGGAGCCACTCGAAGGTGAGGGCGGCGACGGCCCGATTCTGAACCAGTGTCGCGACATCGCGCGTCAGGCGAAGGTCAATGTGGTGTACGGAGGCTTCTGGGAGGCCAGCGCGACACCCGGCAAGGTTCGCAACGCCTGCATCTACATGGGGGCCGACGGGTCGATCGAGAGCGTTTACCGAAAGATCCACCTCTTCGACGTCGACCTCCCTGACGGGACCAAGCTCCTCGAGTCGGAAACCGTCGAAGCGGGCGACGATGCCGTGGTGGCCGATGCACCGTTCGGCGTGCTCGGTCTCAGCGTTTGCTACGACCTCCGCTTTCCGGAGCTCTATCGGCGCCTGGTGGATCTCGGGGCCATCGCCCTCGCCGTTCCCGCAGCCTTCACGCTCACCACCGGCAAGGATCACTGGCACGTGCTTCTTCGGGCGCGGGCGGTCGAGCAGCAATCGTACGTGCTGGCCGCCGCGCAGACGGGTCACCACTACGGCAAGCGCTGGTCGTACGGCCACGCGCTCATCGTGGACCCCTGGGGGACCGTGGTCGCCCAGTGTGGGGAGGGGCCAGGCGTGGCGGTCGCGCCGGTTTCGGCAACGCGGGTGGCCGAGGTGCGGCAAGCCGTTCCAAGCCTCGCCCATCGACGCATCCGCTAGCCGGTTCTATTCGTCGTCCGCGGCCGAGGCGTTGGCTTAAACGCAACGAGCCCCGTCGACCGTCGACGGGGCCCGCTACTTGTTTGAGGCTAGCCGTTACTGAATCGGCGCGCCGCCGCCCATGCCGCCAGCGCCACCGGCGCCACCGCCCATGCCGCCAGCACCACCGGCACCACCGCCGGAGACCACGAGGCCCGGAGGCGGACCCTGACAGGAGCCACCCTCGCCGCAGGTCTCTTCGACGTTCTCTGCGGTGCAGGCCGTGCCCTCGTTTTCGCCGCCAACGCAGGCACCTTCACAGGTACCGCCGCCGCAGTCTTCGTCGGCTTCGCACGGCCCGCCTGGGGTGTCGCCACCGGTGCAGGTAAGGCCAAAGCCACACGCCGGATCGTCGCCCACGTTCGAGAGAATCAGCTCGAGGCCGGCCGCATCAATGGTCACGGTGATCTCGTCGAGCGCGAAGGCCGCTTCGTCGCCCACGACCGCGATGGTCTCGTCGTTGACCGGATCGAGGTTCACGATGACCTCGACATCCGTTTCGAAGCACACGAGACAGGGAACCGGGCTCAGACCGATGTTGATCGTGGCCGGCGTACCGGGCGTCACGGCCACGACACCCTGGGTGTCGGTGATGGTGGCGTCCGTTGCAAGGTTGATAATCAGGTTCACCACGCTAGCGGGAATCACGGTCTGGGCCGCGACGTCGAACGAGGTGTCGCCGTCAGCGACGAAGTCGTCGGTGAAAGCGGTCAGGTTGAAGCTGAGCGGCACGGGAATGCCCATGACCGCGCAGTTGAGGTTGGCCGAACCGATCTCTGAGCCGGTCGGGAATTCGTTGTCTGTGCCGCAAGTCTGCTCGCACGGCTCGACAGCGCCGCCGGAGCCGCCTTCGCCGCCCGAGCCGCCGCCGCCTTCGTTGCCGCTACCGGAGCTGTCGTCGCCACACCCGACGAGCGCAAGCGTGCCGGTCAGCACGGCGATTAAACTCAGTTTCATCAATTTAGTCATCCCTTGTTCTCCTCTTCGTAAGACCCCGGCGCGCGACAGCTTGACACAATTTTCCAGGTCAGCCTAACGCGCGCGTCCACGTTTACCCGTTGTTTGTCGGCTATGCAACGAATTGAAAGACGATTTGTCACGCAATTTCGGCGCGGATG
>JBCCEK010000094.1:0-16623 GCA_039030295.1 Myxococcota bacterium | reverse complement strand
TCGGCTGCGACTTGTCCTCGAAGCCGCTCGCGGCGTTGCTCACCGCTTGAAATAGCGTTGCTATTCCTGCGGGTTCCCGCCTTGCGAGCGACTCCGAGTCCTGCGTCTCGCTCGCTCACTCTCAGGTGAGAGCGGTCTAGCCCCTCGGCGCCCACCGGACATCAAAGTGAGTACTTGGTGGTCGCGCTGTCGCCACCACCCGTGGAGCGTGACGCCCTCGGGCTCGAGATAGGCCTCGAGTGCGCGCCATCCGGCGGTTTCGGCTTGCTGTCGAGAGAACCTCACGTCCACCTTCCGCGTATCGCGTCGAAGTCCAACGCGAAGGACTTTGAGCGCGCTCTCTTTCGCGCTCCACGTAAGCGCGACGAGGCGCTGCCGATCTCCGGGCGATGCATGTTCGACCGCGACTCTCTCGCTTGGCGTGAAATAGTCCGCCACGAATCGCGGTGTCCGAGGTTCGATTGACTCGAGGTCGCAACCCACTGATACGCCCTTGGCGAGTACGCACGCGCCAGCGTCGTCTCGGTGGCTGATCGAGATGTGGATCGGGAGCTTCTCCTCGCCCAGGTAGACGTCTGGGGCTCCATCGTTGGAGGCCAAGATGTCGATCTCCTTCGGCCGCACGAGCCCCTCGAAGCGGGCGAGTGCGTGCTTGGCGACGTACCGCCCGAGAAGCCAATCGCCTCGCCGTTTCGGCACCGTCAGCGTGGCCAAGATCTCGCGTTCTCGAGCGCCAAGCCAGGTGTCCGCGGGCGGCACTTCGTCTCGACCGAGGCACGCCCAGGCGAGCGTCATTGGGCAGCTTCTGTACGCGCGATGCCCCGCTCGATCGCCTCGATGAGATAGGGGCGGAGCGAGCTCGACGGAATGATCTCGTGTACTGACCCAACCTCCTTGGCCCGGTGCACGCTATGGATGCCGTCAAACTCCTCGGCGACCTCTCGCAGCTTCTCCGAGTACACGGTGCTGCGCATCTTGTTGAGCTGCTCCCCGAGCCTCGCGCGCTCGGCGCCCTCGGCCTCTTCGAAGGCGTGTCGAAGGTCTGAGACCCGTGTGTCCGAGTTCGTTCTCTTCCGGACCTCGCCGGCGAAGACGACTGCCGCGGCGGGCGCGCCGCCGATCACCGATGCGTACGTGTCTTCGAGCGCAGAAACTTCGAGCGATGGATTCAGCTTGTTCGAGAACACCACGAAAGCCCCACCGTGGTAACGCGAGACGACGAGAAACACCATCGGCCCCTCGAAATTGACGACCGCGCGGCCGATCTCGGCGCCGTACTCGAGTTGAAGACGGCGCATCGACTCGGGCGACCCATCGAACCCGGAGAGGTTCGCAAGTACGACCACGGGGCGGACGCCGCTTGCAGCATTGATCGCTCGAGCGACCTTCTTCGAAGACATCGGAAACAGGGTGCCGGCGGTCCACGAGGTCGGGCCGTCGGCGGGGACGAAGCCGAGGCGAGACAGGGGCTGCGACTCGAGGCCCAGTAGGCACACCGGGTAGCCGCCCACGTGTGCGTCCCAGACCACGGCGGTCTCGGCGTCGCGCATTCCGTACCAGCGTTCGGCGATCTCACAGTCTTGATCGGATGCGGCACGCATCACCTTGCGAATGTCGAACGGCTTCTTTCGCCCCGGATTGGTCTTCGGGTCGAAGACTTCGCCGACGGTGTTGAATGTAGACGTCCCAATGTGCCCATGCGCGGACAGTCGAACATCCCGATCGATCGGGTCGGTCGTGTGGCGACGCCTCGGAAACCGTTCGCCCGGCATCACGTAGGTGTGGTCGTAGTGCCGAAGGAGAATGTGGCACGCTTCCGTGAGGTCACGGGCGGCGTACTGCGCCTGCCCGTTTGGTCCCATGATCCGGTCATAGCCGCCGATGCCGAAGTTGTCCTCGGCGGAGACGCCACCCGAGTAGTCCAACGCTTGCTTTCCGGTGAGCACCATCGCTCCCTCGGGGATCATCACCAGAATGCCGCGGGTGTGCATCAGCATCGTCGCCTCGGCGTTCCAGTAGGGCTGCGCGCCGACGTTGATCCCACAGACGAGGACGTTGATCTCGTGTCCCGCCTGGGTGAACTCGACGATGCGCTTGAGTACCGCCGAGATCCAGTCCATGTTCTCCGTGCCACTTTCCATCGAGATCTTTGCGCCGGCCGATACGGCGTACCATTCGACGGGCAACTTCATCGACTCGGCCATGTCGAGCCCTGCCATGATCCGACGGCATTCTGCCTCCGCGAGATTGCCCATACCCCGACTGGGGTCACCGAAGAGCGCCACGCGCGTCATGCCTTCCGGATACTTGTCGGTATAGCTCGTCAGGAGACCGACGATGATGTTGCAGGAGTTCTGCCCTGGCGGACGGTCGACCGGGACCAGCTCGAGGTTGTCGTCGAGATCGTGCTCCACGAAACGGCCCGGCGGGAAGTCGGACTGGACATCGCTGTCTTGATCGGGGGTGAGCATCGAGATGATCTCGAACGGGTGTGTGAGGCCGCGTTGCCGGAGCCGTACGACCATCTGTTCGTATTCACTCCGGCGTCGCATCGGGTAGTCCGGGATATCGCGAATCCGGATCTGGAGGCCCCGGCGACCCCGGTTCGATACGTCGAGAAGCTTGGGCTCGAACTCCCCCGTCGCGGGGTTTCGGATGTCGCCTTGCACGACGATGCGTTCGAGGCCGAGGCCCGTGGTCTCTGGGGCAAGGCGGTTGATCATCGCATTCATCTCGCTTTGGCCGAGGTCGAGTGGCGGCCACAAGAACAGATGGACGCGATTCCACTGGTAGCGCTTTCGTGATGGCCGCTTGCTTTGTTCGCGGCGCACTGCGTCCAGGCACTTGAAGAGCTTCTGCTCGAGGCTGGGAATCCCGACGACCTGTCCCGAAGCGTTGCGGACCGGTTCGAGGTCTCTGACCTCGGCGAGGCAGATCAGTCGCTCGTCGTTCCCCGTGACCCGATAGAGATAGACGTCTTCGGCTGACGGGATTCGTTCAGTATCGAGGTCCTTGAGGCGCCAAAGCAAGAGCCGCTTGCTCAGCATGGGGTGCATCCCGCGGTAGATTGGGTCTTCTGCGAAGCCTGAGGCGCTCATCCGGAACGTGAAACCCTGTGAACCTCCCGCCCCGAGTGCCGACTCGCTGCCACTCAGGGCGAACACTACGCGACGGACAGGTCGGCCGAGGATGCTCGTGTCGAGCAGGTGCTGGAGCTCCGAGGCCGTCTCGTCCGGGTCTTGAAGTGCTTCGGTTCGAGACGCGTAGAGGTCAACGACCACGTCATCCTCGGTGGGCACCGCCTCGATGGATGTCTTGAGGCTAGCCAGTGCCGCGCGGAGTCGGTCGTGCCGCACGTGAGTCCCGATCAGGTGAATCCTCTTGCCCTCGTACTCGTACCAACAGGTCGCCACCTCGAACTCATCGGTCGACGCGACGTGAAAGTCACGGAGGTCGCACATCCGGTAGTAACGTCGAACGAGCGCCTCGAGCATCACCTGCCGCTCTGACCCATTCGCGTTTTCGAGCCTACGCGAGAAGAACCCCTTGACGGGGTAGGGGACCTCGACGAGCTCCTTCATTCGCTGGACGCGCGAGTTAGCGTCCGAGTCCGCAGCCATGCTCCTCAGGATCGCGTCCGCCTTCGCCAAGGCTTCCTGGGTGACTCGTTCCTGAACCGGGCGCTCGAAGTAATGGTACTGAAGCTCACGGGCCATGCCGTACACCGCGGGCTGACGGCTCTGCGTCTCCACGACGATGCGCGCCAGGAGTTCCCGAAACCGGTCGCCCGCTTTGGGTCGCAGCTCGGCTACGTTGTCGAGGCGGCTCTGCAAGAGCCGAAGGATCGGCGGCACCTGTTCCTGGACTCGCTTGTAGCCCTTGTAGATTCTGAAGAGCGCTTCCTGGAGCGCCGGGCCGCGCTCGAGGTCATCGAGGCCGTAGTGCCCCACGGCTCGCCGGAGCTTGTCGAGGAACACGCCCGGGAGCTCGGTGTCGCGTCGCACGACCAGGTCTCGCAGAAAGGTGAAGAGGTACTCCTCTGCCGTGTGTTTTCCGAAGTCCCCTTGGTCGTCCTCGCTTGGAGACTGCCGTCGAAAAAGCCCGAGTAGGTCGACAAAGACGTTGAGGACGTCGTCTTCGAGTTCGAGCACGGCGGGGTCATCCGGCGCCACGTCGGTGGCCGCGACGGCGATCCGGGTCTTGTCCGCGTCGTAGCCGAGCAGCAAACGGCGGAGCTCGGTGAGGTTCTGGCCCGACGTCGAGCCCGTGGTCGAAGGGATGCCGACGAGCCCGCCGAACTCGAGAGAGGTGTCCTCGGTACCGGCCTGCGCGCCGCCCGAGGGTTCGATGAGAACCATCGGCGCGCCTGCGTCGAGCTGGACATTGTTGATGATCATCACTTGCCGCACTTGCCCAGCGAACTTCGCGGTGACCACCATCTCCATCTTCATCGCCTCGAGCACCACCAGCCCGTCGCCGACCTGCACGTCTTGGCCCTCGCCAACGAGCACATTGACGACGACAGCGGGTGCGGGGGCACGGACCAGTGCACCTTCGTCGCGTGAGATCCGGTGGGGCACGCCGTCGACCTCGACGAGGACGCTGAGCCCTTGGTCCACGGCGCGCACGCGGTAGGTCTGTTCGCCGATTCGCAGGCGGCGTTCGCTCCCCTCGTAGCGCTCCTCGACGACCTCGACCGTGTGATCATCGACGTCGACGCGATACTCCTTCGGTCCGAGTCGCTGAACGTTGAGCTCGTACGTCGAGGCGCCGTACGTCAGTTCGATCGTGCAGCCGTTGCGGTCACCGGTGCTCGGTCGGCCTCGTGCGGCGTCGGCGAAGAACTGCGCCCGCTCTGCGTCGAGCTCTGCGTCGTAGCTGACGATCGCGGCCTCGAGCAGGGCGACCTCCGCGCCGCGTCGAGGAAGGTGTCGCCCTTCGGCGACGAGCCGATCCACCCACCCGATGTCCACGTCGCCAGACCGAAACGCGGGGTGGTCGACGAGGCCGGACAAGAACCCCTTGTTGGAGCTTCCGTCTCGGATGACGACCTCGCTTTCGAGAAGCGCCCGCCGAAGCCGCGCGAGAGCCTCCTCGCGTGTTGCGCCGAGGGCGATGACCTTGGCGACCATCGAGTCGAACTCCGAGGGAATCTCGTCGCCTTCTCCGACACCCGTGTCGATCCGGAGACCCGGACCGCTCGCGAACCGAAGCCGTTCGACGATACCAGGTGAAGGGGCGAAGAGGTCCTCCGGATCCTCCGCATTGAGGCGTGCCTCGATTGCATGGCCCCTCGACGGCGGCGGCTCGGGATCGAGCTTGCCACCGCGGGCCACGTGGAGCTGCAACTTGACGAGGTCCGCCCCTGTCACGGACTCCGACACCGGGTGCTCGACCTGCAGTCGTGCGTTGACCTCCATGAATGAGAACGACTGGGTCGCTTCGTCATAAAGGAACTCGACGGTCCCGGCGTTCCGGTAGCCGATCGCTTTGGCGAGGCGCACCGCGGCGCCGCCGATCTCGCGATGTTGGGCTGGGCTGAGGGCGGGTGAGGGTGTCTCTTCGAGGATCTTCTGGTTCCGGCGTTGCACCGAGCAGTCACGGACGCCGAGTGACCAAGTCGTGCCGTGGTGGTCGGCGATGATCTGGACCTCGATGTGGCGGGCGCCGGTCACCAGCTTCTCGAGAAACACCGTCCCGTCGCCAAACGCCTTGGCCGCCTCCGACCGAGCGCTCTCAAGCGCGTCTGCGAGCTCGGACTCCCGCAACACACGTCGGATGCCGCGTCCCCCTCCGCCAGCGGTGGCTTTGATCATCAGTGGGTAGCCGAGCGTGGCCGCGTGCTCGCGCGCCTCCTCGATACTGCCGACTGCCCCGCCGCTCCACGGTGCGACCGGGAGGTCTGCCTGCTCCGCGAGCCGCTTCGAGGTGATCTTGTCGCCCAGCTGACGCATCATGTCGCCCGTCGGTCCGATGAACACGATCCCGAGCCGGTCGCAGAGGTCGACGAAATCGGCTCGTTCTGCAACGAAGCCCCAGCCGGGCCACACGGCTTCGGCTCCCGTCTCGACGAGTGCCTTCTCGAGAGCCGCATAGTCCAAGTAGCTCGACACCCGTTCGCCGTCGGGTCCGACCCGCGTCGCCGGGCCGAGTTCATAGGCTTCATCGGCCTCGCGTACGAACATCGAGCGCCGATCGGGTTCGGTGTAGAGGGCGATCGTCCGAAGCGGATCCCTGTTCTCCACGCCATACTCGCGCGCGGCGATGATGAAGCGCATGGCGGGCTCACCTCGGTTGACGATCGCG
The DNA here is from genome assembly GCA_039030295.1 of Myxococcota bacterium. Lineage (GTDB taxonomy): Bacteria > Myxococcota_A > Polyangia > Polyangiales > Houyiibacteriaceae > SG8-38. Next base: position 10,317 of record JBCCEK010000094.1, on the reverse strand, counting down.
ACTCGCTTGAACAGAGGCTCCTTCATCAGCTTTCAATCCATCGCAGCTCGAAGTGGCTGTCGTTTGTCGGGGTTGACGTCTTCGGGGAGCTCGGCGGTTCGATAGCCCTCGAGCAGCACATAGAGGTTCCCGTCCTCGTCGGCAACGCACGCGTCGAAAGACTGACCGTCGGTGCTCGGCGTGACCATCGCGTAGAGTCGTTCCGCAGGGTCCGTCGGGCGTCGGAGGATCTGCACTTGATCGATCTTGTGGGGAAGCCCCATTCGCCCGGTCGTGCCGATCTGCCACACGCCGGCCGTCTGGAAACAAAGCTCGATCAATCGTGGTTCCGTGACGAGCGGGATCTCTTCGGGCAGGTGATTGGCGGGGAGCCCGTCGCTCATCTTTCCGACGATTAGGCCATTGCTGCGCCAGGCCGCGTTCAGCACCCGATACGTGGGACCGTGGAAGTAAATCTCGTAAATATCGGCCTCCCGGACCTCGGGACCTTCCGCCGCCGGAGGGGCCTCAGCGTTCTCTCCGTTCGAGATCGCGCCGCGAGACAAACGTACCGAGGCGGTGAAGTGATTCGTCGTCTCGAGTCGGCCCATGATCTCGCGGGTCCCGCCAAGACGGCAATGTGCCACGACCTCGTCCCCGTCGGCGACGAACTGTGCCGTAAGAGTCAGGGTTCGCGGCTCGTCGCGGTAGAACTTGAAGGGTGCCAGGAAGTCTACCCCTTCGATCGCGCGGATATGCCAGTCCGGCAAGAGCGCAGTCGCGACCTCGGCGAAACCCTCTATCCCCATGACTCCGGGCAGGACGGGCGTTCCACCGATACGATGGTCAAACAAGAAGGGCTGCTCTTTCGGGTTCAGCTCGGTCTCGACGACGAGCCCTTCGTGGATGCCCATCTTCAAGACGCGACGGTTGAGGAGTCCCTGATACGATCCCTCGAGCTTCCCAACGTCGATTCCGCCGGTGTCGTCCCATTCGCCTTCCAGCACGCCGAGCGCCCCGCCGATCACCACCTCGCCGTTGGTTCCGGCGATGAGCTCCTGGCGAACAACCGGAATCCCGTCGGCTGGATCGAGCATGTCGATGCCGGCGAGTTCCATCATCTTGGGGATCGAGCCTCGAGACGCCATTCCGATCTCTGCCCACGCCGTCCAATCGATGACGACGCCGCGAGTCTCGGGTCGGGTCGCACGGAAGCTGGAGATCGACTTCGCGAGGAGTTCGTTTGCGGCGCTGTAGTCGGTTTGGCCAGCGTTACCGAAGCGCCCCGCGATCGAGCTGAAGACGACTGCGGCCCCGAGTGGCTTCGACCCAATCGACGACAAGAGGTGGTACCAACCCTTGGCCTTGACGTCGAAGACCAAATCGAACTCTTCGGGAGCCTTGTCCGGAACGAAGTGGCTGATCTCCAGGCCCGCGGCATGGATTAGCGCGTCAACCTTGCCGTGTCGTTCGTAGATGTCACCGATCGCAGTTGAGACCGCCGCGTAGTCGAGCAAATCGAGCGTGTGATAGTGAGCCTCACCGCCGGCCTTCTCGATCTCTCGGATCGCGACTAGCGCGGCATGCTTGCGTTCGAGCGAGGACAAGAGCCTCTGGACCGCGACCGGCGTCGCCTTCTGACCGCTTTGCTTCAGCCGTTCGAAGAGGTCTCGTTGGAGACCCTCTCGGTCGGACTCGAATCGTTGGAGGTCTGCCTCGTTCGGATCGGGTTCCGGGCTCAGATCGAGAAGATGGAACTTCCCGCCGGTCGCGTGCGCCAGGTCCGCGACGATGGCCGACACGATCGACCCGGCCGCCCCTGTCACGACGAATACGCTGTCCGCGCCCAAGGCAACGACCGGCTCGTCTCCGAGCGGCGCTGCTGCAGTGCTGAGTGTCCATCGTTCGTCGCCGACGCGACCCACTTCGCACACCCCGGGGTCGAGTTCCGTTTCTTCGACCAGTGCTTCCGCGATGGCGTCCCCTTCGCATTGACCTTCGAAGTCGACCACCTTGATGGTGGCATCAGGCCGTTCGCGTTTGAGCGTCTTCACGAAGCCACACACCGCGCCACCGAGCGGAGCAAACGCGCCTTCGGATCCGAGTCCAAACTGACCGCCAAGACGAGTAGCAGCGACGAAAAAGCGGTCGGGCGCGTCGAACAGCGCGTAGAGCGCACGCGAAACGGCGTAGAGCGCTTTGGCGCGAACTTGAACTGCGTGGTCCCAGTCCGACTCCGAGAGTTCGGCGATCGGGTCTTCTCGATCCAAACCGGCGAGCCAGAAGACGCCCTGAACCGGGCCGTCGGCCATCCATGTTTCGAGCTGGCCGCTCAGGTCGGCGATGGTCATCTCGCCATCGAGCACCAACGGTTCGACCCCGCGCGCGCGGAGCTTCGACACCAATGCCGTGGCTACGTCACCGCGGTCGTCCATGACCACAACCCGCATGCCTGACGAAAGCTCCGCGCCCGTGGCTTTGCAAACCTCGAGGGGAGGTCGCAGGACTGGCAGAGGAACTCGACGCAGACCCTCTGTCGCCCCATCCGCGACGGGGGTGGCTGGCGCTTCGCCGTCCGACGTTTCGGCCTTGGGAGCCGGTTCTTCCGGCAGGCGCTCCTTCACCCACCCGATCACATGGGCGAGCGTTGGGAAGTCGCGGAGCTCGAGGTTCTCGTCTCGGGGAATCCCGTACGACTCTCGGACCGCGGCGAAGGTCTCGGCTTGTTTGACGGTGTCGATGCCGAGGTCGGCTTCGAGGTCGAGCTCGAGGTCGAGCATGTCTTCGGGATAGCCGGTGACCCCCGCGACCACTTCGAGCACGCGCTCGGCGATCGCATCTCCGGCGCCGGTCGCCACCGGGTCTTCGGCGCCACCAGTCGCGCGGCTGGCGGACACATCGGACGTCTCCAACTCTGGCCGCTTGGCCTTCACCCAACCGACGACGTGTCCGAGCGTGGGGAACTCGCGGAGTTCGAGGTTCTCGTCACGTGGGATGTCGTAGGCTTCGCGGACCGCGGCGAAGGTCTCGGCTTGCTTGACGGTGTCGATGCCAAGGTCGGCTTCGAGGTCGAGCTCGAGGTCGAGCATATCTTCGGGATAGCCGGTCTGGTCGGCGACGATCGAAAGCACACGAGCCACGACGGGATCGCCTTGGACTGGGGTGTCTTCGATCGGCGAGGTGGGGGCCGCCGTCGCACCACCTAAGGGTGGAGGCACCTGGTCGAGGTCGGGCCGTCGGTCTCGTACGAACTGGATGACGTGTCCCAGTGTCGGAAACGCGCGAAGTTCGAGGTTTTCTTCGCGCGGGATGTCGTAGGCTTCACGCACGGCGGCGAAGGTCTCGGCCTGCTTGACGGTGTCGATGCCAAGGTCGGCTTCGAGGTCGAGCTCGAGGTCGAGCATGTCTTCGGGATAGCCGGTCTGGTCGGCGACGATCGAAAGCACCTTCTCGGCAACCGGGTCGCTCCCGGGAGCGGTTGGGGTCGCCGCGTCGGCCGCGAGCGACGCTGCGGGTGTGGGCGTTGGTGAGACGTTCGGCGAGACCGTGGCCGGCGCGGTCGCTCTCGTCGGGGGCACGCTCACAGCCGAGACCGGTCGCGTGTCCGGCCCTTGGTCTTTCACGCGCAGGGTGCGGTCCACGACTTCGAGCTCCGGCGCGTCGTATCCAGTGACGTCGGCCATCCAGCTTTCGAAACGCGACCGATCGTCGATGCGCGTCGCGTAGCCGAGTTCGAGGGGTGCGGGCCGTCGTCCGTCGCGGCTTGGGATCCAGCGTACCAGCGACAGACTGATCTGAGAGCCAAACCCGGCCCCAAGGCGAAGTGCGTACTGCACTGGGTAGCTTCCGCCTTGCGAGAGGTTGAGCGCGCCCAGCTCGGGGTCGGACTCCTTGAAGTTGGCGACCGGAGGGACCATGCCGGTTTCGAGGATCTTGACCGCGGTGGCATCTTCGACCCCGGCACCCATCGCGTGACCCGTCATCCCTTTGGTGTTGGCGATGATGATCTGGTCCGCGCTGGCTCCGAAAACACGCCTGAGCGAACTGATCTCCGCCTGGGCGCTGCCGCCTCGTGCAGGGGTGTAGGTCTCGTGCGAGACGAACACTGTCTTGGGCGCGATCTCGGTTCGCGAGATCCCATGCCTCGACTCGCAATCGGCGATGAGCTTCTCCATCAACCCCTGAATGTGGTCGATGTCGAGCCGGCTTCCGTGGAAGGCGCTGTTGGCGGTGACGGTTCCGAGTACCTGCGCGATCGGACGAAGCCCGCGCTCCTGCGCAGAGTCCGCGCGCTCGATGACCATCCCTGAGGCGCCCATCCCGAGGATCAGACCGTGGCGTCGCCGATCGAAAGGAAGCGCAGCGTCTTCAAGAACTTCGTCCGTGGCCGCGGCCCCGCTCGCCAGGAATCCGGCGCCGATCCATTCGAGCAGATTGTCGCTGGTCACATTGTCCGCCGTCACGATGACCACCCGTCGACAACGGCCCCGTGCGATCCAATCCTCGGCGAGCGCGACGGCTTGCGTGCCACTCGCGCACGCTGCGTTGATCTGGGTGTTCGGACCCCGTGCCCCGATGTACTCGGCGAGTTGAGAGTGGCCCATCGAAAGCGACTTGAAGATGAAGCGCCTGTCGAACTGGTAGGGGTGCCGGTCGAGCTCACTCTGGAGTTCGGCGATGTGGCGGTCGAGCTCCACTGTGACGGCGTCGCCTCCCCCATTGGTGACGCGAGCACGCAGCGCTTGAAGCTCTCGCAGAAGCTCTCGCTGCGTGTGCTCCTCGAAGTATGCGCGTAGCTCTCCCGTGTACATGTCGAACCCCGGGAATGCCGAACCGAAGATCACGCCGGTGTCGTCGCGCATCGTCTCAGGAAGCCCCCAACGGTCGGGTAGCTTCGTGCCTTTGGTGGTGGTCTTGTAGTGCTGCACCAAGGGGATTCCGGCGTCGCGAAGCGCTTCGACACCGGCGGCAACGGCCATGCGCGTAGTCGAGTCCATTGCCGATGCCCGTTCCTCGGGAATCCCGAAGTCGCTCGACAGTGCGATGTCGCCTCCGCGCCCGGCGAGCTTGATCGTGTCTGACGGAGAGTCGATCGTCTCGAACCTCGGCCCGCCCTTGTCGGACTTGACAAGCCGCGTGATCTTCTTGTCCGCCATCGCACTCCGAAGGGCGATTGGGATGGCGTCGATGAACGGCTTGCCATGCAGCATGCGGTCGACGTTGTCGTCGGCGAAGACTCGCGACGCGCCGGGAAGCCCGATACACGCGCCCGTGACGACCACTGGCTGACCGGGTTCACCGGCCGTTCCGCCTCGGTAGATCTCCATGCCCCGATCGAGGAACTCCGCGAACAAGTGACCGAGTTGCGTGATGCGGTCCCCCGAGGCCGGTGCGGCGGCACCCCGGGCAGCCGACGCGACGCTCGTTCGTGGTCCCGGCTGAACCGGTGCTTCCGTCGCATGAAACTCGGTTGCTGCGGCCTCGGGTTTCGGTGCGCCATGCCCCGCCGCATACAACCCTGCCAGAGCCGCATTGAAGGAAGGCAGATCGCCAACTTTCGGGTGGTTCGTGAAGAGAGAAAGGACGCCGGGCTTCGAACCGAGGACATCCTCCGTAAACCCGGCGAGTGCCGACTTCGGGCCCACTTCCACGAGGATGCGCGCGCCCGCGTCGTACAGTGTCTCGAGGCCGCGGACGAACTGGACCGGCGACGCGATCTGGCGCCCGAGCAAGGCGATCATCTCTTCAGAGACGTCAGGGCCCGTCGGGTAGAACTCCCCCGTGACGTTGGCGACGATCGGAACCTCGGGGCTTTGGATCCCGAGACGCCGGATTTCCTTCATCAATGGCTCGCTGGCGGGTGCCACGATCTCGGTGTGGAAGGCGTGGCTCACGGGAAGTGGGATGGCTCGGTGGCCGGCCGCGGTGATGGCCTCGACGGCCGCCGTGACTCCAGGGGTGGACCCTCCGATGACCGACTGACCGTGGCTGTTGATGTTGGCGATGACCGCGTAGCCATCGACGGAATCCACGATTCGTCGAACTTCGTCGATGGGTGCGAGGACCGCTGCCATCAGACCGTTGTCTTCGACCGACACCTTGGTCATCTCTCGACCCCGTGCGCTGACCGCCTCGAGGGCCTCTCGGAATCCAAGCGCTCCCGACGCCACGAGCGCGCCGTACTCGCCGAGGCTGTGTCCCATGACCATGTCAGGAGTGACCCCGTACTCGGCGAGTAGACGTGTCAGGGCGAGGTCCGTCGCGAGTACCGCGGGCTGCGTGATGGCGGTCTGCCGCAACGCCTGCTCGGCCTCCTTGACTGCCTGCTCGCTCGTTGGATCGACGAAGATCAGGTCCGTGAGCGGGCGCCCAAGGAGCGGCGTCATGACGTCGTCGGCTTCACGAAACGCCTCCGCGACGATCGGCTCCACTTCGCGCAGCTCTCGCAGCATGTTCACGTACTGGGAGCCCTGACCCGTATAGAGGAACGCCACCTTGGGCTTGGCCCCTGATCGGTAGAAGATCCCCTGCGCGCGGAGCGCCTTCCAGACCGCATCGTTCGTCGCGCCGAGGCCCTTCTTCGCGTTCGCGACCTTCTTGGCGAGCTCCGCAGCATCGCCGAAGTCGATCGCCACACGTTCAGGAGCACCAAGGTCTTTCGCTGCTGGCGGCTCCGAGCTCGGCATGTGACCCGCCTTGGCCTCGGCAAGGACGGGGTCGAGTCGCTCCGAGAGCTCGGCTCGCGATTGGCCCCCGAGCACGAGCATGCCCCGAACCGGCGACTTGTTCGTTGACTCGATGCTTGCAGACAAGCTCCCGCCGCCGCCTCCAGGCGCGCCGTTGCCAGGAACGGCTACGGTCCTGCGGCGCTTGGCTTGAATGCGTCCCGGTACGTGTTCCTCAAGCACCGTATGGAAATTGGTGCCCCCGAATCCAAACGCGCTGACTCCGGCACGGCGCACGTCCTTGAAGTCGTCCCACGGCCGCAGCTCCGTGTTGACGAAGAATGGAATGCCGCCGAAGCCGATCTTGGGATTTGGAGTTCGAAGACCGAGGCTCGGTGGGATCTGTTTGTGGTGCAGGGCGAGCGTCGCTTTGAGAACGCCTGCCGCGCCCGCGGCTCCTTTGAGGTGACCGATGTTGGACTTCACGGACCCGAGAGGGACACTCGATGCGGCCAGGCCTGCAGGGGCGAACGCGTCGACCAGGCTCTGTACCTCGACGACGTCCCCGACACGCGTCGACGTGCCGTGTCCCTCCAAGAGGCTGACCGTCGACGGGTCTTCGCCAGCGTGTGCCCACGCGCGCTCGATCGCGAACCGCTGCCCGATCGGGTTGGGGGCAGTGATACCCTTGCCTTTGCCGTCGCTCGAACCCCCAACTCCGCGAATGACGGCATAGACCCGATCGCCATCCTGCTCGGCGTCGTCGAGTCGCTTGAGTAGGAAGACCGCGGCGCCTTCTCCCATGACGAAACCGTCTGCACCCTCGTCGTAGGGCCGCGTGCCCGTCGCCGACAGGGCGCCGATCTTGCAGAACTTCGTAAAGCTCGGCGCGCTCATGTTGCCGTCGACGCCTCCGGTGAGCACCGCGTCGTAGTCACCTTCCTCGAGGCCCGCGATGGCGGCACTAAACGCGGCCATGGCGGAAGCGCATGCCGCGTCGGCGATGAAGTTTGGACCATGGAAGTTGAAGATCGCGGCGACGCGCCCTGCGATGATGTTGGCCAGCTCGCCGGGCATCGTGTCTTCGCTGATGCTCGGGTAGTGGGTCCGCATTCGCTCGACCGTCTCGTGAAGAATCGCGTCACGTACCGAATCGGGGAGGGCGCTGAAACTGGGCGCGCCCTCGAGTTCCCTCGCAAACTCGGGGAAGAAGATGCGAATGGCCGTCTTGTAGTGTTGGTCGCCCGCCATCGCATTGCCGAGGATCACGGCCGTGCGATCGCTGTCGAGCGGCCGATCTGGATGGCCGTAGTCGAGCAAGGCCTCGCGGCACGCCATCACCGACCACTTCTGCGTTCGGTCCATCGCCTCGGCGACCTTTGGCGGGATCGGCAGCCTCCATTTGAGCGGCTCCCAATGAAACTCACGCACCCAACCCCCGATCTTCGAGTACGTCTTGTCGACCGCCTTGGGGTCGGGATCGTAGTAAAGGGCAGGGTCCCAGCGTTCGGCCGGAGTTTCGGTGATGCTGTAGCGTCCGCCAGCCACGTTCTGCCAGAATTCGCTCGCGTTCTGCGCGTCTGGAAGAACCGCGCCCACTCCAACGATGGCGATGGCTCTGTGTGTCTGGTCAGGCATCCTCGGCTCCGTGTATGTCAGCTACGCTCGTATAGGGCGTCTCCAATTCGATCCATGTCTGCAAGCAGCCCCGCCTGCGACGCGTGCACCTGAGAGAGCTTCGCGCTCGCCTCGAGTGCTGAAATGTCTGCAGTGTCGTCGGCCTCGGCGCCGACGATCCAGCGCATGCCGTCGACTGCCACGCGCTGCGCCGCCTCGCGTGCGAACACGCGCGACATGGCGGCGAGTGTCGCCTCGTCAAAACGGATTGGCGACTTCGGACTTGCGGTGCCCAGCTCTACGCGGACACACCGTCGCACGAACGCTGCCGCCCCCTCGACCTGCGACGCGAGCTCTCCAATTCGAAAGAGCACGTGTTGGTTTCGCGTTAACCGGTTTGCGCGCGCTCGCTCCATGATCTCCGCGAGGGCATGCGCAGCGAGCGCGGCAGTGGCCGCTCCAGACTTTGGATGTTCAATCTGGGTGGCCTCGAGTTCCCTCGCCACCTCATGGTAGTACTGACCGCGGGTCTTGAGATGGTGCTGCCACCGGTCTCGCCCGATCGTCATCTCCATGATCTCCGATGTGCCCTCGTAGATCGTGGTGATGCGAACGTCGCGTTTGATCTTCTCGACCATGTACTCTTTGGTGTAGCCGTAGCCTCCGTGCGCTTGGATGGCAGCGTCTGCGGCTGCGTTACCCGCTTCCGTCGCCAGGTACTTCGCGATCGCGCCTTCGGTGTTCAGCAACTCGTCACCAGGCCCGTCGATGGCCTCGGCGGTTTGTTCGATGTACGCGCGAGCCGCCTCAAGCCGGACCGCGTGCGGTACGATCAGCTTGTGGGTGTAACCTTGCTTCTCGGAAAGCGGCGTTCCGGCTTGAATGCGCTCGGTCGAGTACACGATAGCTCGGTCGAGCGCCGCCCAGCCCGCGCCGAGCCCAAACGCCGCAACCATCAACCGCGTGAAACCGAACACGAGTTGGGCCTGGCGGAGCCCCTGTCCTTCCTCGAGCCCGACCACTCGGTCTGCGTCGACGAACACGTTTTCGAGGTTGAGTGCTGTGGTGTTGCTCAAGCGAATGCCGTGTTTATCCTCGGGTTTTCCCGCGGTGAAGCCTTCCGCACCGCGCTCGACCACGAACCAGGTGGGCCCTCCAGGAGCCTTGGCCAAGACGGTGTAGACGTCGGCGTGGCCGCCGTTTGAGATCCACTGTTTGCTCCCTGTCAACGTGTACCCAGACACCGAGCCGTTGTCGCCCACCGGCGCCGCAATCGTCTTGAGTGAAGCGAGGTCGCTACCTGCCGCGGGCTCGGTCGCTCCGTACGCCATCAGCAGACCCTCTTCGGCGATCCGACTCAGCCAGTGTTCCTTCTGGTCCGGTGTCCCTCCGAAGACGATCGGATCGCTGCCGAGAAACGTTGCGAGCACACCCGTCGCGAGCCCAATGTCTATCCCTGCCATCGCTTCGCAGACGCGGTAGACGTCGAACGCGCCGCCACCCATGCCGCCGAACTCTTCTGGGATGAAAACGAGTTGGATTCCAAGCTCGGTGCTTCCGATCGCACGGACGAGTTCTTCTGGGAACACGTCTTTGTCGTCGAACTCGAGAAGCGTTTCGTCGGTGAGGTTTGCTTGTGCAAAGTCGCGCAGTGAGTCCAGTACCAACTTCAATGACTCTGCATCGAGGTTGCTGCCTTGGCTCATGACCCCTCTCCGCGCATCGGGAGAAACTGGGCGTTTCGTCTGAGCATGTCAACGAAGTTTGGGGAACAAATCTTACGAAAAATTTTCGCGGAGACGCGCACTTTTCGGAGATGCGCGTACGCGAGTGCGTCGACGAGAGATCAGCGCGCGACAACGGCGGAACGTCCAGCAAACATGCGCGACGAGCAGTGACGAAACGTATGCGTCCAGCTTTGCCCAAGACCGATCCGGTGCCCAACCTTCACCACGACGGGCGCGCTACTCGGACAGAAAACGATCCATCTCTTCGAGGAACTTCTGCCAGGCAGGCTCGTCTTCGCGCAACAGATGGTTGTCGCTGTTGAGTGTGA
>JBCCEK010000093.1:0-16674 GCA_039030295.1 Myxococcota bacterium | reverse complement strand
ATGTTCGACGCGCTTTGGGCCTCTCGCTGAAACCTCGCTAACACGTCGTCGTCTCGAATGTTCTCGCTTCGGAGCACCTTGATCGCCAGGGGCTTGTCGAGCTTTGTGTGGGTCACTCGGTAGACGAGCCCCATCCCGCCTTCGCCGAGGAGCGCTTCGACACGGTAGCGACCATCGATGACGGTGCCGATCAGCGCGTCCGCGGTCCGAGACACACCGGAGTGGCGCGTCCCGATCTCTCGGCCGTTCTCGATCCGTCGCACGCTACCGGGCATACAGTGTCACCGCAAAGTCCAACCTGCATTGGAACATGCGGGGCCCGCTTCAGCAAGCGGAAAACGGGTTGGCGCTCTTCTTGAGCCGGCGTAATCGGGCCTGAGCGGCGGACAGTCGCGCCCCAGGCAGCTGCGGGAGTGGGCACGAGATGAAATCCAGCCCGAGCCCCTCGCACGATTCGATGGACGCGGGGTAGCCCCCTTGGTCCCCGCAAAGCCCCGCAACCAGGTCGGGCCTGGCCGCTTTGCCCCGGTCGAGCGCGGTCCGCATGAGCTCCAAGACCCCCTCGTCGAGGTGCGTGAAGGGGTCCTGCCGGACCAGGCCGAGAGCGTTCATGTAGCTCGGGAGGAATCGGCCCGTGTCTTCGCGGCTCATGCCGAGCGCCGACTGGGTGAGGTCGTTGCCGCCGAACGAGAACACCTCGCTATGCATCGCGAGGTCTCCTGCGATGAGGCACGCACGCGGCAGCTCCATCATCGTCCCCGTTCGCACGGTGAACATGGAAGCCGTCTCTTGGCTTGCCTCCTGAAACACTTGCCGTTCGACGCCTCTCATGATCTGACTGACCGCCTCGACCTCGCTCGCGAACGCCACCATCGGGACCAATACCTCGAGTTCGACTGCGACACCCTGCTCGGCACAATCGCGTGCCGCAAAGAACATGGCTCGAAGTTGCATGTCGTAGAGCCCCGGCGTCGTGAGGCCGGAGCGAACACCTCGCTGCCCGAAGTCAGGGTTCTCTTCGTGATGCCTGGCCGCGGCGACGCGTACTTCTTCGGGCTCGAGATCGAGGGCCTCTGCGACTTCTTCGATGGCCTCGTCGGAGTCCGGCATGAACTCCTGGAGCGCGCGGTCGAGGAGACGAATCGTGACAGGCCTCCCAGCCATCGCGCGAAAGAACTCCACGAAATCGTCTCGCTGGGCGCGCTCGAGCCTCGTGAGCCAATGCGTTCGAGCCTCGCTCTCGGGGGCCAGCAACGCGCAACGCATGGCGAACAACCGGTCCTTGGCGAAGAACATGTGCTCGGTTCGACAGAGGCCGACCCCTTCGGCGCCATAGCTGAGCGCGGCCCGCGCGGCCCGTGGTGTATCGGCTTCCGCGTAGACACGCATGCGACGGACTTGGTCGGCCCAAGACATCAGCTCCTCGAACTCGTCGACGGTCGCAGAGGCGACCACATCGAGCTCTCCGTCGTAGATGCGACCCGTCGACCCGTCGAGGGTCAGCATGTCGCCCTCACCGAGTGCCCTCCCCGCGTCCCCGTCGAGGCGTACGGTCCTGCGGCGGAGGTCGATGTCCAGCGAGCCGCATCCGACCACGCAGCTCTTGCCGAGACCGCGCGCCACCACGGCGGCGTGAGAGGTCATTCCCCCCGCGGCCGTGACAACACCCTTGGCCGCCCGCATCCCGTGGATATCGTCGGCGCTGGTCTCGGGCCGCACGAGGATGACCTCCTGCCCCTCGCTCGCCCAGCGAACCGCGTCGTCCGCGTCGAACACGATCCGGCCCGATGCGGCACCTGGGCTGGCTGGCAACCCCACCGCGAAGGGAGCGATCCCCTGAGAGGCAAGCTCGTCTAGGCCAGGTAGGCGGGCGCGGAGGAGTTGCTCTAGAGCCCGAGGGTCGACGCGAAGCAAGGCCTCCGACTTCGAGAGCACCCCTTCGTGCACCATGTCGACGGCCGCGCGTACAGCGGCGTGGGCTGATCGTTTGGCCGACCGCGTTTGCAAGAGGTACGGGCGCCCGTCTTCGATCGTGAACTCCACGTCTTGGATGTCGCCAAAGTGGGTTTCGAGCTTCCCACAGTGCTCGACGATCTCGGCAAAGGCGTCCGGGAGCGACACTTCGAGGCTCTCGGCTTCCTTGCCGGGCGGCGAAGCATTCGCAGTCAGTGCCGCGGGTGTTCGGATCCCGGCGACGACGTCCTCGCCTTGGGCGTTCGCCAAGTACTCTCCGTAGAGTTCTTGGTGGCCGTTGGAGGGGTTTCGGGTGAACGCCACCCCGGACCCGCTGTGCGGGCCACTGTTTCCAAAGACCATCGCCTGGACGGTGCAGGCCGTCCCGACATCCGGGTCGATCGCCTGCATCTGTCGATACCGAATCGCCCTTGGATTGTCCCAGGAGTCGAACACGGCGCCGATAGCCTCCCAGAGTTGCTGTTCTGGGTCTTGGGGAAAGGGTGTGCCGCCCTCCGCGACGATCGAGAGGTCCGCATCGACCAGTTCACGCAGCGCATCCTCCGGGATCTCCGAATCGAGCATGCGTGGCGCACCCAAGTCTGTCTTCAACTCACCGAGGACGAACTGAAAGCGGTTGGCCGGGATCCCCCGAACGACCGTGCCGTACATCTGGACCAAGCGACGGTACGCATCGAGGGCGAAGCGACGGCCGCCGTGCATGCTCGCGAGCCCCTCGAGCGCGCCTTCGTGGATGCCGACGTTGAGAACCGTATCCATCATTCCCGGCATCGAGACGGGCCCGCCCGAGCGAACCGATACCAGGAGGGGGTTCGCCGCATCACCGAACCGGCGTCCGAGCGCCGATTCAACGTCGCGCATGGCTTCCCGAAGCGACGCTTCGAGCCCCACGGGCCACGTCCGTTCTCGTCGGTACTGGGCGCCGACCTCGGTCGTGATCGTGAAGCCAGGTGGCACGGGGATGCCGAGTGCGGCCATCTCCTGAAGACCCGCAGCTTTGACACCGAGGAGAGAGACTCGACGCTCCGGGTCGAGCGGGTCATCGAGCCGAAAGAGATGCGCCACGTCTCTAGGACTTTGTCGCAAGCTGGTGGAAGTGTGCAACGCCGTTGACGGTGTCGGCGATTTCCCCAAGCAAACGAAGCCGATTCTCTCTCACCGCGGTATCGTCGACCATGACGAACACCTCTTCGAAGAACCGATCGATGGGTCGCCCGAGCTCGGTGGCCACGAGCTTCAGGGCGTCCGCATAGCGTCGCTTTTGAGTCGCTTCCCGGATCTGATCGCGGACGGTACCGAACGTTTCGGCAAGATCCGCTTCGGCGCCCGGTTCGAGGAGGCCAGAGTCGATCGTGCCTCGAGCGCTGTCCTTCGTGATGTTGAACGCGCGCTTGAAGGCGACAGCCAGCGCGTCGAACTCAGCCGCCGCCCGGACCTCGGCGACCGCCTCCATTCGGGACCGAAGGTCTCGGATCGACTTGCCATCCCACGCGCCAAGGCACGCGTCGACGACGTCCGCACCGTACTGGTCTTTGGCCAATGCCCGGATGCGACCTCGAAAGAAGTCGCCGAGTGATTCCCGGACTTCGTGGGAGGAAGTCAGTGTCGCATCTCCTTCGTAGGAGACCCATGCGCGATCGATGATCATGGCGAGGTCCACGTCCATCGGTCCCTCGAGCGCGATCCGAATGATCCCGAGCGCGGCGCGGCGGAGCGCGAACGGATCGGCCGACCCGCTCGGAACGAGTCCGATCCCGAAGCATCCGACGAGCGTATCGATGCGATCGGCAACCGCCACGGCGGCGCCGACCCGGTCATCGGGGACGTGATCATCTGGGCCCTGCGGTCGATAGTGATCACGGATCGCGTTGGCGACCACGGGGTCGATGTCTTCGCGAAGCGCATACCACCGGCCCATCTCCCCTTGGAGCTCTGGGAACTCGTAGACGATCAGGGTCTCGAGGTCTGCTTTGCAGAGCCGGGCCGCTTCTTCGGCGGCAGCCGCGTCGGCCTCGGCCTGCTGGGCGACTGCGCGGGCGACGGATCGAATGCGACGCACCTTCGCGCCCATCGTTCCGAGTTTCGACTGGAAGACCACCGACTCGAGCTTGTCGAGACGCTTCTCGAGCGGAGCCTTGCGATCTTCTTCGACGAAGAAGCGCGCGTCTGCGAGGCGGGCGCGCAGGACGCGATCGTTGCCCTTGGCGATTGTGGTTGGGTCCTCGGCGGTGTTGACGACGTTCAAGTACGACGCCAAAAGCGTGCCGTCCTCGCGGCTCCGAACCGCAAAGTAGCGCTGGTGGTCGCGCATGACGGCGATCACCACTTCTTCGGGGAGCGCGAGGAAGGATGGGTCGAACGAGCCCGGGACGACGAATGGCTCTTCAACGAGAGAGGTGCACTCGTCCGCCAGAAACGCGTCGGGCTCGACGACCCCTCCGAGCGCCGCGGCGGCCTCGTCGAGAGCCTCGAGCATGCGCCGCTTCCTGGTCTCGAGGTCGACCAACACATGGGCCTCCTCGAGCGCTCCGACGTAGCTGGTTGCGTCGGGAAGGTCGAAGGACTCGGGCGCCAAAAAGCGATGGCCTCTCGTTTGCCTTCCGGACGAAACCCCGGCGAACGAAAACTCGACAATCTCGCTACCAAGAAGCGCGACGACCCAGTGGATGGGGCGACCGAACGCGACCTCGCCGGCGCCCCATCGCATCGACTTGGGGAAGGTGATTCGCTGACACAGTTGCGGCAGGAGGTCCTGAAGCACGACCTCAGTGGGGCGTCCGGGCTCGTGAACGTGGACCGCCACATAGTCGCCCTTGTCCGTGGCCTTCTTCTCGAGCGCCGAGACCTCGACCCCGTGTTTCTTGGCGAAGCCCAAGGCCGCTTTTCGAGGGGTGCCATCGTCCTCGAAGGCCGCTTTCCATGGAGGGCCCATCACCGTCTCGCTTCGGTCGGGCTGCGCGGTCGACAGCCCCCGGATCCGCAGTGCGAGGCGGCGCGCGGTCCCGAGCTCGTGGATTTCGAGAGAGTCAGAGCCGAGTCTCGACTGGGCGACGAGATCGACAGCGGCCGCCTTCATCGCCCCCAGGGCGTGCGTCACGAACGACGACGGCAGCTCTTCGGTCCCAATCTCCAGCAAAAACTCGGCGGACATGGAGAGGCGTTGCTACCAGACCCGATCCAACGGCGCAATCAGCCGCTATTGCGCGGCAGCCGCCTCGACGAGGGGAAAGCCCAAGGCTTCGCGCTGGGCATACCAGGACTCCGCCACCGCGCGTGCGATGAAGCGGACTCGGCCGATGTATCGCTGGCGTTCGGTGACGCTGATCGCACCACGCGCATCGAGGACGTTGAAGTAGTGGCTGCACTTGATCACGGCGTCGTACGCCGGGAGGACCAGACGTTCGAGGGGTGCTCGGTCAAACTGCAGAGCGCCCCCCTTCCCGCGCTTGGGGCTGAGTCCCAGCAACTTGCTCACTTGCGTCTCGTACTGGGTGAAGAGCTCGTCTTGGAGCGCGGTGTCGGCCTGCTCGAAGTTGTAGGTGCTCCACTCCCATTCGGCGCGTTTGTAGAGGTCGCCGTAGCGAATCCCTGGTGCCCACGTCAGGTCGTAGACGTCGTCGACGTCCTGGAGGTACATGGCGATTCGCTCGAGGCCGTAGGTGAGCTCACCGCTGATTGGTTTGCAGTCGATCCCGCCGCACTGTTGAAAGTACGTGAACTGGCTGATCTCCAACCCGTCGAGCCACACCTGCCATCCGAGCCCCCAAGCGCCCAAGGTGGGCGATTCCCAGTCGTCCTCGATGAAGCGGATGTCATGGTGGTTGGGGTCGGTGCCTAGGGCTCGCAGCGAGTCGAGGTAGAGCTCTTGGATCTCGAGGGGCGACGGCTTGAGGATCACTTGGTACTGGTGGAACTGCTGCAGGCGGTTCGGGTTCTCGCCGTAACGGCCATCGGTTGGCCTTCGACTGGGCTCGACATAGGCGACGTTCCAAGGCTCCGGCCCGATCGCGCGGAGAAACGTGTGCGGGTTGAACGTCCCTGCGCCGACCTCTGAGTTGTACGGCTGGACGATCAAGCAGCCGTGCTCGGACCAGAACTTCTCGAGTGCAAGGACGAGCTCCTGAAAGGTCATTCGTCGTCCTCGTCGTCCTCGGTTTCGTCGGTTTCGTCGGTTTCGTCGTCGAGCTCTTCGTCTTCGTCGAGCTCGTCTTCGGTCTCGTCGTCTTCGTACGCCGCTTGCTCCGCGGCAAGGCGCGCAGCCTCTTCTTTTTCGAGAAGCTCTTGCTCGGCCTGCTCGATGGCTTCTGCGGCCGCGATCTCTGCGGAGGCGATGTCGATCGACTCACCGGTCTTCTCTTCGAAGAGGGCTTTGTGCTCGTCGGTCAGGTCGCTGAACTCCTGCAGCGTGGGCAGGTCCTGGAGGGTGCTCAGCCCGAAGAACTCGAGGAAGCGTGCGGTGGTTCCGTACACGAGCGGCCGGCCGGGTTCGTCTTTCCGGCCGAGCGTCTTGACCAGGCTTCGCTCCGCAAGCATCCGGAGTGACGACCCTGAATCGACGCCGCGGACTTCGTCGACTTCGGGGCGAGTGATCGGCTGACGGTAGGCGACGATGGCGAGAGTCTCGAGCTGGGCCCTCGTCAGACGAAGCGGCCGCGGGGCGACGAAGCTCTTCACGAACTCCGAGCTGTCTGCCGCCGACCGGAACTGGTAGCCGCCGGCAATGAAGTAGAGGCGGACGCCTCGGTGTTGGTAGTCGGCAACGAGCTCATCCAACAACGGCTGGACCTCCGCGAGGGTCGCGTGGGACGTCCGCGCCAATCGCTTGGCGGAGACGGGCTTGTCGGCCACGAAGATCAGGCTTTCGAGGACGTTCTTCAGCACGGACGACGTGCCTGATCGAGGCGCGGCGGCGCCGTTTCCGTTTGTGGCGGGGTCGGCCTGCGCCTCGGTTCGCACCTCGGTTTGCACCTCGGTTTGCATTTGGGGGTCGCTCATGGCTTCAACTCATCTTCGATCCATCCGTAGGCCTCGGAGGAGCCTGCGGGGACGACCACGGACTCACGGCGTTCTTCGTTTGATTCGTTCATGTCGGGCGCCTCGTGGCCTGAGAGTGTGCGGGCCACGTCTTCCGGGATCAGCGCCTCGCCACTCGCGTCGAGGAGCGTGTACTCGAGGTAGATCGGTTCTTCGTGGTCGGTTTGGTAAACGCTTGCGATTCGCATCTTGGCCATCTCGAGGAGCGCAAGGAAGGTCACCACCAAGTCGTAGGAAGTGGTGACCCCTTCGAAGAGCTCGTCGAACCGGCATCGCCCGCGGTCCCGCAGCACCTCGACCAGGTTGCCGATTCGTTCCTGGATGGTCATTCGCTCCGCGTCCACCTCGAGTGAGATTTCGGCATTGATGCGTTCGGCGACCTTCTTCAGTGCGTCGATCAGCTTGAACACGCTGAACTTGGCCAACGGCTGCACCCCATCGGACACCGGCGCGTCGGTGCCGCGTGCGAATACGTCTCGACCGGCGATCGCCCGCTGACCGAGATCTTCGGCGACCCGTTTGTACTTTTGGTACTCGAGCAAACGCCGGATCAGTTCAGCGCGAGGATCGGTTTCGTCGACTTCTTCGTCGTCTTGATCGTCGGGAGGACGGGGGAGCAGGGTCTTGCTCTTGATGTGCGCCAAGGTGGCCGCCATCACCAGGTACTCCGAGGCGACGTCGAGGTTGAGCTCGCTCATCAAGCTCAAGTATTCCAGGTACTTATCGGTGATGAAGGCGATGGGCAGGTCGAGGATGTCGAGCTCGTGCTTCCGGATCAGATGCAACAGAAGGTCGAGGGGCCCCTCGAAGTTCGGCAGGGTGATCCGGAAGTTCGGGTCCAGCGCCTCGGGGGCATCGGGCGGTTGCGCCGCCGGGACCGTGTTGGGCTCGCTCATCGCCATCGAACCATGCGCCTCAAGTTGCTGAGGTGTCAATTGCTTCGGGCTTCGTCGAGCGCTTCGATGACGGCGTCGACGTGCCCCTTGACCTTCACCTTCGGGAAGTGTTTGAGCACTTTGCCGTCGGGGCCGACCAGCACGGTGGAGCGTATGATGCCCATCGACTTCTTGCCGTACATGTTCTTCTCGCCCCACGCATCGTACTTCTCGAGCATCTTACCGTCGGGGTCGCTCAGCAGCGGGAACTTGAGTTTGTATTTGTCAGCGAACTTACAATGCGAGGCGATCGAGTCCTTGCTGACACCGAGGACCACGGCATCGCGCGTCTTGAACTTCCGTAGCGCTTTGTTGAAGTCGTTGGCTTCGACGGTGCAACCCGGCGTGTTGTCCCGTGGGTAGAAGTAGACGACGACGTACTGGCCGGCGAAGTCCTTGAGTGAGACCTTGCCGCCGTCCGACGATTCGAGGCTAAACGCGGGTGCCTTGCGGCCTTCCTTGATCATGAGAGGGCCTGTATTGCCGGTTTCGACGCGCTGTCAACGCAGCGGCTGACCCGCGAAACTTGGATCTCGACGCGGGCGGCACCAAGATCGGAGCTATGGGGGAGCGCACCTTCATCATCGGCGATGTTCACGGTTGCCTCGAGGAGCTGGACGACCTGCTGGAGGAGGCGGACTGGGCGCCGGGCGATGGGCTGGTGTTCGTGGGAGATTTGGTTGCGAAGGGGCCGGATTCGCTCGGGGTTGTCCGTCGGGTGCGGGAGCTTGGGGCGCGCGCGGTCCGAGGGAACCACGATCAGCACTGTCTCCGTTGGTGGGAAGCACGGCAGCGTGGTGAGGAGCCCCCGGAGCTCCGCGACACCCATCAAGAAGTCGCGGACAGCCTCGAAGAGGCGGATTGGCGATGGCTCGAGTCCCTCCCCCTTTGGCTCTTGCTCGACGAGCACGAGGCCCTGGTAGTGCACGCCGGCTTGCTTCCTGACCTCCCGCTCGAAGACCAAGACCCGTACGACTTGATGAACATGCGGAGCATCCTCGAGGACGGCACCGGCTCGCGATCCTACGAAGAAGGGCAGCCATGGGCGGAGCGCTGGCCGGGGCCCCGGCTCGCGGTGTTCGGTCACGACGCCGTCCGCGGACTTCAGCGACATCCACACGCGTTCGGCCTCGACACCGGTTGTGTGTACGGGGGCTGGCTCACGGGGCTATGGCTTCCGGATCGCGACCTCGTGTCGGTTCCTGCCAGAGCCACCTGGGCCGAGGCCGGGGAGAGTTAGGATGGTCGGGAGCCGGGGGCAGCGACACGACCGCCGTCAGCATCGGTGTGAGCAAGGAGACGAGTTGATATGACTCGCGATGACACGACCGAGGTGTGGGTCTGCAGCGACGAGGACCTCAAGATCGGCGATGTCCGAACGGCGCACCTGGGTCACGACCGACAGGGCCTCCCGATCATGGCGCTGGTGACACGCGACCGCTCCGGCGTGGTCCGCGCGTATCGCAACCTGTGTCGGCACCTGCCCGTCCCGCTCGACGGAGGTACAGGAGAGCTCCTGACCGAGGACGGAGCCCACCTCGTCTGCGGAACCCATGGAGCCATCTACCGCATCGACGACGGCTACTGCATCGAGGGCCCCTGCGAAGGCCTCGCCCTCCACCCCCTCCACTGCCACCAAACCCCCGACGGCCTCTACGTAAGGGTCACTCCGCCCCCCCAAAACCCCAAATAAATCAGCTACTTCCAACCCATACCGCGAAAACCCAAAGCCTCGTCCCCGCCAAACATGCGCCAGGCGCCTCCGCGCATGTCGGTTCGCCCGCAGCCTGGCGCGGCGGGCGGCGGCGGAATGCGGCGGGGACGGTGGTGCGCCGGTTTTCGCGGTGCGGGGCGGAAAGGTCCGTGACTGCTGGGTTTTTCGGGGGCTAGCGTGACCCTGCGGCTTGGGGGCGGCGGGACCAGGCGGCGGGGGATGAGAGGGGGCCGACTTGGGACCAGGGGAGGTCTTCGGAGTTTGTCGCGATGTTCTTGCGGGCGGTGAGGACCTCGACGCCGTCTCGGGTGACGAGGACCGTGTGCTCGAACTGCGCGGAGAGTGAGCGGTCCTGGGTGAGGACGGTCCAGTCGTCGTCCATGAGCTCGGTCCCTGCGGTGCCTACGTTGATCATGGGTTCAATCGTGAACACCATGCCCGCCTTGAGCCGCTTGTCTTTGCCCCGCCTCCCGTAGTGGGGAATCTGGGGAGGCATGTGGAACTCGCGGCCAACCCCATGGCCCACGTAGTCGCGTACAACCGAGCAGCCTTGACCTTCGGCGTACTCTTGAATCGCCGCGCCGATGTCGCCGATGCGCTTTCCGTGTTTGACCTCCGCGATCCCGAGCTCGAGGCATTGGCGCGCCGTCTCGACGACGTGAATCGCTTCTCGGCTGGGCTCGCCGACGTAGAAGGTGAGGCTTGTGTCGCCGTGGTACCCGTGCTCCTTCGGGAGATAGGTCGTGACGTCGACATTGATGATATCGCCGTCTTTCAGCACATCGAGACCAGGGATCCCGTGACACACGCATTCGTTGATGCTGGTGCAGACGCTCTTTGGGAAACCCTTGTAGTCGAGCGGCGACGGGTACGCGTCTCGGCTCACGATGTAGTCGTGAACGAAACGGTTGATGTCGTCGGTCGTGATGCCGGGCGCGATCATCTCCCCGACGGCGGTGAGACAATCCGCTGCCAGCTGGCAGGAGCGGCGCATGTCGTCGAGCATGCGGGGAGTCATGAGTTCGATGGCAGCCAAAGCGGAATCCTTAGGAGCTTGACTATCTCTTCTAGGACGACCGGGCAAATTGTCCAGAAAAACTGGATTTCCGGCCCTTTCTGCCCATGCTGGTGGCCACGCGCACACGGGCTCGCGGCAGTTGACTGAAGTCTGCGTTGGCACTATCTAGCCGAGCCGAGAGGCGGCTGAAGTCCGATGGCAGACACGTACAACAACGTCCCAATGAGCGATCGAATGAACGATCGCACCCTCAAAGAAGACGCGTCCTGGAACGGGCCGAAGCTGATCGTGCTCAGCTTCATCACCCTTGGGATCAGCTTTGCCCTGCTCTGGGCGATGGCCGAAGGCATCATCGGACCGACACAGCACGAGGCCGACTGGGGCCACGAGCAGCACTTTCTTCAGCCTGGCGTCGGCCCGCTCGACTGAGCGGCGTCAACCGAAGTCGAAATCGAGCTCTTCCGGTTCTTCGTTTCGGAGGGAGTCATCCTCGCCGGGCTCGAACGTCGCTTCCGAATAGAGATCGTCCAGGGACCATCCGGCTTTGTGATGCCGCCTGAGTTCCTCGCGCTCGAACTCCGCAAGCGTAAAGTAGTTCTTCGGTCCCTTCGGGCGCATGTCTCCCCCTTTTTCGTCGGTTCGCCACCTTGCGGGATCCCCACCTGGTATGCCAACTGACTACTTTGTCCTACACTGCAGCACACCCTACCCATCCCGATCTCGAGCGCAAAAAAACGGACGAGATTGAAACCCATGGGCCGCGCTGGTAGACGCAATCCATGAGTCGGGTGGTTGCGATCGCCAACCAAAAAGGCGGGGTGGGTAAGACGACGACCGCGGTGAACTTGGGAGCAAGCCTTGCCGTCGCGGAGCAGCGCGTCTTGCTGGTCGACCTCGACCCTCAGGGCAACGCCTCGACCGGCGTCGGCTGTGACCCGAACGACACCGAGATGGAGGGCTCGTACGAGCTCCTGCTCGGCGACGTCGAAACCGCCGACGTCATCTACGAGACCGAGATGCCGTATCTGCACGTCATCGCCGCGACGCAAGACTTGGTCGGGGTCGAGCGCGACCTCCTCGAGGCCGACGATGCAGCCACGCGCCTTCGCGAGGCCCTCGACGCGGTGCGCGACGAGTACGACTTCATCGTCGTCGACTGCCCTCCCTCGCTCGGCATGCTCACCATCAACGCCCTCACGGCAGCCGACATGGTGATGGTGCCCTTGCAGTGTGAGTACTACGCACTCGAAGGGCTCTCCCAGCTGGTTGGCACCATCGAGCGAGTTCGCGCCTCGATCAATGAGACGCTCGAGATTCACGGCGTGCTGCTGACGATGTTTGACGCACGCAACAATCTAGCCAACGAGGTCGCGGCCGAGGTACGACGACACTTCCGAGTGTACGACACCATCATCCCTCGAAACGTTCGCCTCGCCGAAGCGCCCTCGCACGGGAAGCCGGTCATTCTCTACGACGCCTCTTCCCGGGGGTCCTACACGTACTTGAGCCTGGCACGCGAGCTCCTCGAGGACCTGGAGGAAGCAGCGTAGTGGCTCGAAGGAGGCTTGGCCGAGGGCTCGACGGGTTGCTTCCTGCAGCTCCGCCGGCCCCCATCGAAAGGGCGACCGACACCACGGCCGCCATCGAGGACCTTCACCCCGGTCGAATGCAGCCGCGCACGCGAATCGACGCTGAAGCGCTCGCGGAGCTGTCCGCGTCGATTCGCGAGCACGGCGTCCTCGAACCGATTCTGGTGCGAAAGCGAGCCGCCGGGGGCTTTGAGATCATCGCAGGGGAGCGTCGGTGGCGTGCGGCCCAGCAGGCCGGTCTCAAGGAGCTTCCGATCTTCGTGCACGACCTCGGTGACGAGGCGGCGTTCGAGGCGGCGCTCGTCGAGAACCTCCAGCGCGAGGACCTCAATCCACTCGAGACCGCCCGAGCGTTTCAGCGTCTCGTCGACGACTTCGGGTACACCCAAGAAGCCATCGCCACCAAGGTCGGCAAAGAACGTTCGACCGTCACCAACTCCCTTCGCCTGCTCAAACTCCCCGAAGGAGTCATGGCGTTGGTCGAAGACGGCGAACTCACCGAAGGCCATGCTCGCGCCCTCCTCGCGGCACCCGACGTCGCCGCGATGAACAAACTCGCCCAAGCTGCCGTCGCCAAAGGCTGGAGCGTTCGCGAGGCGGAACGGCAGGCGCGCAAGCACGCGAGGAATGGTGGGCCAGCCGCAGCGCGAGCCCCGTCGGAAAAGAGCGCGAACGTGCGCGACCTCGAGAACCGACTGTCGAAGGCACTTGGGTCCACGACCGTCATCCGAGAAAGCAAAAAAGGCCGAGGCCAAGTCTGCATTCACTTCTCGAGCTACGACGAACTCGACCGCCTCATCGACGAACTGACTTGAACGCCGGGACGGCGTCCCGGTGAAACCTAGGCCTCGCGCGCTTCGGCCGCGTCGACCGTGTTGCTGAGGAGCATTGCGATGGTCATCGGCCCGACCCCACCCGGTACGGGCGTGATGTGGGAGGCACGAGCGGCCGCCCCTTCGAAGTCGACGTCGCCCGTGAGAGACCCGTCCTCGAGTCGGTTGATGCCGACGTCGATCACAACCGCACCCTCTTTCACCCACTCTCCTCGTACGAGGTTCGGTCGGCCCACGGCTGCAACGACGATGTCCGCCTCGCGGACTCGTTCCGCGAGGTCCGCCGTTCGCGAGTGCGCGATGGTGACCGTCGCATGTTTCTCGAGCAGCATGAGCGCGATAGGCTTGCCGACCAGGGTGCTTCGCCCGAGCACGAGCGCGCGCTTGCCTTTGGGATCGCATCCGATGTGAGCCAGCATGCGCATGCAGCCGCTCGGCGTGCATGGCCTAAGCCCGGATCGCCCGACGACGAGGAGGCCGGCGTTGAAGGGATGCAGGCCATCGACGTCCTTGGCGGGGTCGATGGCGTCGACGATCGTCTGGTCGTCGAGGTGATCGGGAAGCGGCAATTGCACCAAGATGCCATCGATGTCGTCAGCCGCGTTGAGTTTGCCGACCAACGCGAGCAAGTCCGCCTCGCTCGTCTCCGCGGGGAGCCGGTGGACCTCGCCCGCGATCGCGGCCTTCGTCGCAGCCCGCTCTTTGTTGCGAACGTAGACTTGGGAGGCCGGGTCCTCCCCGACCAGCACCACGTGCAACCCAGGCGCCCGCCCGTGCTTCGCCGCAAACGCTTCGGCCCGCGCCTTCACCTCAGCGCGGACTTCCTTCGCAAGCGCCTTCCCATCGATCAGCTCCGCCATGCTCGGGGGTGTAACAGCTGCTCTGCGCCGGCTCAAACCACCGCGTGAAGTGGAAATCGCGCCCTGGCGTGGTATGCCGCGTGGCCATGTTTGAGCCTGTCTCCCCCCAGGTCTCGTTTCCCGAGGTCGACGCGAGCCAGCTTGCGTTCTGGGAACGCGCTCGCATCTTCGACAAGAGCCTTGCGCAGGCCGAGGGCAAACCCCCCTTCGTGTTCTACGAAGGACCCCCGACGGCCAACGGGATGCCCCACCCCGGGCATGTGATGACCCGTGTCATCAAAGATGTCTTTCTCCGCTATCGCAGCATGTGCGGCTACCACGTGCCCCGGAGAGCGGGCTGGGACACGCATGGCCTTCCCGTTGAGGTCGAAGTTGAGAAGGCACTCGGGATCAGCGGACGCGACGCGATTGAGGAGTACGGCGTCGAGGCGTTTAGCCGACAGTGCATCGACTCGGTCTTCAAGTACATCGACGAATGGCAGAAGATGACCCAGCGCATCGGCTTCTGGGTGGACTTCGACGATGCCTACGTCACGTTCCACAAGTCCTACATCGAGAGCGTCTGGTGGGCCCTCTCGGAGATGTTTCGGCGCGGCCTTCTCTACCAGGGCTACAAAGTCGTTTGGTGGTGGCCGCAGGGCGGGACCGCACTGTCCGCCGGCGAAGTCGGACAGGGGTACAAGACGATCGACGACCCGTCCGTGATGGTGCGATTCCCCGTGGTCGACCAAGCCAACACCTCCTTTGTCGCCTGGACGACGACGCCGTGGACGTTGCCGTCCAACATCGCGCTCGCCGTCGACGCGGACACCGTGTACGCGACAGCCGAAGTTGAGGGAGGCGAGCGACTCATCGTCGCGGAACCTCTCGTCGCCAAGGTGCTCGGCGACGAGGCGACCGTGGTCGCCACGCACAAAGGCCGTGAGCTCGTCGGCATGCGCTACGAGCCCCCCTTCCGATACGCACAGCCCGAGGGCGGCCCCGCGTGGGAAGTCGTCGACGCAGACTTCGTGTCGCTCGATAGCGGCACCGGGCTGGTTCACCTGGCGCCCGCATTCGGCGAGGACGACTTCCGGGTATGCCAGGCCAAAGGGATGGGGTTCCTACAACTCGTGCGACCGGACGGCACGTTCCCGCCGGAGGTGACCGACTTCGCGGGACGATTCTGCAAGGAGGCGGACCGAGACATCATCCGTCACCTGCGTGCGACCGGAGCCCTCTTCAAAGAAGAAGTGTACCGGCACGACTATCCATTCTGTTGGCGGGCGATGGACGACCCGCTCATCCAGTACGCTCGCCGTTCCTGGTTCATCCGGACCACCCAAGAGATCGGCGCGGTCAAAGACAACAACCGGTCGATGCATTGGGAGCCCGACCACATCAAGACCGGACGTATGGGCCAGTTCCTCGAAGGCAACGTCGACTGGGCGCTTTCCCGCGAGCGCTTCTGGGGCACACCGCTCCCGATCTGGGTGAACGACGAGACCGGGACGATGGAGGCGGTCGGCTCGGTTGGCGAAATCCTCGAGAAGCACCCAGAGGCCTTCGCCCATTTCGACAGCGCCAAGGCCGAGGATCCAGCCCTCCAAGACCATCTGATGGTCCACAAGCCGTGGATCGATGCGGTGACCTGGACCAAGGAGGGCGAGCCGGGGGTGTACCGCCGCGTTCCCGAGGTCATCGACTGCTGGTTCGATTCTGGATGCATGCCGTTCGCGCAGTGGGGGTACCCGCACCAGCACCGCGAGGAGTTCGAGCGGAACTTCCCAGCAGACTTCATCACCGAAGCGGTCGACCAGACCCGCGGCTGGTTCTATTCGCTGATGACGATCAGCACCTTGATGTTCCCCCAACAGGCTCTTCCCCACCCGTTCCGCAACTGCGTCGTCATGGGCATCATCACCGACGAGAAGGGGAAGAAACTCAGCAAGCGCGACAAGAACTACACCGACCCCCTCGTGTTGATGGACAAAGTGGGCGCGGACGCCGTCCGATGGGCCCTCTACGCAGGCACGGTCCCCGGCCAGAACACGCGCTTCTTCGACGACGCAGCCACGGACGCCGTTCGGGAGTTCCTCCTCAAGATCTGGAACGTCTACAGTTTCTTCGTCACCTACGCGAACATCGACGGATGGTCTCCCTCGGCGGCCAGGCCTCCTGTCGAACGACGGTCGGACCTCGATCGGTGGGTACTGGCCGAGCTCGACGCGACGGTCAATGCCGTGCGCAACGAGCTCGATGCCTACAAGAGCCACATGGCAGTTCGGCATCTGCTTGGGTTCGTCGATGGCTTGAGCAACTGGTACGTCCGGAGAAGCCGCAGCCGCTTCTGGGCGAGTGAGGACAACGACGACAAGCAAGCGGCGTTCGCGACTCTCTACGAGGTGCTGGTCGACCTCACCAAGTTGTCGGCGCCGTTCATTCCCTTCATGACGGAGACGCTGTTTCAGAACCTCGTGTGCAAGCATGACCCTTCGGCGCCCGAGTCGGTCCATCTGGCGCCCTTCCCGGAGGGCGAGCCCGCGCGCGTCGACGATGCCCTTCGAGAGTCGGTGCGATGGGTGCGCAACGTCGTTGCCCTGGGTCAGCGCGTCCGGAACGAGAACAAGCTCAAGGTTCGGCAGCCTCTCGCCGAAGCGATCGTCGTCGTCGCCGACGACGCCCAGCGTCGAGCCATCGATCAGTTCTCCGATGCGATTCGCGAAGAGCTCAATGTT
>JBCCEK010000092.1:0-16714 GCA_039030295.1 Myxococcota bacterium | reverse complement strand
GCCACTGTCGAACCACGTTCCCTCGAGGTCGAAGGCAGGTGGTTCCTCGCATGCGGGTAGGGTGGCCGTTCCCGGAATGAAGTAGGGGGGGCCGGGCTGACAGCTCAGCAAGACGACTGCCGTTCCGAGGAAGCCGAGGTGCCTTTCGAGAGTCTTCAGCATTCAGGCGCCCTATTCGTGTACCGTGACCTTGACCATCTGGACCGGGGTCACAGGCCGATCTCCACCGTCGGTCTGCGTCGTGCTGATCTTCTGAACCACGTCCATGCCCTCGAGCACCTTGCCGAAGACCGGATGCTTCGAGTTCCCGGGCGAGAACCAATCGAGGAACTTGTTGTCCGAGGTGTTGATGAAGAACTGGCAACTTCCACTGTTCGGGCGGCCGGTGTTGGCCATCGACAGCGTGCCGGGCTGGTTTGAGACCTTGGCGTTGTCCGGATGCTCGTCCTCGATGCAGCCGTTTGGGCCGTCGCCGGTGCCAGCCCGGGGGCTGTTCGGGTCACGGCTATGTGGGCAGCCGAACTGGATCATGAAGCCGTCGATCACCCGGTGGAAGTGCAGACCGTCGTAGAACCCTTGCTTCGCGAGCGCCACGAAATTGCCCGCGGTCACAGGCATCAGGTCCGTGAAGAGTTCGACCTCGACATTGCCGAGCGAGGTTTCGAGGGTTGCGGTCGGATTGGCCATGGGTGAGGTCGTATCATTTTTCCCCTTCTGCGCCAGGAGTCGCTGCCAGGAGATCGTGCCGCACCCATTGTGTCTCGTCTTGAGGTATCCTCCGTCGCTCGATGACTCTCCACGAGAAGCTGACGCGAGAGATCTGGAACGGACCGGCTGGCCCGAACGTGGGCGCGTTCTTCGATCTCGATCAGACCCTCTTCGCGGGCTTCTCGGCCACCGCGTTCACGCGCGATCAGCTCGCCTCGGGCCGTTTGTCCCCGCGCGATCTGGCCAACTCGTTTCGCGCGACCCTCTCCTTCGCCATGGGGCGGATGGGGTTCTCCTCGTTCGTTTCCGCGACCACCGCAGTGTATCGCGGGCTCGAAGAGTCTGTGCTTGAAGAGGTGGGCCAGCACGCTTTCGAGAAGTACCTCGCGACACAGATCTACCCTGAGTCTCGAGCGCTCGTCGAAGCGCATCAAGAGCGCGGGCACACGGTCGCGATCGTGACGTCGGCGACACGGTACCAAGCCGAGCCGGTCGCGCGTGAGCTTGGGATCGACCATCTGATGTACACCGAACTCGGAGTGAAAGACGGCATCCTGACCGGCGATGTCGTACGACCGACGTGCTACGGAGAAGGGAAGGCCATCGCAGCGCGGGCCTTGTCGAGCACGCACGACCTCGATCTCGACGACAGCTACTTCTACTCCGACAGCCACGAGGACCTTCCTCTCTTCGATGTGGTCGGTCGGCCGCGGCCGCTCAATCCGACCCGACAACTCGCTCAGATCGCCAAAGAGCGACGTTGGCCGGTGAGGCGGTTCACCAGCCGCGGTACCCCGACACTCGGTGACGTTGCGCGCACGGGCCTCATCTATGGGACGCTTGCACCGTCCCTGGTGTTCGGGGTCGCCGCTGGGGCGCTCAACCGATCGAGGCGTGAGGCGTTCAACGTCATGGGGTCCCTTTGGGGTGACCTGGCCACCTCAGCGGCTGGGATCGACCTTCGCGTCGAGGGAGAGTCTTACCTGTGGTCCCACCGCCCGGCGGTATTCATCTTCAACCACCAGAGCGGTCTCGAGTTGGTGCTGCTTCTCAAGTTGTTGCGGCGAGACTTCACCGGCATCGCCAAGGCCGAGCTCAAGCACAACCCGGTGTTCGGGCCGCTCTTCAGTGCAGCCGGCGTGGCGTTCGTCGATCGCTCCAACACGGTCAAGGCGATCGAGGCGCTTGGTCCAGCGGTCGAGGCTCTTCGACATGGGCGCTCACTGATCATTGCCCCCGAAGGCACGCGTTCCACGACGCCGACCCTCGGCCGGTTCAAGAAAGGGGCGTTCCGGCTTGCGATGGAGGCGGGTGTCCCGATCGTTCCGGTCGTATTTCGGAACGTACTCGACGCCTTGCCGAAAGGCGCGATCGTAGTGCGCCCGGCTGTGATCGAGGCGGTGGTGTTACCGCCGATCGACACCTCGAGTTGGACCCTCGATACACTCGAAACCGAGATCAACGAGGTGCGCGAACGCTACCTCGAAGTGCTCCACCAAGGGCAAGAAGGCTAGGGGCCCAAACCCGGCGTGGTGACGGGCTAGTCCCTCCAGAGGTTCTCTTCCGAGTAGCTCTCACCGATGTACCAAAACGTGGCGTCGACCATGCGGTGGTTGTGGTCGAGGGCGCTTAGGGCGGCGAGGGCGGATTCATCGAGAGCCACCTCTTGGGCGCCCCAGTTCTCAGCGATGCGACCCGGGTTGACCGACTTCGGGATGACGCTCGTGTCGCGCGCGAGCGCCCATGCGATCAGAACCTGCCCGGACGTTGCGCCCAGGCGACCGGCGATCTCGAGGATCGTAGGGTGTTGGATGAGCGGGGCGTCGTCCTGGCGTCGAAACATGGCCGCGGAGTCGGGCGATCCGAGGGGCGAATACGCTGTCACTCCGACTCCCATCTCATGGCAGGCCGCGACGAGGCCAGCCTGCTGAAGGTACGGATGGAGCTCGACCTGGTTGACGGCAGGTGTCACGCCGGTGGCGTCCCGAACTCGCGCGATCTTCGTTGCGGTGAAGTTTGACACGCCAACCTCGCGGGTCATCCCTCTCTCGGTCAGCGCCAGCATGGCCTCCCAGGTGGCTTCGAGGGGGCGCTCCTCGAGGGAGTGGAAATCGTCTGGTGTGCGCGGCAGGGCGACGCCCCTTTTTAGGGCGACCGGCCAGTGCATCAGATAGAGGTCGAGCCGTTCAAGGCCAAGCCTTTGGAGGCTGGCTTCGAGTGCCGGTTGAACGTCCTCGGTGGCGTGTGCGTCGTTCCACAGCTTGCTCGTGATCCACATGTCCTCTCGGACGACATCCCCAGCCGAGAACGCGTCCGAGAGCGCGCGGCCGACTTCGTCTTCGTTGGCGTAGATCGCGGCGCAGTCGATGTGTCGGTAGCCGATCTCGATGGCGGCCCGGACGGCGTGGTACACCTCGTCTGGCTTGGACTTCCAAGTCCCGAGCCCGAGGGCGGGCATGGTGCTTCCACTTTGGAGGGTGATCTCCTTCATGGCTGGTTCTCCTGGGGGTTTTCCTCTGATGGCTTTGGGGTACGCCGTTGTCGAGCGCGTCGCGTGACGACGTTGAAGACCCTTTGGAACAAGGCGGCGTCCCGACTCGTCGGTCGGTTGAGGTCCTTCGCGTCGCCCGACTCCGGGTAGAGCTTGTAGGCGGCGTGCAGGACCCGGTCGATCGCGCTCGGGGCCACGCCGTAGGCGAACTCGAACGCACTGCCAGTGGGAGTGGCGACCCGCTTCGGCTGTCTCACGATGCCGTCGACGATGAGGTCGCTGGCTTCGGCAGCGGTTCGCATCGGGAACGCGCGGTAGATCGTCGTGCTCTCCATCATCGGCGTCTTGACGAGCGGCATGTACACGGTCGTTACCTTGACCCCGTCGCCGAGGGCTTCGACTGCGAGGACGCGGGAGAACGCGTCGAGCGCCGCTTTGCTGGCGATGTAGGCACCGAAGCGGGGGACGTTCACTTGGACACCCACCGTCGATACGTTGAGGATTTGACCATCGCCCCGCTCCCGCATTCCGGGCAAGAAACCCATGATCAGCCTGACGGAGCCGAGGAAATTGAGCGCCAGCATGCGTTCGAAATCGTGGACGCGCCCATACGACTTGGTGACGCTCCGACGGATCGACATCCCTGCGTTGTTCACGAGGATATCGACCCCCCCATGGTCACCCAACACGGCGTCGATCAAGCGCTGGGTGTCGGCCGCGTCCGAAAGGTCGCATCGGTAGGAAAACGCCGTCCCTCCGCCTTCCTCGATCGTTGCTTGCATGGCGTCC
The DNA here is from genome assembly GCA_039030295.1 of Myxococcota bacterium. Classification (GTDB taxonomy): domain Bacteria; phylum Myxococcota_A; class Polyangia; order Polyangiales; family Houyiibacteriaceae; genus SG8-38. Next base: position 12,726 of record JBCCEK010000092.1, on the reverse strand, counting down.
AGTTTGTCCTTCGACCTCGCGACCAAGACGACCCTGGCACCGGAGTCGCCCAGTCGATACGCGAGGGCTTCGCCGATTCCGCTCGAGGCGCCGGTGACCACCACGACCTTGTTGGCAACGCGCTCGATCAAGTTCACGGCCGGCCCCCTTCGTCGAAGACGTCCCGGACAAACGCACTCAGCGAGTGGATCACCGGCATCGGCAGCTCGTGACCTCCGTGAAACGGGACCCACCGAACCTCGAGCCCTTGGTCGACCATGGCGTCGCGAAGCTGCTCGGCGGCCTCGAAGGAGAGGAGCGGGTCTGCCTCGCCGTGGCTCTGCAGGACGCTCGGTCGCGGTTCTCGATCCATGCCGTCGGCCCAACCGGTGAGGTGGACCGGCGTGCCGGACAGGATGACCAGGCCGCGCGGGGACACCTCGCGCGTGAAGGTGGCGTTGCACGCAGCCATCGAACCTTGCGAAAACCCTCCAAGGATCAGCCGTTCATCCGGGACGCCAAGCTCACGCTTGAGCCCGTCGACCATCTCCACGACCCGGTCGGTCGCGTCTTCCATGCCGTCAGGCACGACGGTGGCGTAGCTGCGCGGGCCTGAAGCCAGCGCTTGTTCCGCTTGGGCCAGGTCGAGCATCCACCAGGCGCGTGCGCCGGGCATCCCCGGGATGCTCTCGGGAGCCTCGGGAAACGCGAAGCGCACGTCTCGCGGCACGTCGAGGACGCGCCACAATCCGACCAGGTCGGTGCCCGGTGCGCCGAAGCCGTGCATCAGGACCACGAGAGGTCCGTCTCCTCCGCCTTCGCGGTCCGTTCCTCCCGTCAGCCGAACCTTCAGGCTTCCGAATTGTTGTTCCCGCACGGGCCGACCATAGCACTTCACCTCGTCGATGCTTGACATCGCCCAGTCGCCGACCAGGAATAGTCGCAGCACTAGTAGCGAAAGGCGCGAGCGATGTTGCGATACCGACTCTTGGGCCCGACAGGGCTCCGCGTTTCCGAGATTTGCCTCGGCACCATGAGCTTTGGCGACCAATGGGGTTTCGGCGCCGACCCAGCCACGAGCCACCAAGTGTTGGATGCCTACGCCGCCGCAGGCGGCAACTTCCTCGATACGGCCAACAAGTACCACGGGGGCCAAACCGAAGAGATCGTCGGGCACTGGCTCGAAGATAAACGCCATCGGTTCGTCGTCGCTACCAAGTACACGCTTGCCATGGATCACACGGATCCCAACACGGCCGGCAACCATCGCAAGAACCTCGTTCGTTCGATCGAAGAAAGCCTGCGCCGTTTGCGTACCGACTACATCGACCTTCTGTGGGTCCATGCGTGGGACGACCTTACCCCCTACGAGGAGACCATGAGGGCGCTCGACGACGTGGTTCGCTCGGGGAAGGTGCTGTACGTCGGGGTGAGCGACACGCCAGCATGGGTCGTATCGGCGTCCAATGTCCTGGCCGAGCTTCGCGGTTGGTCCGCGTACGCCGGGCTACAGATCGAGTACAGCCTTCTGCAACGGACCCCCGAGCGCGACCTTCTTCCGATGGCGGACCGGTTCGGCCTTTCCGTGCTGGCCTGGGCGCCGCTCGGCGCCGGCGTGCTCACCGGCAAGTACACCCGTGGCGACCAGGACAACGATTCGCTTCGCGGTGCGAACAACGAGCAGCGCGGTCGTACGTCGGAAGCGTCGCTCTCGATTGCGCGCGCTGTCGATGCGGTCGCAGACGAGCTGGGCGCATCCTCGGCGCAGGTCGCCACCGCATGGGTTCAGGCGCAGGGGTACCGCTACATCCCGATCGTCGGTGCACGCAAGGTTTCGCAAATCGAAGACAGCCTCGGCGCCGCCGAAGTGCGCCTTAGCGACGAGCACCTCCGGCAGCTCGACAAAGTGAGTCGCGTCAGCCTCGGTTTCCCGCACGACTTCCTTGCGTCCGATGGCGTTCGCGACCTCGTCTACAGCGAGATGCGCTCTCGCGTCGCCCGTCGCCCTTGAGCGACTAGCGGCGGTGGCGATCGATCGCGCGCGTGACAGCGGTTGCGACCGCGACGGTCCGGAGGTCGAGCGGAATCGGTGCGAAGAAGCAGTTCGTGACCAAGCCGACCCCAACCTCGCGTTCCGGGTCGGCCCACGCTCCGGAGCCGCCAAACCCGAAGTGTCCGAAGGCGTTCGGTGCGGGCACGCCGATGTCGACGTGGCCGCGGAGGACCGGGACTCGGAGCCCGAGAGACACCGGTCGCATGTAGCCCACCTTGAATCGGAGTGGAAACGGGATCACTCGGCCGATTGCCGCGTTCTGGTCTATGGTGGCCTCGGCCAGTGCAGAAGCAGAGAGAAGCCGCCTGCCGTCGATCGTCCCTCCGAGGCTCAGAGCGCCATAGAGTCGCGCAAGTGATCGCGCGTTGAAGACGCCGTTGCCGGACGGAATGACCGACGTGAGCCAACGCGGGTCCCCGAGCACGTCGCCGAGACCTGGCGGGATCATCGCATCCACCGCGTGTCCGATCGCCGAACTCACCCGAACCGTCATCGAGGCGGTCTTGCGAACACGCGCCCGCACGCCCCGCGGACGACCGCCGAGGATCTTTCGGGGCACCTTGGGCACGAGAAACTCGGCGACGCGCGGAAGCTCGGACTCAGGCAACCCGATGTAGAGGCCGTCGACACCAAGTGGCTCAGAGATGTAGCGGTCGAGCAACTCTGGGAACCGTTGCCCGGTCGCACGCTGGAGAACCTCGCCGATCACCCATCCCCCGGTCCATGCGTGATATCCAAAGTCGGTGTCGGGCGCGTGGACTGGCGTCGTGTCCTCGATGACCCGAAGCATGTGGTCCCAGTCGAACATCTCGACCGACGATTCGATCAAGCGGCCGATCGAGTAGAGGCCGGCTCTGTGGGACGCGGCTTGCCGGATGGTGATCTCTTCCTTGCCGTTCCTCCCGAACTCTGGCCAATACTTGGCCACTGGGTCCTCGAGCGAAACCACGCCCCTGTCGACGAGGATGTGAAGCAGGGTCGCCATGACCCCTTTGCCAGTCGACATGCTCAGCGAGAGCGTGTCGGGCTCGAACGGTGCGCCAGCTCGATTTCGCGTTCCGGCCGACACCTCCGCGACCAGCTCGCCACGATGGTACACGGCGATCGCGGCGCCCCCCGCGCCTTTTGGCGCGCACCATCGAACCGTATCCCGTAGCGAGCGGAAATCGGGATGCGTGTACCCGTGAACGTCCATGCGCGAAGGCGAAACTCTCGGGCGGAGTATAGCGCGAAGTGAGACTAAGGGTCGTAGCTACAGAACGTACCTGTCTTGATCGCTTGGTCGAGATGCTTCGCGAGCTTTGGATCGTGCGCTTCGACACGTCGAATAGCGTCGCGGATGCGGCGTTGGACGTTGACTCGCGCACGTTCTGCGGCTGAGCCCGTCCGCCGTTGTCGGCCGCCGAGCCCAAGCGCTTGCGATAATTCTCGTTCGAGAAACGCGAGTTCTTCGTGCGCCCGCTCCGCGCGCCCGGCGTCGTTCCAGGTCTCGGCTTCTTCGAGCTCTTCACGTAATGTCCTGACGCGCGACTGGTATTGGCGCCGCGCTTCTTCGTCGAGAACCTCGCCCGAGTCACCGCGATCAACGGGCGCTTTGGCCCCTTCGCCGAGGTCGAGGACGTGGTACTCCCGGCCTGGGTTGGCGACGAGCTCGGCGAGGAGCCGGATCCCCTTCATGTCCTTCAGATGAAACTCGTGCGACTCGTGTGAGATGCGCCACGCATCGCCTACGCGGTCGATCGTGAAACCGTGGTGCCCGCTCGCAGGGGAGGGTGGGTCGCCCGGTGCCGCCCCTTGACCAGGAGTCTCTAGCCGCGAAGCACGCTCTTCGAGCCAGGGCATTCCGAGTTCTTTGGCCCTTTCTTTGGCGAGTCGTCCGAGCTCCATCGCCCGTGCCTGTTCGCCTGGGTCGGCGCTCGTCGCCAGCAACTCTGCGAGCTCGCAGGCGATCCATGCCGCGATGGGGCGCCCTCCGGCACGCCGTGCCGCGAGGAGCGCCTGTTCGTAGTGGGCCTTCGCGTCCTCCGTGCGCCCGAGACACTTGCTGAGGAGCGCGACCGCCCAACTCCCGGGCCCGTCGATGGTGGCTCCGATCATTCCGGTCGTGACGAGGTGGTCTCGTGATCCGGAAACGCGCCTCAAGATTCGTTTAGCAAGCGCCTGATCATCGGCGGCCTCGCAAAGCCTCGCCACGCACAACGCGATCGACGTGTCGCCGGTTTGAATCAGACGTTCGACTCCCTCGGCGCTGAACCGTTCCAGTCCTGCGCGCGTGCGCCCGCCGAGGAGGTGCTCTGAGCCCGCGATCACATCGGCGGTGAGGTTTCCAAAGTCGGTTCCGCGCCACCAGCGTTCGACGCCATCGACGAGGGCTCGGTGTCCCTCGAAGTCACCGCGCAACTGGAGCCAGCGCATGCGTTGGTACTCGTAGGTGCATTGCGCGTTGGGGTCTTTTGAGCTCTGGCCGAGGATCCGGACCTGCTCGATGTGCTCCTCTGCGGCGTCGAAGTCGCCTTCCCAAAGCGCACGAAGCCCGTGAAGCGCCTGGCACCGCCACCGGTAGGCAGGGTGGTGCAGCTCGTTGGCAGCGCGTTCGCACGCGTGGAGCGTGCGGTACGCGTCGTCCAGCCGGCCGAGCTGGACGAAGTCCATGAACGAGCGCACGTTGGCGCGAAGTGCCTCGCTCGGGCTGCTTAGCTCCTCCGCCAGCGCGGCGTGCTCGCGGTCGAGGACGAGTCTCTCCTCGAGGTTGGACATGTCGACCATCGCCGAACCCCCGGTGCGTAGGGTGTCGAGGAGCGCGCTCTTGTCGCCGACACGGCGCGCCATGTCGATCGAGTCGCGAGCGAGGTCGATCGCGTGCCGCGGGTCGAGCGATGGCTGCAAAGCCGCGGCGAGGCGCGCCATGACACGGGCCCGAAGGGCGCCATCCGCGTCATCGAGCAGATCGAGGGCTTCCTCGAGCAATCCGATGAGATCCTGGTCGACGTGCGCGAAGATCAGCGCGGTTCCGTGCTCGAGAGCGGCCTCGGCGAAAAGTGTGGGGCTGCCGAGGGCCTTCGCAGCAGCAGCGGCGCGTTCGGCGGTCCCCTTGCCGACACGGATCGCTCCGGCTCGTGTTTGCGACCGTGCGAGGTCGATCAAAATACCGATCCGCTTGGGTTCGTCGACCGGGTCCGCGCGCTCGACCGCGACCAGTGCCTGACTCGCGGCCTCGACGGCCTCGTCGAATGCGAGTTGATGCAAGGCCTGAACGCTTGCTTGCCGGTACGCGTCGGCTGCGTCGGTCGCTGCTTCGGGCCCGGCCGCCGAGAAGTGATGGGCGACCTCAGACCACGGGGGCTGACCATCTTTGGTTGGCCGATCCCTAAGCGTCTCGGCGACTCGGCGGTGGGCGGCCCGCCGTTCGGACTCTCCGATCGACTCGTGGACGAGCTCTCGAATCAGAAAGTGGCTGAATCGGTATCTTTGCGGCGCGACCTCGAGCAAGATCGTTTGTTCGTGGGCTTCGCGGCACGCGTGTTCATAGTCTGTTCCGTCGTTCGGATGGCTCGCTTCGAGTAGGGTCGTGTCAAACTCACGGCCCAAAAGCGACCCGCGCTGGAGCACGAGCCGACATTCGGCGGTGAGCGCATCAAGCCGCTCATGGATTGCCTGGCGGACCGACCTTGGGATCTGAGGCTCTTGGTGGGCACGGTTCGCGTCTTGGGATCGCCATAGCCGCCCCACTTCCACCAGGAACAGAGGGTGCCCCTCCGTAACACGGAAGAGGTCTTCGGCCAGGTTCGGGTCTGCCTCAGATCCCGTACGCTCGAGAAACGTCGTGACGTCAGCGGTCGACAGGCGATCGAGTGGGATTCGCCGCCCGTGCTGTGCCGTGCGGAGTAGCTGGGCTCCACTCGCGGCGCGTGCGGCCTCGGCTTCCCGAAAGGTGCCGACGATGAGCAGGGCTTGGTTGCGCACGCTTGCGGCGAGGAACTCGAGGAGGAGGACCGTCGAGACGTCGGCCACGTGGAGGTCCTCGAGGATCACAAGGATGGGGCACTTTTGAGAGACATCGCCGAGGGCGTGCCCGACGGCGTCCATGAGTTGGAACCGCGCTTGCTCGGGGCCCAGGTCCGCCACGCCCGCCAATCCGTGGCTGCTCCGGAGCTCCGGCAGAAGCTGCGCGAGCTGAGGAAGGAAGGCGTCGAGTTCGCCAGTCTCGGCGGTTCGTACGATGGCGCGTAACACCTGGACCCATGGCCAATAGGCCGGCGCGCCCCCGGCCTCCCAGCAGCGCCCCCAAAAGGTTCGGATGCCTTGGTCGCGCGCGATGCGTGCCGCTTCCTCCGACAGCCGACTCTTACCGATCCCTGCCTCGCCGGTGATGAACACCAGCGAGCCGGCGCCCTTGCTGGCCTCCTCGATCGCGGCGGCTAGGCGTTCGATCTCGAGTCGGCGTCCGACGATGGAAGACTCAGCCACGTTGTTCCTTCCGGCGCGAAGTTATCACGCACGCAGAGTTCGTCGAAACCGAGTCGTAACATGTTTCGGTAGGACGAGTTGGGTTCGCCTTCGCGGGGGAGGCCGGTTTCTGCGAAGACGCGCTTGCATCCAAGCATGGCCGCGAGTTCCAAGCGGGTCCCTAGGAGTGCGCGTTGAATTCCCCGGCGGCGCGCGCGTCGCGAAGTTCCCGCGAACGCCAAGTAGCCGTCTTCACCGGCAAGGAAGAGGGTCGCTGCGCCGACGATACCCGACGGGTCTTCCGCGACGAAGACGCGCCAGTCGGGGCGGCCCGCAGTCGACGCGAACAATCGTGCGCCGGACTGCGGGAGATCGAAGGTCTCACGGAAGACCCCGGCTATCGCGTCGCGGTCGTCTTCGGTGGCCAGGCGGAGTGTCGCGTCGGTGGGCTGCTCCCGAAGGGATGTTGTCGCGCGAACGAACTTCATCCAGCTGCGTGGGTATCTCACGACGTCCTGCATCGCGAGGAGTCTCGGGAGAGGCCCATGCCGCTGATCGCTCGTAAGCTGGACCCAGAACCTCTTGATCCGACGGCTCCGATAGTGTGCCACAGCGTCTCGGACTGCCTGGTCGAGCCCGTCGCCCGAGGGGCGTAGACCCATAGCCCGATTGAGGAGCAGATGATCGGCCTGCTGAGCGACCAGCAACGTTCCCCCGGCATGCCGCGTCGTCTCGAGTCCCATCCCCTTTCGGAGAGGTTCTGGGGCCCCTTGGTAGAGGTCCGACCAGGCAACTTGCTCGAGCCCTTCGCTCCTCTGAATCAGCGTATCCATGGCGGTCTCCCTTCACGATCTTTGTCGTGACTCGCCACGGAACGATGTTCCGTCGATGCGGCCGCTTCAGGCCAAGGGCTTGAACACCGCAAACGTCACGATGAGCGCGGCGACGATCCCGATGAACCAGCCGATTCGTGCAAACGACTTGGGTTCAATGTCCTGGCCCTCGCTCCATCGACGAATCCGGCCTGATAGGACTCCTGTTGCCGCCGCGAGAACGACGGCAAGGGTGACTTTCGAGTGCATCCAGCCCGCCTTCTTGTACAGCGCGAAGTTGGCGATGAACATCGCGAGTCCGCCCGCGAACGCGAGCAGCATCGCCGGTGCAGTGATTCGGAGCATGACCTTGCGCAAGCTCGCCGCGACGCCGGAGTCCGATGGGGTCGGAGTCGCCGCCGCGATGGCGACCGCGATCGCGCTGCCGGCCCAAAATGCGACGCCCAAGAAATGAAGGTAGCGAAAGACCTCTGTGTCCATGTGATGCTCCTCAGCGGGCCGAGTCTAGCTGCCATGGACGAGTGGCACAAAAACGCACCGGCAAAGCTCGTCCACCTCGAAGTCGTCACCGCGACGTGTGATCGCGGTCAAGGTTTGTCCCTCTTGGTCTCCGATCGGGATGACCAAGACGCCGCCCTCTTTGAGTTGCGCCTTCAGCGCCTCGGGCACCTCGGCGGCCGCGGCGGCGACGACGATGCCGTCGTACGGGGCGGCCGCAGGCCAGCCTTCCCGGCCATCTCCGAGGTGGATTTCGACGTTCTCGGCCCCGAGCTTCGCGAGGGTAGTTGCGGCTTTGTGCGCGAGCGCAGGCACGATCTCGACCGCGTGGACCCGTTTGGCGAGCCGGCCAAGCACCGCCGCTTGGTACCCCGAGCCGGCGCCGATCTCCAGCACGGTTTGGTCGCCGTCGAGTCGCAGGGCTTCTGCAGACATCGCGACCATCAAGGGCTGCGAGATCGTCTGTCCTTGCTCGAGCGGGAGGGCGCGGTCCGCGTAAGCGAGGTGCCGGTGAGCCTCCGGCACGAACGCGTCGCGGGGCACTTCGGCCATGGCGGTGAGCACGCGGCTGTCGGCGATTCCCCGACGGCGCAACTGTCGCTCGACCATGGTGGCTCGTTGTCGTGCCGCGTCCACCGCCGCCTCATACCATTCATTCGGGCCGACCGACTACCGGGTTTGGAAACGGGCCTGGGTTGCGTTCGAAGCGGCCCCGCGTAGAGTCCGTCCCCTCAATCGAGGAATCCATGGCGAAAACCAACCCCGGTAACTTTTTCGAGGACTTTGAGGTCGGCTCCGAACTGGTTCACGCAGTTCCGAGGACCATCACCGAAGGTGAGTGCGCGATGTACATCGCGCTCACCGGTTCCCGTTACCCGCTTCACTGTTCTGCCGAGTTTGCGCGCTCTCTTGGGTACGAGCGCGAGACGGTCAACGACATGCTGGTCTTTCACATCGTGTTCGGGAAGACGGTCAACGACGTATCGCTCAACGCGGTTGCGAACCTTGGTTACGCCGGTGTTCGGTTCCTCGAACCGGTGTACCCCGGGGACACCCTGCGTTCGGTGTCGAAGGTTCTCGGCAAGAAGGAAAACAGCAACGGGAAGACCGGGGTGGTTTGGGTTCGCACCGTCGGGACCAACCAGCGCGGACAGGCCGTTCTCGAGTTCTACCGTTGGGTCATGGTGAACAAGCGTGATCCTGCGACGCCGACGGGCGCTGCGGACCGGCCCAAGATGCCCGATCAAGTCGCGCCGGAAGAGCTGGTGGTCGCCCCGAGCCTCGACCTCAGCGCCTATGAGCCTTGGCCCGCCGGGGGGAGCGCCTACTTCGACGATTACGAGATCGGCGAGAAGATCGACCACGTCGACGGCATGACGATCGAGGAGGCCGAGCACGCGACGGCGACCCGTCTCTACCAGAACACGGCCAAGGTCCATTTCGATGCCGTTCAAACCAAGGGCACGCGATTCGGGCGGCGCCTGATGTATGGCGGCCACGTGATCAGCATCGCGCGATCGCTTTCGTTCAACGGTCTCGAAAAGGTCCTGGGCATCCTCGCTTGGAACGGCGGCGCCCACGCCAATCCGACTTTCGCCGGGGATACGATCTACGCCTACAGTGAGGTCCTCGACAAAGCGGACCTACCTCAACGTACAGATTGCGGCGCGCTTCGGGTGCGATTGGTTGGTTTAAAGGACGTTGCGGCCACAGCTGCTGGGTTTCCTCGCAAGGTGGTCAAGGACGGCAGAGACGTCTATTCGCCCGATGTTGTATTAGACTTGGACTACTGGCTTCTCGTGCCGCGACGGCAGGGGTAGTGCGGGGCGGATGGGAGCGACGCGTGATTCGACGACATTGGGTTGGCTTGTTGGCGGTGTTGTGGGCACTCGGCTGCGGGGGCACCGACGACAACGGAGAAGGCACCGGCGGTGATGGCGGCTCCGCCGCGATGGGCGGCGACGGAGGCGCGACCGGAGGCACGGGCGCCGAAGGTGGCGTCGCGATCGAGTGCTTCGATGAGCCCGCCCTGGCTGGCGATCTGGGAGGAAGCTGCCGCGGTGACACGTTTGAGTGCAACGGGCAGCTCGGGTGCCTCGCCGAAACGGTCGTCGAAGTGGGCGGGCCGAACGACCCCATCATCGACAATCCTGCTGGCGTAGACGTGCCCCTCGAGGCGACGATCTGGCCCGATGACTACTGCACCAGGCCGATTACGGGGATCTGCAGCCTCGAGGAGGCCGCCGCGTGCAACGACGCGTGCGGCGCTTGCACACCGTTCCTCGAGGACGTCGATGTTTGCCTTCGCCAATGTCGCGCCGCGACCGCCGACAACAGCGCTTGTCGCGACGGCTACGAATGCGACTTGCTGTTCGAGGTGTGCAACTCCGGCTGTGCCACCGATGACGACTGCCGGGTCAGCCGTCCTGACACCGACGGAAACGGCGAGTCCGAAGTCTATGACCCAGAAAGCATGACCGGCGACCGACTGGTGTACCGCAGCGACTCGAACGCGTTTTGCAATCTCGATACCTACCGCTGCGAAACCCCGGGCGCGCCAGGGGCCGAGGCCGGCATTGAATGTGACCAGGACGAAGAGTGCGAGGCCAACGGGATATGCTTCGGCGAAGTCGACTTCAACTTTCCCCTTGGCTATTGCTCGAAGACCCGTTGTGACCTCGCCGGCAACGACTGCGCTGGCGACGGAGTGTGCGCCGCCCTCGGGTTTGGGGTACCGACATGCGCGGCGCCATGCCAAGTGGGTGCCGGCTCGACGCCCGGGGACGAGAGCACCTATCTCGGCAACACCCAAGGCTGCCGCGAGGACTACACATGCTTTTGGGGTGGCTTTCCGGATGACCCGAGCGGCGTTTGCGTGCCCGGTGTCTTCAACGACGTGACCGACAACAACGTTGGGGAGTCGTGTGACAGCTTCGAGACGTGCTACTCGCCTTTCGGCCAGGGTGGCTGCGTCAACGAGGAGGTCGCCTGTGGCTTGCTCGGCGCCCCGCCGGGGGAAGCGTGCCCAGCCGGGTTCGGATGCACCGTCTTCGACTGCGGCGTTCCGGGGATGCCGACCGACGTCTGCGGGACCGACGCGGAGTGTGTCGCGCTTCCCTCGGGCCTGACCCTGTGCCTCGAAACCTGCGCCACGGCGGAAGATTGCCTGTCGAACGCCGCCTGCTTCGAATTGGATCCCGACGAAGGGGTCTCGATTTGCTTCCCGCTCTGCCTCGCCGACGAGGAGTGCAGGGACGGTGAGATCTGTAGTGAGGATGGGGAATGTACGCCTGCCCCCTGAATCGGTTGCGGCCCCCGCCGCCATCCCGTAGAGAGCGCCGATAGGAGTATTCATGTACCTGCATCTCGCCCGAAGCGACCGTCCCCGTAAGCGAAACAAGGCTGCCCGTCGCAAAGCCGCACGGAAGGCCAAGAACCGTCGTCGTGTCAATCGCATGCACGGGCGCAGGCAAGGTCGCCGCCTCTAGGTCTACCAACATGGACGCGAGGGTCATCTACGTCGTCAGCGACTCCACCGGGGAAACCGCGGAACGAGTCACCCGCGCAACCCTCCTTCAGTTCCCCGACCACAAGGTGCGGCTCCGGATCGAGCGTCGCGTTCGCGACCGACGCTCCCTCGAACCGATCCTCCAGCGGGCTGCCGAGCAACAGGCCATCGTGGTTTTCACGCTGGTGCGCCCGGAGCTGCGTGCGCATTTCCACGAGTTGGCCGACGAGCATGGCGTTCCCCACGTGGACGTCATCGGAGCGCTCCTCACGCAGATTGGTTCCTATCTCGAGGCGGACCCGGTCAACATTCCCTCCGCCGAGATGCCGCTGTCCCAGGAGTACTTCCGACGGGTCGAGGCGATCGAGTTCGCCGTCAAGAGCGACGACGGCAAAGAGCCGCGCAATCTGAAGAAGGCCGATCTGGTGTTGGTGGGTGTGAGCCGAACGAGCAAGACGCCGCTTTCTACGTATCTCGCGGGACGTGGCCTGAAGGTCGCCAACGTGCCGTTGGTGCTCGGCGTAGAGCCACCCGACGAGCTCTACGAAGTCCCGGGCCACCGAGTCATTGGGCTCACGATCGACGTCGAGCAACTGATGGACATCCGGAAGCAGCGGCTTCAGCAGCTCGGGATGCCAGCCGACGCGAACTACGGTTTGCGCGACCATGTCAAGGCGGAGCTCGAGTTCGCGCACGCGATCTTTCGCGCCAACCCAGAGTGGATGGTCGCCGATGTCACGCACTGCGCGATCGAGGAGACCGCCACAATCATTTTGGAAGCCTACAAAGAGCGAGAAGAGCACCGGGGCGTCACGTCCCCGCCGCCTCGCGTGCTCTGACGGCGCGCTTCGGCAGGTTACATCGTGTCGCGCCGCGCGACCGCGGATCCGCGCCGAACGCCAAGGCGGTGACCTCGTGCGGGCTCAGGTGCCGTACTGGTGGGAGAGGGCGGCGTAGAACTGAGCCAGGATGCCGTCCGCAACTCGCAAACGACGGCTGAGCTCGCGCGCGATGTTCATCACGAAGAGCGCGTAGTCTTTGACGTCTCGCCGGTAGAGGAGATTCTCCACGTGGTCGGCAGTAATCGCGAGGACGAGCGTTGGCGCGACGGCACGCACCGACGCGGACCGCGGCTGCACGTCGAGGATCGACATCTCGCCGAACCAATCGTTCGGGCCGAGAACGGCGACACGGACGTCGCCGCCAGCGTCGCCCTTCTTGATGACTTCGAGCTCGCCGGCGATGACCACAAACATCTGGGTCGACGCATCGCCTTCCTCGACGACCATGTCGCCCGCCTCCACCCGATTGGTGGGGACCGACTCGGCGAAAACCTCGAGCGTATCGCGGCTCAGACCGCCAAACAGGCCGATGTTTGCGAGATGCTCCACAGTGAGCTTGGGAGTGGG
>JBCCEK010000091.1:0-16804 GCA_039030295.1 Myxococcota bacterium | reverse complement strand
GCTGCGTCGAGTAGTACACGCCGGCAAACAGCATGTTCCCGACGAACGCGAAGATGACCGCGTTCGTATGGAGCGGTCGCAGGCGTCCGAACGACAGGAAAGGCGCGACGTTGGCAGGCCAATACGCGAGCTGAAGGGCGATGATCAACCCGACCAGCATGCCGACGATCCCAAAGACCACCGACGCCCACAGGAACTGCCGAACGACTCTATCGTTGTAGACGATCCGTTGCGTTTCCATCCTCTCCCTCTTTCATAGCGTGTTCGGGCGGCGCTCCCTCGTCGTCGAGTGGGAGCAGTGCCAAGCGGTCGGCATGGTCAAAAGTGCCTTGCCGAACGGTCCAAGCGAAGAAGGCAATGGCGCCGATGATCAGCGCAACGCACACGATGATCAGCAGTGTCAGGATCTCCATGGTTCCTTTGACAGCACGGTCATCGCGTAGCCTAGGGTCACGAGAGAGCTGAGTGGCATCAAAACGGCCGCGATCCAAGGCTCCATTTGTCCCGCCATCGCGATAGAGACCGTGATGACGTTGTAGGCGATGGCGAAGGCCAAAAGTCGGCGAACCAGATGCGTCACCTCCTGGCCTCCGCGCAGGATCTGCGCAATCGGTCGGAGCCCTGGAGAAAGAAAGTAAAAGTCGCATCGGGATGCCATAAAGGGTCGATTCACAGCCGGTGTGCCTGAGCAAGCGGCAACGTCCATCGCCACTCGGTCATTCAAACCATCGCCGACGAGCAAAGTTCGTGCCGCGTCGTGCTGGTCGACGTACTGAGCTTTGTCCTCGGGGCTCAAATTCCCCAGGCAAACCGACGCGTCCAGGCCCAACCTGCGGCCCACCTCCTTCACAGCGACCGAGGCATCGCCGCTCAAGATCGCGAGGTCGTAGCCGTCGCGTCGCAACCGGTCGACTTCGTCGCGGGCGTCGGGACGGAGCTCTTCGTTCGTCCGAATCGTGGCAATCGCTTCGCCATCCCGCGCGAACACGACGTCGGCGTCCCGAATCGAGGATCCGGAGTTCGCCCATCCGGGGGCCCCCAGTCGATAGCCATGCGCGCCTCGCGTTGCGCTCAACCCTCGGCCGACGACCTCGTCGACGCCGAGCGAGTCTAGCCGTGCGGCCGGGTGTCCATCGAGCGCACGCCGGAGGGCCACGCTCTTCGGGTGCGCACTCCGGGCGACCATGTTGTAGAGCACTCCTGTGTCAGTGTCGTTGAGGCGTGACAGCGAACTCGGGTTTCGGACGGCGAGGGTGCCTGTCGTCAGGGTCCCCGTCTTGTCGAACGCAATGTGCTCGACCCGCGCGGCCCGATCGAGGAGGTCGCGCGTCCGGACGAAGACCCCGGCCCGTCGCAGTCCGTAGGACACGAGCTCGTAGGCGAGCGGTGCGGCGATCCCGAAGGCGCATGGGCAAGTGACGACCAGGACCGCGGTCGCGACCTCAATGGCGCGAAGCGGGCCATCGATCAGGCTCCAAATCACGGTCGCAGTCGTTGCGAGCAGCAACACACCGACCACGTAGTACGTCGATACGCGGCGCCACCAAGTCGTTGCAGCGGGGCCAGGCGCCGCCCGCGAGATCTCGGCTTTCAGCAGTCGCACGATGGTTGACGCCGAGAAATCAGTCGCTGACGTGCCGCGGAAGGCGCGGTCTCCCACGTTGAACGCGCCCGCGGGAACCTCGGCGCCGACCTCGAAGGCCCGCGGCACACTCTCTCCGTCGATCCAGTCGAGGGAACACCGTGCGCTCGATTCGCTCAGAGTCAGGTTCACCGGAACCAGGTCGCCCGGTGCGATCAGGAGTTCGTCCCCCTTCTTGACGGCAACACAGGGCACGATACGCACCTGCCCGTTCGAGACCGAACGAGTCAAGAGCCCTTCGGTTCCGTCGTCGGCCAACAGTCGGGCTTGGTTCCGTTCGAGGATGCGCTGCTGAAGCCATCGCCCTACCAACATCAGCGCGATGAAGACCGTGAGGGTGTCCACGTACGCGGCGTCGCCGGAGTCCATGAAGAACGCCCAAGAGGACCCTGCGAACGCGAGCACGACGCCCAAGGCGATCGGGACGTCCAAGTGGAGCATTCGAACTCGGAGCGCCGAGACCGCCGACCGTACGAAGACCGATCCGCCGACCCACACGGCCACGACCCCCGCGGCGTAACTCAGATCGTTGAGCAGTTCGTAGACGGGGCCCTCGTTGAGGCCTACGTACGTGGCCGCCGCGAACAACATGACGTTGGCCGCCAAGGCGATACAGATCCCCATGCGGACAAGAAGGTCGTCCGAAGACCGTTTCTCGGGGGCACCTTCCGCGGGCCCAAGGACGTAGCCGAGTTCTTCGACGGCACGGATCCAATTGCGGAGGTCGAAGTTGCGCGACACTTGAAGGTCGATTCGTCCGAGGGTGGGGTTCACCAGGATCGTCCCCAACTGAACGCCACCATGCCGACGGAAGAGCTCCTCAATGAGCCAGACGCACGCCGTGCAGTGGATCCCCTGGATGTCGAGCGCGATCCGGCTCGTGCGGGCGTGCGCGCGAGCCGCCTCGATCCCCTCCAGCCATTTCGGGTCGGCCTCGGGTGTCGTCGCGTCGGCCGGTGGCAACCCCGGCCCTCGGCGAAGGTCGTAGTAACGCGTGAGCCCCGACCGCGTCAGGATACCGTGGACCGTCCTACAGCCCCGACAACAGAACGGGGCGAACGCTTGGTCGAGGAGCGGCTGTGCGCAATGAACACAGTGTTTCACAGCGACTCGGGCGGGGGTGCGATCGGTGTGCGTCGCTTGAGGCGCTGTCATGGGTGGGGCTCATGCGCCGGAGCCGGTTCGTGTTGGCTGTGGTCGCCATGTTCGTGCGTGTGCATCGGGCGAAGCACCAGCACGATCGCCCCGAGCGCGAGGACGACCGCCAGAACGCGCCCGGTGGCCGGCGCCGGTCGGCGTGAGAAGCGGGCGAAGAGCCAGCTTGCGCCGATGAGCCCAACCCCACTCACGACCGAGAACGACAACATGCTGAGAGCGCCGAGCCAAGGGGTGCCTGTCGACGCGGCGATGAGCACTGCCGTCGCGAGGGCGCCGCACGGCAGGAGAGCGGTCGCCAAGCCGATCGCGAACGGGTGGTTTCTGAGGCTCTCCACGAACCGACCTGTCCTGGACCCGGAGGTCGGTCGCGGGGCGAGGCCAAGCTGGACGAGCGGTACGCCCGGACGCCGCCAAAGACGGTAGGCCGCCATGCCGAGGCCGAGCGCCAGTGACCAGCTCAGGAGGGCGCTCCCCCAGTTTCCGGGAAGCGAAACTGCCGCTGCGCCCCCAAGCGCGCCGACGATGAGCCCAAGCATGCTGTAGCTCGCGAATCGTCCCAGCTGATACCAGCCTTGTCCTTGCTTGCCTGGAGAGCCGCTACAGGCGTACGCGGCCAGCGGCCCGCACATGGCGGTGCAGTGCGGAACGGACGCAAGACCCGCCGCGGCCCCGGCGACTATCGCAGCCCACATGGGCGTCCTTTCGCCAGGGCTATCGGGGCCGAGAAGCTGCCGATGCCATGCCCTTGCATTTCCGAACACGTTATAGCGCGAAAGCGCGGCCCGTGCGGATCCGGCCGATCTCGGCCGTGAATGCTTTCCGCGAGGCCGAAATGGATCTATACGGCTCGGCAAGGAGAGACTATGCGTTTACAAGGGATCATCATCGGCGTTCTTGCGGTCGGCGTTTTGGCGCTGGGGTGCTCGTCGAAGGAGGCGGCTCCCGCCAGCGAGCCGGCAGCGGAGAAGGCGGCTCCAGCACCCGCACCCGCGCCTTCGGAACCGGTGGCGGCCAAAGACCCCGCGGTCGAAGCCCAAGAGATTTTTCAAGCCCGGTGCGTGACCTGTCACGGCGAGAACGGCAAAGGCGACGGTCCCGGTTCCGCCGCGCTCAATCCGAAGCCACGCGACTACACCTCAGAGGAGTGGCAGAAGTCCGTGACCGATGAGCACATCGCGAAGATCATCGTCGGTGGGGGCACTGCCGTCGGCTTGAGCGCGCTGATGCCGCCGAACCCCGACCTGGCCGACAAGCCCGAGGTCGTCGACGCCCTCGTTGCCGTGGTTCGGAACCTCGGCAACAACAAGTAGAACGCGTCTCGCTCACGGTACGGGCATGGCGTAGCGCCCGCGCGTTCACGGGCAGTCAATGCCGCAGACGGAGACGCCGTCTCCGCAGTCGAGCTCGCCCCCTTGTTCGCAATTCACGTTACACACGCCGACGCTCTCACAGGTCGCGGTGCATGAGCCAAGGCACGTGATGTTGCAGTTCCCAACGCTGCGGCACTCTGCGGTGGACGCGTCTCCGAGCTCCACCGTGCAGTTGCTTGCGCTCGAGCACGCGTAGCGACTTCCCGTGCCCGTTGCCGCCGTGCAAGAGCTGATCGATCGACACTGCGCGTCGCACTCGTTGCCGCAGGCGACCTCGCAGTTCGGCCCCGACTCACAGGTGTACTCGCAGCGATCACCGCAGGTGGCGCGGCACAGATCTCCGAACTCTGGACAGCTGGGCGTGCACCCATCCCCGCACACCGCGTCGCAACGATCCGCGGTGCAAGGAACGTTCGGATTCCCGTTTCCGTCGCTGTTGCCGCAACCGCAGAGGGCGGCGGCAATCACCAACAACCAGAGTTTCGGTTCACGACGCACGTGTCGACCCTAGTCCTGCGGGTCGCAGCCGTCTAGAAATCCAGTCGTTGTCGTCCGAGCGCGCGTGATAAGGTGTCCCATGCCTTTCGTCCTCGGTTGTCTGGCCCTCGCGACGCCGCGCTTCGTGATCATCCTGGTGGTCTTGTTCAGCGACTACATTGGCGACGCGTACCAGACGACGCTTTGGCCCCTGCTCGGCTTCTTCTTCATGCCATTGACCACGTTGGCGTACGCGTTCGCGATCAACAGCCAGGGCACTGTCGAAGGGATGTACCTCGTGGTGGTGGTGATCGCAGTCCTGCTCGACCTTGGTCTCGTCGGGGCGGGCTCAAGAGCGCGTCGTCGAGACTGAGGGCGCCCCGCCAGTCGGTCGTTCGACGAACGATCGGCAAGACGCCGGACACGTCTAGGCCGGCAGCGCCACCTGTTGCATGTCACGGAACAGCTTGATGAGGCTCGCCCGTGTGTGAACGTTGAGCTTTCGCATGGCGGCCCGCAACAGCGCCGACACGCGCGAGGACGAAATGCCGAGTTGGTACGAGATCATCTTGTTGGTGAAGCCGTAGACGACGTACGTGACCACTTGTGTCTCGCGTTCCGTCAGGCCTCGTGGGTCGGCGAGTTCAGGGGGGTTGGGTAGCGCGAGAACGAATCGCCGGCCGTCCGAGTCAAACCAGTCCACCAAGGACCAGCGGCCTTGCACCAGGGCGGTCCACAGCTCGAGCGCTTGGGCTGGGTCCTTGTGGCGTAGTCGTCCGCGCGCACGGTCGACACGAAGTGCCGCGTTGCGGAGTCGCTCCCGGGCCGATCGCACCTCGGCTTGGTGCGAGGCCTCCACGACCTTGAAGCCGTTGGGATCGAGCACGGCCTCGGCGCCAAGCGGCAGGTCGGTCGGGAGATTGTCGTGGACGATCAGGCCTTGCCGGAGCCGATGCGCCGCGCAGACGTGGGCGCCCAGCATCTGCCATCGCTCCTTGGCTCGCCCGCTCAAGGTCGTGACTCTGTCGAGCGGAACGATGATCGCGGCTCCGACACCGTTGGGATCGACCGCGGTGATGCCGAGCAGGTCTTTGCAGTACGGCACGAAAGAGGTGTACCGAGCGAGTTCCTCCGGCCGGCCTTTGGTGTTCTCGGACATGGTGCCCGCTTGCCCTGGCTTCGCCTGCTCATGAAGGACTTCCTCCGGGGTCGCTGCGATGGCCTCGGCGTGGCGTTCCGCAAAGTCGTCGTGGCAGCCCAAGGTGTCGACCCGCAGAAGCTGAACGCGACCCCCTCCAGGAGGACGGCCGTAGAGGACGCCCGCGACGCCAAGGCCCCGATCCATCGCGGGGCGCCCGGCCTCGAGCAGCTTCGGGAGCCAGACTTCATCGCCGGAGCCGAGATCGTACGCGGCCTCGGTGAAGTCGATAATCGACCCGCTCAGCTCGTCCATGCACACACTCGTCGACTACAGGGCACCCCCCAGAAGATGGTCAGGCGACGCGGTCGGTCCATACGTAATTATTCACGGTATTGAAATTAATGCCTTGGGGCTAGTCAAGAGGGGGTTCGGATGGGCGATTGGATCGGGTAGGGTCTCGGATCGACACAGGAGGAGCCATGACGCTCGAAGGAACGATGCTCGCGAAGATCGAGCACTGGGCAACGACCAAGGGAACGACCAACGCCCTGCACGACCTCAATCCGGATGGCACGTGGAAGAGCACGACTTGGGCGGAGTTCTGGCGAAACGTACGCCGCGTCGGCAAAGGCCTCATCAAGTTGGGCCACGAGCCCGGGCAGTGCGTGGCGCTCGTTGGTAAGAACCGTCCCGACTGGGTCGTCTGCCAGCACGGGATCAACGCGGCACAGGGCGTTCCAGCGCCGCTCTACGCCACGCTCTTGCCGGACCAGATGGCCTACATCATCGACAACGCGCAAGCCAAGGTCGTGATCTGCGATGAGCAGGACCAACTCGACAAGTACCTCGTCGTTGCAGACGGGGACAGCACCATCGAACACATCATCACGATGGACGATCTCGGTTCCGCCGATCCGCGCGTACGAACGCTCGACGCGCTGATGGAGCTCGGCGACGAGCTCGACGATGGCGAGCTCGATGCTCGCTTGAATGCCGTCGCAAAAGATGACGTGGCGTTGTTGATCTACACGTCGGGCACGACCGGGCTTCCGAAGGGGGCCATGCTGACCCACCTCGGCATCGAGCTGATCGGCCAGGCCGTGGCGAAGGTCTTTCCGATGTTGATGGAGAGCGAGACGCGCTTCGTCAGCTATCTGCCACTTTGCCACGCCGCGGAGCAAGGCCTGGTCAACTTCGCGGGCCTCGCGGTCGACGCGCAGATCTTCTTCTGCCGAGACCTCACGCAGATCAAAGACTTCCTCGTGGAAGTCCATCCCACGATCTTCTTGGCAGTCCCCCGTGTTTGGGAGAAGTTCGAGGCTGCGCTTCGAGGGAAGATGGCCGAGGCAACGGGCATCAAAGCCAAGCTCGCCTCATGGGCCCGCGAAACCGAACTCGCTGCGTTCAAGCGGGAAGCCGCAACGGGACACCAGGTATCGAGCTTCAGCCGAAACCTCGCCAACAAGCTCGTGATCTCGAAAATCAAGGAGGCCCTTGGCCTCGACGCACTCGAGGTCGCGTTGAGTGGTGCGGCGCCCATCTCGACCTCGACGCTCGAGTTCTTTGCGTCGATTGGGATCCCGATTCACGAAGGCTACGGGATGACCGAAACGACCGCGTTCGCTTCGGTGCAACCTTACGGACGCCCGAAGTTCGGAACGATCGGGCAAGCGCTTCCAAGGGTCGAGGTGAAGATCGCGTCTGATGGCGAGATCATGCTCAGGGGCGACAACATGACCAAGGGCTACTTTCGTCTGCCGGACAAGTCCGCGGAGCTGTACGATGACGAGGGATGGATGCACACCGGGGACCTCGGCGCCATCGACGATGAAGGGTTCATCTCGATCACGGGTCGCAAGAAGGATCTGATCATCACCGCGGGTGGCAAGAATGTCGCCCCCGCCGAGATGGAGGGTTACCTGCAGAGCATCCCGGGGGTCGGCCAAGCCGTGGTCGTGGGCGACAGGCAACCGTTCTTGTGTGCTCTCGTCGTGCTCGATCCAGAGGCACTCCCTGCGCTCGAAGAAGCGTCGGGTGTGGCTGGGCTCGGTGACGTTGCTACGGCCGCATCGAGCGACGGCGTCAGGAAGTTCATCGAGGCGCAGATCGAAGAGGTGTGCAACAGCAAAGTCGCCCGCTACCAAACGATCAAGAAGATCAACATTCTTCCGACGGTGTTCAGCGTCGATGGTGGTGAGCTCACGCCGACGCTCAAGGTCAAACGCAACGTCGTGAACGAGAAGTACAAGAAAGAGATCGATGCGTTCTACGCCGGAGGGACGGTCCGACCGGAGGCGAGGGCCTGAGCGCTGTCAGCATCATTGCCCTCTGTTTCATCGAGGTGAGGTATGAGTAAACCCGTATGCGTGGTGATCGGGATCGGGCCCAAGAATGGGCGGTCGTTCGCGAGTCGGTTCGCGGCGGAAGGGTATGCGGTCGCGCTCTTGTCGAGATCGACCGAGTATTCGAGTGACCTTGCAGCCGAGCTTGGTGGCAAAGCGTACGCGTGTGACGTCACCGATCCGGCTGCGATAGAGAGGGCCTTCTCCGAGGTCCGGGCGGACCTCGGAGACGTCGACGTGCTTCTCTACAACGCGGGTTCCGGCAAGTTTGGGACGTTCGACGATGTCCCGGACGACGAGTTCGAGAAGGGCTGGCAGATCAACGTTCGAGGGCTTCTCCAGAGCGTCCGACAGGTCGTTGGGCCTATGCGCGAAAAAGGCGAGGGCGCGATTGTCGTCACCGGCGCTACCGCGTCACTTCGTGGCAAGCCCATGACGGCAGCCTTCGCCCAGGCCAAGGCCGCCCAACGCAGCCTAGCTCAGTCATTCGCTCGTCAGCTCGGCCCCGAAGGGATCCACGTCGCTCTGGTCATCGTCGACGGTGGCATCGGGACCGATGACGACGAGCAAGGTGACCGACTTCGCCCGACCGACATCGCGCACACCGTGTACCATCTTGCGACTCAGCCGAAGTCCGCGTGGACCTTCGAACTCGACGTGAGACCGATGAAAGAGACTTGGTAGGGGCCTTCCCTTACCGACGGATTGGCACGTTGGAGCGGGTGAAGAGATTCGAACTCTCGACAGCCTGCTTGGGAAGCAGGAACTCTACCACTGAGTTACACCCGCGAAGGACGGTTTTGTTAGTCCCTTTCATTTTCGTGGTCAAGCCCGACCGCGACGACCGAGGATTCGCCCATGGGTGAACCCGCGGCGCGTCGACGTTGGCCGCGCGTAGCCTTCGGCGTCGTGCTGGTGCTCGCCCTCATCGGCGCGATCGATCGCTTCCTGCCCGCCGACGTCCGACCAGACGGCGCCCGTGCGGCTCGAGGGGACGACGCCGAGGCGCGGCAGCGGCTTCAGGAGGTACGAGCCGCGCACGGCGCATCGGCATGGGAAGGCTATCGCGTGATGGAGGTGACGTTCGACGACGTGTGGCCGTTCTGGCTCACACGGGCCGCCCTCTCTCCCTGGGACGTGCCCGGGCAGCAGCTCCGCGCGAAGCTCTTGCGAAGGAGTTGGACGACCGAGGTGACGCTCCTCAACGGGGATCAGCCGGGAGAGCGTTGGGGCGTCCAGAGTTGGAAGACGTGGACGGCGCCCCCGAGCGGCGCCCCCTCGTTCGAGCCGAGCTGGCTGATCCGAACCACGGTCCCAGGCCTACGCTACTTCCTCGAGCTTCCGCTGGCGCAGGACACGGCGACCCTCGTCCAAGATGCGGGCAAAGCGACCGTCGGCGACGATACCTACGAGAGGCTTTACGTGACCTGGAGACAGGCATCGCCTCAGCGAGACTTGGATCAGTACGTTCTTTGGATCGATCCAGACTCGGGGCTCGTCCGACGCGTGGACTTTACAATTCGAGCGCTCTCGGGATTGGCGGTGGCGAGCGCAGACTTTCGCGACTACCGCGACTTCGGCGGCGTCAAAGTTCCATCGGAGATCGTCATCGACGGTGTGCTGCCGACGGGCCACACGCTGCCCGTTCACACCATTCGCGTGCACGATGTGGTCTGGGATAGCGCCACGCCAGACTCCCTCAAGCCAGATCCGTCCCTGGTCGACCTTGGCGAGGCCAAACCACCGTGAGACACGGCGTCACGCCGCATCGTGGAAGATGATGCCCAGCGTTGTACGGGTACCCGACTCGACCGTGCTCACCCCGTGTCGCATCCGCGAACGCACCGGCCCGCGGGTGCCCTCGATCGGTCGGTCGTGGACCGCGAACGCGACGGCTTCACCCTGATCGAGGGGGACGACTTGGGGTCTGGCTTGCATCCTGGAGCGCTGCTCGGTCAGGACGAACTCACCTCCGGTGAAGTCGCGTCTCGGCCGACTCAGTAGGATTGCGAGTTGGAGAGGGAAGTGGATGTCTCCGTAAAGGTCTTGGTGAAGTCGGTTGTAGCCACCCGCTTCGTAGCGAAGGATGAGCGGGGTCGGACGCGCTTGGTTCGCGGCGTGGCACTCGGCGGTGAAGGCCGAGAGCGTCGGAGGGTATCGCCGCGGTCGACCGAGATCCGCCTCCCAGCGATTCGCACAGTCCACGAGATGGGGATAGATCGTCTCGCGGAGGGCCTGAACGAACGGGGGCAACGGGTAAGAGTAGTACTTGTAGTCCCCGGCGCCATAGCCGTGCTTGGCCATCACGATGTGCTTTCGAAAGAGCGCGTCCTCGTAGGTGCGGGCGACCGCCGCGCATTCTTCGGGACCGAAAAGCGGCCCCATCGTCGCGAAACCCCGGTCGTCGAGTTCCCGATGTGCGCCTTCCCAATCGATCGATGCGACGCGGGTCGCGATCTCCTTGGCGCTTGGAGGGGTCACCGATCGACCGTAGCCTCTTCACGACGGCTGTGACAGCGAGCCGTGCGACCGCACGGGTTTCTCCAACGCGCTCCGGGCGCGTGGTCGGTACTTGCTCGAGCCCAGTGGGGAACGGTGCAATAGCGCGGAACGCGAACGTTTTGCGCAGTTAGGGCGCACCCGACCTGTTCCTTTTCGGCCGTGCGTGACCCTTGCTATGGTTACCCCGCGATGTCGGAGCAAACGTGGGTTCTCGTGTCGTTCTTCTTTGCTTCGTTCATCATGATCCTCGGGGGATGGGGCGTCTTCGCGCCACGCTCCATCATTGCGTTCATCGAGTCGTGGAGTACGAAACTGGGCCTTTGGTTGGCCGTCGTCCTCAGGCTGTCGTTTGCAGTCGTGCTCTGGGTCGTCGCTCCTCTCTCTCGGACCCCGGAGCTTCTTCAAGCGCTAGCGGTCCTCTCAGGGGGGTCGGGCCTGCTTCTTCCGCTGCTTGGACTGCCTCGGTTCAAGCGTTTCGTGGGTGCGTGGGGCGGGCTTCCGACCCCCGTCCTGCGCTTGTGGTGCTTGGTCGCAGTTGCGCTCGGGGTCTTCGTGTTCTGGTCGACCGCGCGTCCGATCGTGATTCGAGTGCCTGATCCCGCAGCCGAGGTCCGCGTGAGCGCGGACCTCGACAAAAAGTCGGTCTAGACCCTATTGGTTGTGAACGAGTGGCAGGCCGTTTGGTCCGACAGGGATGTACACCGTCGTGTGGTTCGGAGAGTTCGCCATCAGGCGCTGTGCTTCGATCGCTTCGTGTTGAAGATAGTTCGACGTGAGGGTCTCGTTGATGATCTGCTGCGCCTTCGCGATTCCTTTCGCCTCTTCGATACGAATCTCCGCGTCGCGTTGCGCGATCTCACGTTGCGTGGCCTTCTCCTCGAGAAGCTGCTTTGCCGCCAACTTCTTCTCGACCGCCTGTGACACCACTGGAGGGTAGTCGATGTTCCCGACGGCGAGCCGAACCAGCTTGAAGGGCGTGGGTTTGAGGTACCCGTTGACGCCTTCCGAGATCGTCACGGTGATCGCTTCGCGTTCCAGCTTGAGCTCTCGGCTCGTGTAGTCTTGGACCGATTCGCGGACGATGGTGCGAAATGGATCACGGAGGAACCGGCTGTACCACTCGGCGGCGCCGAACTGTTCGACCACCGACTGGACCTGTCCCTGTTCCACCTCCATCACGGCGTGGACGCGGAACGCGACGTTGAGATCGTCTTTGACCAGGATCCGGAACTCCTCGGTGTAGGTCGTCGGGC
Source organism: Myxococcota bacterium (assembly GCA_039030295.1). GTDB lineage: Bacteria > Myxococcota_A > Polyangia > Polyangiales > Houyiibacteriaceae > SG8-38. The sequence continues at coordinate 4,919 of JBCCEK010000091.1, read as the reverse complement.
GAGTGTCGATGTTGATGATCCGATTTCGGAACGGGCTCGTCCCGTAGTTGCCCGGTCCTCGGACTTCCCCGCGAAAACCCCCCTCGCCGAACAGGCGGGGGTCTTCGAAGACGTAGCCGTCGTGGCCCGCCGGGGTGTGTGGGTTGGTGCAGCCTGCCCCTAGGGCGGCCAATGCGACCAACGCGGTGACTGCGAGCGATGCAGTGCGCATGGTGACCTCCTTGATTGTGTTTGTTTGGTTTTATATATCTTAGTATATAACTATATATCGTCAAGCATATATCGACATAGCTCAGCGTATTGGTATACAATCTCACCGAGATGGAGGTCCCATGTCCGCAGGTTCCTTTCGAAGAATCAGCCTGATGGTCCGCGAGGATCAGCACGAGCGACTGGCCGCGCTCGGGGTCAACGTGAGTGGCCTCGTTCGAAGCCTGATCGACGACCACCTGAGTGAGGGAAAGATCACCCTGGCAGTCTCCGAGGAGACCGCCGACCTCTACCGCGAGGTGGTCTCCAACACGGGAAGCACCGACTCGGACATCGAGCCGTACCTCCGGGCCGCTCTCAAAGAGATGCTGAAGGACCGCATCGCAAGGATGGAGAAGCTACACCGCACGATCGAGTGATCGAAGCGGTCGTCGCGCTGCGCTACTCACCAAGGGTCGATGCAGGGCCGCTTCTTGGTGGTGCGCTTCGGCGGGGTAGGGGCCGCGCGCAGGGCACTCATGATCCACCGACGTGATTCCAAAGGATCGATGACGGCGTCGATCTCGAACTGCGCGGCCATGTTGGTGGCTTTGCCCATGTCATAGGCCATCGCGACCATGTTCTGAAACGCCTGCTCGCGTTGCGCGGGGTCCTCGATCGCCTCGAGCTCCTTGCGGTAGCCGAGCTTGACCGCCCCTTCGAGCCCCATTCCGCCAAACTCACCGGTGGGCCAAGCGACGGTGAAGTTGGTGGCCTTGAAACTCCCTCCGGCCATCGACTGTGCGCCCAGCCCGTACCCCTTGCGCAGAACGATCGTGAAGAACGGAACCGTCATGCTCGCGCCTACCACGAACATGCGGGCGGCGCGTCGCACCATGGCCGTCGCTTCGACATCCGGGCCAACCATGAACCCGGGCGTGTCGCACAGGAAGAGCAACGGGATGTCGAAGCCGTCGCAAAGCTGCATGAACCGGCTCGCCTTGTCTGCGGCATCCCCGTCGATCGCCCCTCCGAGATGGGCGGGGTCGTTGGCAAGAACTCCGACCGGTCGTCCTTCGACCCTTGCGAGCGCCGTGATCATGGCATGCCCGAACCCCGAGCGGAGCTCGAGCACCGAGTCGGTATCCATCATCGTTTGGATGACCTCGCGCACGTCATAGACCCGAAGGCGGTTCTCGGGGATGAGCGAGCGCAGGTTCCTTTGATCGGGGCAGTCCCAGTTGCGAAGCGCACCCTGAAAGTAGCCGAGGTACTTCTTGCCGACCGCGACCGCATGCGCCTCGTCATCCGCAAGCACGTCGATCACGCCGTTCGCGTTCTGAACGCTTGCTGGGCCGACTTGCTCCGGGGTAAACACCCCGAGGCCCCCACCTTCGATCATGGCCGGGCCGCCCATCCCGATGTTCGAGTCCTTGGTCGCGATGACGACGTCACAGCACCCGAGGAGCGCCGCGTTGCCCGCAAAGCACCGTCCCGAGTTGATTCCGACCAACGGGACATGCCCGGAAAGCTCGGCGAAGTACTGGAACGCCCGACAATCGAGGCCCGCGACCTGGGTCCCATCCGTGTCGCCCGGCCTGCCCCCGCCCCCTTCGCTAAAGAGAACGACCGGCACTCGGAGCGTCTCTGCCAGCTCGAACATCCGGTCCTTCTTGTAGTGGTTCATCGTCCCTTGGGTCCCGGCAAGGACCGTGTAGTCGTACGACATGACGACGCATCGCGTGTCTCCGTCGAACGATGCGCCGTTCACGTCGCCGAGGCCGGCGACCAGCCCATCTGCCGGCGTCCTCGCGATCAGGTCCGCGACCGATCGTCGTTGTCGTTGTGCTGCGATCGTCAGCGCTCCGTATTCGACGAACGTGCCCTCGTCGATGAGATCGGCGACGTTCTCCCGGGCCGTTCGCTGCTTCGTCTTGCGTCGTCGTGCCACCGCCTCTGGGCGGTTCTCGTCGAGCCCTTTGGCGAGTCGATCTCGGACCTCCGCAAGGTCGTCTCGAATCGCGTCGAGGTCCTTCGGCGCCTCCACGTCGTTCGATTCTTGGACGCTCTCACCGGCCTCGAGTCGAATCAAGACGTCACCCTTCTTGACAGTCTGTCCGGCCTTGATGTGAACCGACCGGACCGTGCCGGCGCGATCGGCAGCGATGACGTGCTCCATCTTCATGGCCTCTAGGATCACGAGGGTTTGACCCTTGGTGACCGTGGCGTCCTTGTCGACGGCGACGCGAACTACGACGCTTTGCATGGGGGCGGCGACTGTATGCATCGACGCAAGCGTTGTCTGAAGCCCGTCGGCGTGCCAACCGGCGTTGGACGTTCCGGCTTGTGGTCCATCTCACGTCGATTTTCCCCGTCACTCGGCGATTCCCAACTACTATGCGGGCATGCGTTCGCTTGGGCGCCTCGCCTTCTGCTTGGCTTTGAGCTTCTGTGCGTGGGCGAGCGTCGCCGGCGCGCAGGACGTGCTGCCACCGAGGATCAAGTCCATGCCCACGCTCGAGGTCCCGGAAGGCGTCGAGGTCCCAGACGGCGGAACGGTGCGGACGGTGGTTCAGGTGCAACCCGACGGGACTGCCGTCGTCGAGACGTGTGACGCCGCCCGCGCGCTGTGCGACGTCGTCGAGCAAGCCATTGCCGGTTCGGAGTTCGCTCCGGCCATGAGCGGCGACGTCCCTGTAGCCTCGCGAGTCCAGGTCGATGTCCGGCTTCGCGCATCCAGCGTGCCGCAGGAACCAACGCCGATCGTGGAAGAGGAGGTCGAGGGTGACACGGCCGAGGATCTGGTCTTCTCCGAAACCGCCGAGGTCGAAGCGCGAAACCTGAACTTCGTCGACGTCGACCTCGAAGGGATTCGCAACATTCCTGGGACTCTTGGCGACCCCTACCGCGTCTTGCTGCTCTTGCCGTGCGTCGTTCCGATCGCCAACGGGCAACCCTACGGGTACGTCTGCGGGGCGCCTCCGGCGGGTACGGCGTACCTCTACGACAACACGCGGATTCCACTTCTCTTCCACTCGGCGATTGGCGCGGCGACGATTCATCCAGCCATCGTCAAGGACATCAAGCTGTTCACATCCGCCGCGCCCGCGCGCTATGGACGCTTCACGGGTGGCGTCATGGCCGGCGCGCCAAGAGAGATCCCCAACGATCGGGTGCACGGTGAAGCCGAGCTCCGCGCGATCGACGTGTCGGGGATGCTGAACGTTCCGCTACCGAAAGACGGTTCGATGACTTTCTCGGGGCGCTACGGGTTCCCCAACCTGCTCCTGGGCGCGCTCAACGTCGACGCCACGGTCGACTACTGGGACTACCAGTACAGCACCGATGTCCCCATGAGTGATCGCTCGCGCTTTCAAGTGCTGGCTTTTGGCAGCCGCGACAACTCGGTGTTCGATGAAAGCGATCCCAGCCAACGCCTCTCGTTGAGCCTTCAGTATCATCGTTTCGAGGCCCGTTTCGTCGGCCAAGTCGAGAACTGGGAAGTCGTGGGCACGCTGATGTACGGCTATGACTTCTCCGCTGTTCAAGACGGCTCCATCGAGAATTTCTCGCCCATCCGCGCAGAGGTGCATCGTTTCGGACCGCGGTTCTGGGCGACGTACCAGAAGCAAGCCTTCCAGCTCAGGCTGGGGGGCGACGTGTCCGGCCTCTTCGGCCCGATCGAGTGCGAGTCGAACCCCACCTCTGATATCCCGACGCCATGCGATCCGTCGTTTGCAGAGGAAGACAGGCGCGTCATCGGGGGTGTTTACGCCGACGCGAACTACGGCCCAACGAAGTGGGTCGACGTCTCGTTCGGGCTTCGAACGGACGTTTGGGGTACCTCTGGCCAACGAGACACGGGAGTGAGCCCACGGGCGCGCGCTACCTTTCATGCCGGTGAGTACGTCGACGTCTTCGCGGGATGGGGTTTTGGGTTCATGCCCGCCACGTACTCGATCCCCTTGCCGGCTCTCGGGGACATCCCCCTCGAGCCGGGCCTTCAACGTGCGAACCAGGTCGAAGCAGGCGTGCGGCTGTTCCTGCCCAAGGACGTGAACTTCGAAGTACGCGGGTACGTCAACTTGTTTCGGGATATTCGATTCGTCGACGTGTTCACCAACCCCGAGATCAACTTCTTCGGTGGGATTCCGGTGGGGTACATCGGTGACTCCGCCGACGGCCAGAGCTACGGAGCCACGCTGCTGCTCCAACGCCCCTTTCAAGTTGGGTTTTCCACGCTCGCTTCGTACAGCCTCGGCTTCAACGACTTGACCGTCACCGCCTTCGACCTAGTCACCGACGATCCGGTTCAGACGCTCGACTACACACCGTCCTACGACGTTCGGCACGTCATCAACGGCGTACTCCAGTGGCAGTCGAAGTTCGGCCTCATCGTGGCTGCGCGCCTCTCGACGCGTTCAGGACGTAACGAGGGTTTCGTTTTCGTCAACGATGAAGGTCTTATAGAGCAGTACACGCAGCGGGTTCCCTGGTTCACCCGACTCGACGCCACGATTGCCTACGAATGGGCACGCCCGGGTCGGCGGATGCGCATTGCCCTCGAGTGGGTGAACATCACGCAGGCTCGCGATGCCCAAGAGCTCTCCACCGAGTCGGACGATCCCGGCTGCCTGCTTCGAGACCGAGTTCCGTCAGGCCCGTGTCCCATCGTCTTCACGACCGCGATCTGGTTCCCGAACCTGTCCTTCCGCGCCCAGTTCTGAGGT
>JBCCEK010000090.1:0-16823 GCA_039030295.1 Myxococcota bacterium | reverse complement strand
CCTGTCGCCCGCGTCGTTCGAAACGATCTTCAACAGTTACTACAACACCGTGGGAGTTCCATATCACCGACCCTCCCGCGGCATGCTCACGCGGCCATCGGCGAGCGAGGTCGCCGGGTATCGCAAGCGTGTTGACGAGGCCGTCTTGGAGCTCTTGGCGCGAGGTGTCGACGAGGAGGTCGCGAGTCGCATCGAGCTCGGGCTCCATCACGAGCAACAGCACCAAGAGCTGCTCCTCACCGACGTGAAGCACTTGCTCTCAGCGAACCCGATCAACCCGCAGTACACCGAATCTTCGCTTCCCGCAGCCGATGATGGGCAGACGCTCACCCTTCGCTGGACCCATCACGAGGGCGGGCTCCATCGAGTCGGCTTCGAGGGGGAGGGGTTCCATTTCGACAACGAAGGGCCATCGCACGAGGTCTTGCTTCAACCGTTCTCGCTGGCGCAGCGCCTAGTCACCAACCGGGAATACCTCGCCTTCATCACCGACGACGGCTACAGCCGTCCCGAGCTGTGGCTGAGCGCCGGCTGGGCCGCGGTCCAGGCCGGGCAGTGGCGTGGGCCGCTCTACTGGCGCCAACAAGGAACCGCGTGGACGGTGTTCACTCTGCACGGCCGTCAGCCAGTCCGGCTTGGTGATCCAGTCACGCATCTGAGCTACTACGAAGCCGACGCATACGCGCGCTGGGCGGGCGCTCGGCTTCCCACCGAACAGGAGTGGGAGGTCGCCACTGCCGATCCCGAGTTCGTCGAGCTTGCCGGCAAAGCTCCGTGGACGCACGCCTCGCAACCTCGCATCTACGGCGCCTGTTGGCAGTGGACGCAGTCGAGCTATTCGCCGTATCCACGCTATCGGCCCGTCGAAGGTGCGATCGGCGAGTACAATGGCAAGTTCATGTGTGGCCAGTACGTATTGCGCGGCAGTAGTTTCGCCACGCCTGCCGGTCATGCCCGCAAGACCTACCGAAACTTCTTCCCACCGGAATCGCGCTGGCAACTCAGCGGCATCCGGCTTGCACAAGACGAAGGCTAAGCACCGATGTTCGCATTTCACCGATTGACGGAAGCGGCGAGGGTGCGCCTCATCGACCTCCACCCAGACCTTGGTGACCTACGTGCGGAGGCGATCGCCGGCCTCTGCGCGCCCAGCAAGACGCTCCCCTGCAAGTACTTCTACGACACGCTTGGTGCACGCCTGTTCGAGGCTATCACCGAGCTTCCCGAATACTACCCAACACGCACTGAGCTCGGGATCCTCGAGCGAAGCGTCCACGAAATGGCGGAAGAGGTAGGGCCCCATGCGACGTTAGTCGAGTTCGGGTCCGGCGTTGGGCTCAAGACCCAGCGCATGCTCGATGCGCTCATCGAACCAACGGGATGCGTGTTGATCGATATTAGCCGCGACGCCCTCGAAGCGTCGGCGAAACAACTTGGCGAGCGCCACGAAGCCATGGAGGTCGTCGCGGTTTGCGCGGACTATACGCAACCACTGCAATTGCCGAGGCCACATCGTCCGAGCGCACGGACGGTGGCGTTCTTCCCAGGCAGCACCATCGGGAACTTCACCGACGACGAAGCTCGGCGTTTTCTCGGGCGAGTCGCCGAGTTGGTCGGGCCCAGGGGAGGTCTTTTGGTCGGCATCGACCGCCGCAAGGACCCCGCGATCATCGAAGCGGCTTACAACGACTCGATCGGCGTGACGGCGGCGTTCAACCTCAACATCCTCGCACGTCTAAACAGGCTCGGCGCCAACTTCGACATCTCCCGGTTTCGCCATCACGCCCCCTACGTCGAGGAGCACGGCCGGATTGAGATGCGGTTGGTGAGCATGGTTGCGCAAACCGTCAGCATCGACGGCCACGACGTCCATTTCGACCAAGATGAGTTCATTGTCACCGAGCACTCACACAAGTACGACCTTGGGCACTTCGAACAGATGGCGTCCTCCGCCGGTTTTCGGCTGAAGAGACAGTGGAGTGACCCGGCCGATTGGTTCACGGTCTGTTTCCTGGAAGTCGAAGGCGCGCCCGATGAGTGACAGCATCCAGGGCCTTTCGGTGCTGTTCGTCGAGACCGGGAAGGCCCATCACCAGGCGTTTCTCGCCACGGACGGTGTCGATCCCGATTGGGCCCTCTGGTACGCCGACTACCTATACGAGCCCATCCAAAAGTGGCTCACAGGCGACCACACCCGCACGGATTTGGTCGTCGCGCTCGTCGAAGCCGCGTCGGAGCACACCGCACGCTCGCCCGATACGCCTTGGGCCGAGTTCTATGCCAAGTTCTTCTGTGAGCGGTACGTCTGCGAAGACGTCGAGACCTTGGCGCTCTACTATTCCCCGACGTGTCCATTCTGCATCCGAGTGCTCCGCGTCATCGAGGAGCTCGGCATCGATGTCGAGCTTCGCAATGCTTGGGCGAACGACACCTATCGCAACGAGCTCGTCGAAGCCCGGGGGCGGGCGACGGTCCCCGTCCTTCGGTGCACGAGCGCGACACGAGACCGCTGGATGCCCGAGAGCGCCGATATCATTCGCTACCTTCGTCGGCGTTTCGACACCGCGTCGAACTCGGCCGAGTAAACCGTGTCGTAGTAACGGAAGTCCGCGTCACCGTCTGTGAACGTGAGCTCGAACCGGTACGTGCCGGGCTCCGCGAGGCTCCCCGAGGGTGCCGCAAGCTGGCTCAGCGTGTTGACCACGAAGGGCCGGTTCTTGCCTGGGTCAATCTCGATTGCGCGCGTCTTGCAGCGCCCGTCCGGCACCCTCTGATACTGGACGTCCCATTGATCCTCTTTGCGTCGAGCCTGATAGAACGGCGTTCCGCAGACCGACTTGAGCCACACCGTTCGTCGTGAGTCGTTGTGCACTCTCGCCTTCACGGGCCGTGTCAGCACCGCCTCCCTCGGGCGGATCTCCACTCGAATGTCCCTTGGTTCGGTCTTGACCGACCGGCGGCACCCGGAGCGGGTCCAGCGGTCGCGACTTCTGCACTCGCATGGTGTACAGGACTTGCATCGAGCGTTCGGAGGGCAGTCCGGGCACCCCGCATAGGTTCCCCCACTCTCCTCGCAGAGTTTCTTGATGTCTTTCCCGCGACGGACCATGGGTGGGGGTTCCTTGGTGAGTACGCACGCCCCATTGAAGCACTTGGCGAACGGAGTTTCGCAGGTGCTGTCACATGTCTCGAGTGCTTGTTGGCCACGGCATTCGGCGAGGGCTTGCTGGTAGCCGATCAGTGCGCTCTCATTGACCGCGACGCCGCACTCGCATCCCACCGACACGCAGCTCGTCTCGACGACCGCGCACGCTTCACCCTCCGCGCATGATCGGTGCTCGGCGGCGACTTCGATCGATTCGGGCGCAGCCTCGGGTTTCTCGCACCCGAAGGTAGCCCCCAGACCGATGACCAGGCCGAACGCCAAGTCGAACACGAAAAAGCGACGCAATCCCCGCGACCCCCGACCATGGTCCTACCGAAGGCGGACGTCCATGGCAAGAACCCGGGGACAGGCGTCGCTGCCCTGTGTCAGCGGCTCATCTGCTGGAGCCGCGCGATGCGCTCCTCGAGGGGCGGATGGGTGGCCATCAGCTTCAGCATGCCCTCGCCGCGAATGCCAAAGGCCGTCATGTTCTCGGGAAGCTGTGACGGGGCGTCCCGCATGGTCCGGAGCCGGTTCAGCGCAGACGCCATCGCGGCAGGGCTCTCTAGGCTCGCACCGCCTTCGTCGGCTCGGAACTCGCGACGACGGGAGAACCAGGCGACGATCATGCTGGCAAGGACACCGAACGCCATCTGCAGGGCGATGTAGATGAGGAAGCGACCACGATCGAACTGGCTCGCAATGATCCGAGAGATGAACAGGACGAACGTATTGAGGACGCCTTGAATCAGCGTGAGCGTGATCATGTCGCCGTTCGAGACGTGCGAAATCTCGTGACCCAGCACCGCCTCGACTTCGCTCTTGTTCATCAATCGTAGGAGCCCGGTGCTGACCGCGACTAGGGCGTTGTTCCGAAACATGCCAGTCGCAAAGGCGTTAGGGTCCGGAGAGTCGTAGAGCGCGACCTCCGGCATCCCAATGCCAGCCGCCTTGGCCTGCCGTTCAACCGTGCTGAGGAGCCATCGTTCGGTCTCATTCGATGGCGTCTCGATGACATGTGCTCGGGTCGACTTCTTGGCGACCCACTTCGAGATCGCGAGTGAGAAGATCGAGCCGCCGAACCCGAACAGGGCACACCAGATGAGCATCTGGGTGTAGGGCGCGTTGGGCGGAATGAAGCCCAACGCGGTCAGGATGTACATGGCGACGGCCGCCATGATCAGCACGGCCAGGTTGGTGGCCAAAAACAGAGCGATTCTCAGCATTGATTCTCCTAAGGGAGGAACTTAAGGCTGGATCGCCCGGCCGACAACCGAGTGGTGTATCCCCGAGGCGATTTGCCAGTTTGTCACGGAACCGTGAGCGTCGATTGTACGCCAAAGTGGTCCGAGAGGGGGACCATGGCATCGTCGACGGGCACCACGTCTTCGTCGAACGTGCGTTCGGTCGCGGTGACGGAGTCAGCCGACAGGTTGAACGTGAAGATGTGATCGATCCACACCGACGTGGCCGCGCCTGCGACGGGGTTGGTGCTGCAGAACGTGCAGGCCGGCTGATAGTCCGACGTATAGGCCGGTGTGAACACCGTCTCCAGGAGATCCAGGGTTCCCACGCCTTCCGCCACGATGTCCTCGTCCGGGAACGCACGGCCCGTGTTCATGTCTCCCATGATCACCGCTGGTGTTTCTCCGCTGGTCTCCTCGACGTAGTCGATCAACTTCTCCGCTTGTAGGCGCTGCTCTGCCTCCCAGCCCGCGGCTCCGATCATGCCGTCGCCATAGTCCCCAGTGTACGGAAACGCGGCGCCGTCGAAGATCGGCGTGAGATGGTTGCAGTAGATGTCCAGGCTGCCGCCACCTTCGAGCATGGCGCGCGCGCTCAAGATCACGCGCCGGTTCCACGTTCCGGGGATCACCCAGTTCGTTTCGTTCTCGAGCGGAAAGCGAGACAGGATCATCACTCCGTTTTGGCCCTCGAACGCGACGTTCTGGTTCGGGTTCACGGGGCACGAGCTCCGGATCTCGGCGAAGGTCGACGTGGGAAGTTGCGTCGCCAAGCACGCGTAGCACTCCTGTTGCTGAGGGCCGCCTAGGATCAGGTTGGCGACCTCAGCGAAACACATCTCCTCGGCGCACTCGGTACTGGTAGTTTGGCCGTTTTCGTCCCCTGGGATCGTCGAGCACCTGTCGCGCACGCAATCGATCGCGGCGTTCATCTGGTCTTCGATGGTCTCCTCGGGGTCGTCGCCCGCGACGATGTCCGGACATGGCGGACTCGTCGGCGGCGGCGGAATCTCACCGTTCTGGTCGGTGGGGTCATCGATCGGGGTGTCGAGATTATCCTCGAACTGCGCGATGTGGGGGTAGTTGTCGCTCGCCGCGGAGGCGATCATATCCTTGTCGGCCTGGGTCCAAACCTCCTGGAGGCACAGAATGTCAGCCTCAGCCTCGGCGATCGCGTTCGCAAGCGGACCTCGCCGCTCATCCTCGAACGGAATGAACGCCCCTGCCAAAGCGAGATTGAACGTCTCGACGACAACCTCCTCGGACCCACTCGAGGAACCCCCGCAGGCCCCCACCACCAACAACAAGCAACCCATTAATCCAATGCGGCGCATCGCCAGTCCTCCCGGTTCGGCACTCGCCAATCGAATGCCGTCGCAGAGTCTACGGCGGCGTCACCTAAATGTCACAAAGCGAATCGGGTGGGCCGCCGGGGCCCCGCCCCGGTCCAAAACGACCGAGATCCTCCGAAGCCCGACTCAATCGGCGCTGAGGTCAGCCCTCAGGGCGGCTCTTTGCGCTTCGGACAACTGTGTCTCCGCCTCGGCGCCCTCCAGGTCGACGCCGATGGCGACCGGGGGCTCGGGTCCAAGGGGAAACGTCAGGTACTGGACCGACGACAGGCGTGCGTCGCCTACCTGCCGAGGGTCCCAGGTCGGCTTCTTGCGAGTCCCGTCTTCCATCGAAGCGTAGATGTGGTCGTTGAGCCCGAGCCACGCTGTGAGCTTTTCGTCTCGCTCGGCCTCATCGTCGATTCCGATGAGCAGGGTGCACCCGAGGGTCCCTGAGTCGTGAATGAGCTCGTTGTAGGTGTCGATCTCGTGCTGGATGTCCTCTTCCTTCACGATGCGTTCGACCCGCATCATCTCTTGGATCTGGTAGCGAATGGTCTCTTGGTTTTCGAACAGGAAGGTGAAGTACTCGCCGACGAGGATTCGTCGTTCCGACTTGGCCTGAAGCGCAGACGCCCGGATCGCGTCTCGGCGCTCACCGTACGTGACGTAGTCGAGGATCTCGCCGCGTTCGACCGGCTTCATGGTGTTTCTCCCGTCGGTGGTTTCGGTGCGGGTAGCGCCTTCGGTGCCGAAAACCCGTCTTCTCGATAGGCGCGTGCAAGGATCGACATGGGGTGCATCGGTTTGACTCCAGCGTGCTGCTGAAACTGAATGGACGCGAGGGGACAGTCCGTGGACCACAACTCGGTATCGGCTTCCTTCATTCCGTCGAATGCCTTCTCGCCAACACGGATCGAGTACTCAAAACCCTCGACTGTCATCGCGTGCGTTCCGTCGTGGCCGCAGCACTCCATCACGGTCTTCGGGACGACATCTGGGATCTTACGGAGGAGGTCACGCCCCTTGAAGCCGACACCTTGTGTCCGCAGGTGGCATGGTGCGTGGTACGCGACTGGGGTGCCGGGCGTACTCTTGAAGTCGGTATTGAACCGCGGCTCCTTGCGCATCGACCATAGAAACTCGCTTGGGTCCGCCACGGCCTCAGAAAGGACCGAAGCACGCTCGCGGTCTTCGCCAGTCAGTAGCTCGGGCCATTCTCGTCGGAGCATCATCGAGCAGGTCGGGTTGATTGCAATCACCTTCGCGCCCGCCTCGACGTACGGCATGAGACGGTCGAGGTTGGCACGTGCTTTCTTTCGGACGAGCTCGAGGTTTCCGCCTTCCCAAGCGGGCATCCCGCAACACTCGAGCCCGCGCTCGCATCGAAGATCCACGCCGTTCTTCTCGAAGACCTCGACTGTGTCCATCCCAATCTGGGGCTCGTTGGCTTGGACGTAGCAGGTCTGAAAAAGCACCGCTTCGCCGCCGGGTCCCTTGTCGGTGAGCCCTGCGCCAACCGCCCACGCCTCAAACGTCGTTTGTGCGAAGTCCGGCAACAGCTTGCGCCGGTCGATGCCCACCAGCTTCTCCATGAACCACCGGTGAACACTCACGCGGTTCATGACGTTCGCCAACCCAAGACTCGCGCGCGCGAGGGCGCCTGCTCGGTCCGGGTCTTCGAGGAGTTTCAGACGAAGCTTGTGGTCCTGCGTTCCCTTGCGGTGCTTGATCGCTTTGTACCGGTGGACGAGTTTCGGGAAGTCGAGTTGAAACTCGTGGCCGTCCCGCGGCGTGTACGGGCACTGCACCTCACAGAGCTTGCACTGGAAGCAAGCGTCCATCACTTGCGCCGTCTCAGTGGGCGAGACCTCGTGCACGTTGCCGTCGTGCTCCTCGTCGATCGCCTTGAACAGAATCGGAAATGAGTCGCAGTACTTGAAGCACATACGACAGCCGTGACAGACCTCGAAGACGCGCTCGACTTCCTTGTCGAGCGCGTCCTCTTCCCAGTACTTGGCTTCGCTGGGGTCGTAGCTCAACCCGTCGGTGGGCTGGTACGAGATCTGTCTCTTCTTGTTGTCGGCCTGGTCGCTCACTCGCGTCGTCGTCTGATCGTCGTTTAGGAGAGGTCGTCAAGCAGCGACTGGAAGCGCCCGGCGTGAGACTTCTCGGCCTTGGCGAGAGTTTCAAACCAGTCGGCGATCTCCCCGAATCCTTCTTCGCGCGCCGTCTTGGCCATACCGGGGTACATGTCGGTGTACTCGTGGGTTTCGCCAGCCACCGCCGCGGCCAGGTTGAGTGTGGTGTCACCGATCGGGAGGTCGGTCGCGGGATCGCCTACCTTCTTGAGGTAGTCGAGGTGTCCGTGTGCATGCCCCGTCTCGCCTTCGGCGGTCTCACGAAAGTTCCCCGCGACGTCGGGGTACCCTTCGACGTCCGCGACCTTCGCGAAGTAGAGGTACCTTCGGTTTGCTTGCGACTCGCCGGCGAACGCGTCCTTGAGGTTCTGATGTGTCTTGGTGCCCTTGAGGTCTGCCATTGGTTCTATCCCTCCGAGATGATGCTGGCCTGGGATCAGTCAGAAGCACGCCCCATGCCAGCCGAGACAAAGTGTTATCGCGGTCTTTGGATGCCCCGTCAACGAGATGTCGATGACGAAATTTCGATCGTGCAACGTCATTTCGTTGCCGACTCCAAATCGGGACGATCGGATGCTACGTTGCGCCCGTGGGTGAACAAGGGCTTTCGCTGCTCGATGTCCTGGGTCGGGACGCCGGGCTTGAACCGGTATCGAACCTCGCCGAGGCGTGGGCTCTCTATCGCGACGGACGATCGTCCGGACACGCACCCTTCGAAGCCGCGGTCAGCGCCGCGTCTCAGGTCGACCGCCTCGCGTTCGCCTTTTCCGTTGGCTACCCGGCGGCGCTCGAGCGGATGGTTCCGGGTGTTGATTTTCCGGCGGCACTCTGTGTCACCGAGGCCAAGGGCAACACGCCCCGTTCGACCGAGACGAGCCTCGAGGCAGACGGCTCCGACAACCGGCTTCGTGGCACCAAGAGTTTCGTCACCTTCGGGAACTTGGCGACGACCCTCATCGTTTCGGCTCGCATCGGCGAGCGACCTGACGGGCGGCCCGACATCGCGGTCGTTCGCGTTCCTGCCAACCGTCAAGGAGTCACGCTTCAGAAGCTCCCGGACACCCCGTTCGTGCCGGAGGTTCCTCACGCGGCGGTCCGGTTCGAAAACGTGTCGGTGTCCTCGACGGAGCGGCTGCCTGGCGACGGGTACCTCGGCTATGTGAAACCGTTTCGCACCATCGAGGACATCCACGTGGTGGGTGCCACGCTTGGCTACCTGCTCGGTCTGGCAAGGAGAACCGGTGGCGCCTCGGTGCTCGCCGCCGAGCTCAGCGCCAACCTGTTGAGCCTCGATCGATTGCGCATTGCCGAGCCACTCGACCCACGTGTCCATGTCGCGCTCCATGGGGTCTACGAGAGTGTAGGACGTCTCATCGGCGGGCAGATGTTTGCCGCCTTGCTCGCGGCGGCTCCCGCGGCCGAACGCGACCGCTGGGAACGGGATCAAGCGCTACTCCGCGTGGCCTCCAAGGCTCGCGCCGCGCGCTTCGAGACGGCCCAGAAGGTACTGGGGTGAGCGACCTCGAACGTCGCGTCATGAAAGGGGTCTTCTGGACGGTTTTCCAAGCGGTGGCCGGCCGCGCGCTCTCGTTCATCGTCTTCATCGTCCTAGCGAGGCTCCTCGTGCCCGCCGACTTCGGACTCGTTGCGATGGCGGGTGTGTTCATCGCCGTCCTCGAGCTGCTGGTGCAGCAGGGCTTCTCCGTGGCGATCACCCAGCGGGAGACCCTCGAGCCTGCGCACGAGAGTACGGCCTTCTGGAGCAATATGATCCTGAGTGTCGTGTTGGCCGGCGCGTTCTGGATCGCCGCGGAGCCGGTTGCGCAGCTCTATCGGACCGAGGCACTTGTCTCCGTGATCCGTTGGCTATGCCCCGTGCTTCCACTCCGCGCGTTGGCCACCGTCCACATCGGTCTCCTGCAGCGGCACTTTCGGTTTCGCGCACTTGGTTTGCTCTCGGTCTTCGGGGCGCTCGTGGGCGGCGTGGCAGGGATCTCCGCCGCATTCTTGGGGTGGGGCGTTTACGCGCTCGTCGTTCAGCAGGTCGTCGCTGGCTTCGTTTACGTGGTCTCGATCTGGGGTGTCACGCGCTGGGTCCCGACGTGGACTTTCTCATTCGGTCATTTGCGAGACTTGATCAGCTTCAGCGCACACATCGTAGGGGCGGGGATCCTGGACGTTCTCAACCGGCGCTCGGACGACCTGATCATCGGGCTCTATCTTGGCGACGTGGCGCTCGGTCTGTACGCCGTCGCCTATCGCGTTCTGCTCGTCCTCAATCAGGTGCTTGCCAAGCCTGGGACGCTGGTTGCGTTTACGGCGTTTTCCAGGTTCCAGGATGATCGCGAACGCGTTCGCATGGGCTTCTACGAATCGACTCGGGCGGCCAGTGTCATCTCCACGCCTGTGTTCGTCGGTATCGCGTGGCTCGCGCCCCTCGGCTTGCCATTGGTATTCGGAGACAAGTACGTCGAGAGCGGTGCCGTCCTTCAGATTCTCGCCCTAGCGGGCCTCGGCCAGGCGATCTTTCACTTCAACTCGTCGGTCTATCTGAGCGTTGGACGGCCCGACATTCGGTTGAAACTGCTGGCGATCAATGCCGCGGTTCACGTTGCTGCGTTGCTCGTTGCGGTCCGCTTTGGGATCGAGGCGGTGGCCCTGGCGTTCGTCTTGCGTGTGTACCTCTTGCTCCCCTTGGATCTCATCGCCCTCCGACGCCTGATCGACCTTTCAACCAAACGCTACTTCGCCAACTTCGTACCGGCGTTCTTCGGCTCCGTCGCGCTCTCCTTGGCGGTCCTCGGGGTTCTCGCGCTCCCGTTGTCACCACTCTTCAAACTGAGCTTGGCAGTGGTCGCTGGCGCACTGGCCTACGCGCTGACCCTCTTTGGCGTGGCGCCCGACCTCGTTCGCGGGATCTGGTCGCGCGTCAAAGTCGCGGTTCAGGCTGCCGACTGACTGTGGCCACCACTCCCGGTGTCACTCTCGCCGTAGCCGGAGCTCTGCACGTAGTGATAGTAACCCTGCTTGGCCTGCATGCCTTTGCCTGCGGCCACGGTGACGTCGTTGAGGACCCCCCCAACCACGTTGGCGTTGACGTCGCGAAGGCTTCGAATCGCCGACTGCACCTCTTCGCGCGTCGTGATCTCCGCCCGCACGACCAGTAGAGCCCCTGCGCACTGCGGGGCTAGGACCGCGGCGTCGGTAACCGCACGCAGCGGCGGACTGTCGAAGATCACGCGGTCGTATTGGGACTGCGCCTCATTCAGGAGACGCTTGAAACTCGGTGTGTGGAGGAGCTCCGCTGGGTTCGGTGGGAGCGGGCCAGACGTGACCACAAACAGGTTGTCGACTTCGGTGGGTTGCGTGACATCGGCCAAACGCTGCTCTCCGACCAGCGCGTTGGTCAGGCCGTACTCGTTCTCGAGCGCGAGTCCTTCGTGGACTCGAGGCCGGCGAAGGTCGGCGTCGATCAGAAGCACACGCTGTCCTCCCTGCGCGAATGCGATCGCCAGATTGGTGGCCAGCGTCGTCTTCCCGTCTTTCGGATCCGCGCTGGTGACCACCAACGTGTTGACCGGAGAATCGACGGACATGAAGGTGAGATTGGTTCGAAGCGTGCGACAAGACTCCGCGGCAGTGGACATCGGATTGGTGTGTACGATCGAACCGACGTTATTGGCCGAGGCAGGAGGTGCTCGCTCGCGCCTTGCCATGCTGGCGTACCGCGGCGGCGACGTCGTTTCTCCGACGTGTGGAAAGACTCCGAGGACGGTGAGGCCGAGGGCCTCGACGTCCGACAGGTCGCGCACGCCACGGTCTCGCAGGTTGAGGATCCAGGCGAACCCGATCCCGAGGAGCAGCCCGCCGAGGAGCCCGCCGGCGATGTTGAGTGGCAGGATTGGCGATACAGGGGATTCCGGCACCAGTGCCTGGTCGACCACGCGAACATGCGTGGTTCGCAGCAAACGCGTCAGGTCCGCTTCGGCGGTGCGCTGCAAGAGGAGGTCGTAGAGCTGAGCGTTGCTCTCGCGCTGGCGGTTGAGCCGCGAGTACTCGATCTCACGTTGATTGAGATCGATCCCCGCCTGTTTGGATTGCTGCTGTGCCTTGCTGAGCCCGGCTTCGATCGCCTTGGCCTCTCGAAGGTCGCCTTCGGCTGTCCGGATGCGTGCATTGACTTCGGCCCTCAGCGATTTTCGGAGCGACGTGATCTGGCCCTCGAGCTCGCGAATCGTCGGGTGTGCGTCGCCGTACCGGACGGAGAGGGCGGCTCGCTCCGTCAGCTTCTCTCGCAGGCCGCGCCGGAGTGTGTCGAGCTCGGTGTCTTCGCTGTCGCCGGTCTCTTCGATCGTGTCAGGGTTCGCGCGTGCGCTCTTGAGTCGTGCTAGGTGAGCCTCGAGCTCGATACGGCGTGCGCGCACGTCGGTTAAACGCTCGTTGTACTCTTGGATCTCGCGGGCGAGCAGGCTCTGCCCCTTCTCAAGCGACAGAGACAGCACGTTGTGTTCCCGCTTGAAGTCTTGGAGCGCGTTTTCCGCGTCGGTGAGTTGCTCACGGGTGGAGCCCAGTTGTTGGGCGAGCCAGTCGGCCGCAGCGGCGGTGGTGCCAAGCCGGTCCGCCAGTGTCTTTTCGATGTACGCATCGACGATCGCGTTCGCCAACGTGGCCGCCCGCTCGGGGTTGCGGTCCCGCACCTCGAGCCTGACGAGGCGTGTATCTTTGATGGGATCGATTCGGGTACGGTTCTGCAGGACCTGCGCTGCTTCGGAGACCGAGACCGGGACCCAGTCGGCGTCATCTTCTCGTCCGAAGAAATCGGGACTGTCGGCCAGGCCGAAGTTCTCGGCGACCCGCTCGGCGACGACGCGGCTCTGAATCACCAGGTTCTGGGTCTCGAAGAACTCGCGTGACATCAAGAAGTGCGACGCAGACCCGGAAAAGCCTTCGACGTCGCTTCCGAGCGGATTGGCTGGATCTGGGTTGTACTCGAGAGTCGTGACGGCTTGGTAGACCTTCGGGATGCGCAGCGTCCACAACGTCACCAGCGTGGTCACGGCGACCGTCGTGACGATGATCCATCCTCGGTACCGCACCACAGCGTCACGTAGAGACTTGGGGATCAGGTCCATCCCCCCGTCCACCACACGACCCGGATCTTTGGTGAGGTGCTTCACAGCTAGCTCTTTAGCCTTTCCCATGCGGCCGGTGGCGTCAAGCTAGGGCGACCCCGCGCTGAGCTTCTGTGCAGAGCGACACGCGGGCCCTGTGCCGCCGTCCTGTCGGCAAAGTCGCTGGTAAACGAGGAGGGCACCCGGTGTGTCTCCAGTGGCAGCGGAAACCCGAGCGAGCGATTCGAGGGTTTCGCGGGATTCCTGAATGCGATTGGCGCGCCGGTACGCCGCGAGTGCGATGGGAAAACGACCTGCTCGTTCGTAGAGCCGTCCGAGGTAGAGATCGATCTCGGCGAGCGGCTCTTGGCGACCTTGGGTCTGTGAACGCATGCGAGAAGCGAGCGATCGAACCTGGTCGTCGTCGCGAAGGGCGACTTGGATGGCGATCGCGGTGCGGAGTGCCTCGGGTGCGGCCCGGCGACGCTGGACCAGTGGCGCGATCCATGTTTCGGCCTTCGCGGGATCGGCGAGTCGTAGATAACTCTGAGCGAGCACCAGCCGCGCGGCGGCGTTGAGAGAGGGGAGTCCTTCGAGCAGCTCCACCGCGGGCGCGTCGTCTCCTTGGAGGATCAGGCGCTTGGCCTGCCGAAGAGCGGGACCCACCAGCGTTTCGTCCCTTTCGATCGCGCGTGCATCGATCTCGGCGGCGAGCGGGCTCGTCCACGGCACGCAACCGGACACACGGTCGAGAAAGAGTCCACCTGCCGCGCCTTCCGGGGTGACGCGCTCGACCACCTGGATGTCCGGGCTGTGCTCCATGAGCTTGCACACCGACGCAACCATGCTTCCCGGATGGATCGATTCGCCGGCGCGCAGTTCGACCAGCGCTTGGTCGGTTTGCCCGATCGAGAAGAGCCATCGGGCAGCGAGCAGGTGGGGCGCACTCCAGTTGGGCACGATCCGTTGCGCGTGGTTGATCCAACGGCCGACGTCGGGGTCGTCTCCGCGTGCCGCCATCTCGGCGGACAGCAACACGAAGATCGGTTCCGCGGGGTGGGCCGACAGTCCGAGTCGCGTCGCGTTTTCGGCCTCGTCGGTCCGTCCCTCGTCGAGCGCGGCTCTCGCCCGTCGTTCGAGACTGAACGTGTCCTTCCCGTGCTGACTCGCCGCTAAGGGCACGGCGGCGGCAGCGGCGATCGTGGTGATGCGGAGCAACGTGCGAAGATTGACGAACGGTCGCACCGCTCTCGAGTCGGCGACGGCCCCGAGTGTCGCCGCCGCGACAACTCCGACGCCCGCGAGTTCGAGTGAGAAGTCGACCATTTGGTGCGTGCCGATCGCGACGAGCCCGGCAAGCGCGCCGAGGTGCGCGTGGCTGCGTTCGAGCCGAAACCCTCGCACGATCGACCCTGCGACGATCAGGAGCAATGCCAGCCCGACGACGACCCCCCACTCGGAGGTCCATTGAACGAGAATGTTCTCTGGGTAGAAGAAGCGCTTGGCGCTTCCGTAGTCGCCGACGAATCCCACCGAGAACGCTCCTCGCCCAACCCCGGTGAGCCAGTGGTCGGTGATCAGAGGAAGCGCGGCGATGGCCGCATCGAGCTTGACGGTACGGTTGTCCGTGTAGCTGAACTCTCGCCGCAGATCGGCCCCCGCCACCAATGCGACGACGACGACCGTCGTTAGGAGCCCAACCACGATGACCGGGGTCCGCTGACTCTGGAGCAACGAGCGGCCCTTCTTCCAGCGCCGAAACCCGTGACCGGCCAGGAACAACCCTACACCCAACGCGAGCGCCAGGATGCCGCCCCGAGACAGCGTCAGCACGCCCGCGATCGCGGATCCCGCGGCGGCCATCCCCCACGCGATCTGACGGTCTCGCCGCGGCGAGTCGAGTGCCAACCCAAGGAGCACGGGAGTGACGAGTGCCATGAACCCACCGAGGTGGTTCTCGTTCATCAGTGGGGCGAGCGCGCGAGTCGATGCGTAGATCGGTGTGTAGACGCCAAAGACCGAGTCCGCGTTGGCGAGTCGGTGGCCCAAGGCGACTGCCGCCATCGTCGCCCCGCTCAGCCCGACGCCAACGAGGACCCATCGGCGCCGCCCCGACAATGCAAGTGTTCGCGCGGCAAAGTACATCACCCCGAGCCCGAGCCCCTTGGCGAGTTCGACACGCGTCGCGCCTGGATCGAGCGAGAGTGGCATCCAGCCTCGAAGCGCACGACCTTGAAGTTCGTCGAGCGCGTGCCACGCCTCGACCGTCTCCGGCACGAACCAACCAACGACCGACGCCGGCAACGGCATGAGTTGAAGCGCGGTCCACGCAAGGGTCACGAACACGGCGAGGTCGAGGAGCCGCGCGGCTTGGCGCGAGCCGTTCTCGAGCGGAACCCCGCGCGCGACCAAGAAGCCGCTGACCGCAGCCATCGCGACGATCAGGGCGACCGACCATGGAAGCGCGCCGCCGAGCAGTTCTGGCGACACCACCAACGCGACCACCATGGCGATTCGGCCTGCGCTCGCCAGGCCGTTTGGCGCATCGGGAGGCGCCGGGATGCTACTTGCTCGCACGACTGCCATCGCTCAGACCCCCGCAACGCCCACCTCGGCACCGATGCCATCGATCGCCAATCAGGTCAACAGTGTGCGCCGAGCACACCATCGCGGTGCGTGATATACGCGAGCGAATATGGACAAGGTCCTCGACGACTCCGACTGGAGCGCCAAAGCGTGGATGAGCAAGCCCGATGCGAATCTCTTCGACGCGCTCGTTCACATCAAGTCTGCGGATACCCAAGGCCGACTCGACGTCCTCGAATGGGGGGCAGGCCGGAGCACCAAGTACTTCACCACGGCGTTGGCGGCACTCCGCGGTCACAACTTCTGCTGGCATTCGATCGAGTACGATCGCGGCTACTTTGAAGCGGAGATTGGACCGAACCTCGACGACCTTCCTCCCTCGACCGTGGCCTTCGTTGAACCAGGTCACGACCCCGCTGCGCTCTTCCCCGGGACGTCGCCGGTCGAGTTCGCCGTCTACAACCACGGCACCCTGAGGCCCATGCTCGATGAAGGCGTCGAAGATCGCAAAGTCGACATGGATGCCTATGTCGCCCACCCAAGCCGCCTCGGCCGAAGGTTCGACCTCATCCTCGTCGACGGCCGCAAACGCCGCCGCTGCCTCATCGAAGCCTCGGCGCTCCTCAAGCCCAACGGCGTCGCCGTGCTACACGACGCCCAGCGTACCTACTACCACTGCGCCTTCGACAGCTACCGAACCAACTCGCTGTTGGGTGAGATCCTTTGGTTTGGGACTCAAGAGGGGGCCGCGTTTTTCGCAGACCTGTGCGCCAGGGCCGAGGCGGTTGCACCTGCCATCGGGCTCGGAATCCCGCTGTCGCCGTCGGTGGCGCTGCCGCAGTGATGGGGGGTCGTGGGGTTGCGGTTGGGAGATGGGGTGGGGTTTTGCGAGGTTGGGGTGGGGAGATGGGTTGCGTGTGAAATTTAGTTATCTCCGACCCACCCACCCCCACCCGTAATCCTCCCTCCGCGACTTCGCTTCGCTCGTCTTGGCGGCGCATGCGCGCCGGCTCGCTGCGCTCGGGCTTGCCGTGATGCGGTTGGGAGATGGGGTGGGGTTTTGCGAGGTTGCGGGGTTGGTGATGGGTTGCGTGTGAAATTTAGTTATATCCGACCCACCCACCCCCACCACGTAATCCTCCCTCCGCGACTTTGCTTCGCTCGTCTTGGCGGCGCTTTGCGCCGGCTCGCTGCGCTCGGCTTGCCGTGATGCGGTTGGGAGATGGGGTGGGGTTTTGCGAGGTTGCGGGGTTGGTGATGGGTTG
>JBCCEK010000089.1:0-16978 GCA_039030295.1 Myxococcota bacterium | reverse complement strand
GTGATGTCGTCGATGTCGCCCCGCGCGAAGGCTTCCTCGACCTGGTCAGCCGACGTTGGGACGGTGCGATCGATTGGCGGCGGACCGGACGTGGCGACCAGGGCGATCGCACTGGCTTCTGACGCTCCTTGGGCGTTGGTGGCGGTCAAGGTGAAGAGGGTGCTCTCGGAGACCGATGCGCTGGCTTCCGTGCCGTCGACCTCGCCGACGCCCTGGTCGATCGTGATCGAGTCGGCCCCCATGACCGACCAAGAGAGCGTGACGGGCCCGCCTCCAATGGGGAGCCCGCCTCCCGGCGCCGCTTCGAAGCGCTCGATGATCGGCGCTCCGTTTGAAGGGTTGGGGTCGTCGTCGTTCGAGCTGCCCGAGCATGCGATGAGCGCCCATGGCAGTAAGGCGCATGTCAGCGCCCAGGACCATCGAGGGGGGCCTCTGCCGGTGGTGTCTCTCTTGGGCGCGATCGCGCGGGCTTTCGGCAACTTGAGCGCAACCGCCGGCGACGAGGTCGCCAGATGCTGGGTGGCTCGCACGCGACGACGATACGACGAGAGCGCCGGGCCCCGCAACGGGCATCTCTCAACCGCTTGTTGTGCTCGCGTGCCCGCGCGGTTAGGGTCGAGCCCATGGCGGAGACCAGCAAGATCGCGTGCCTTCTGGCATTGTCAGCTCTCATGATCGTCGGTTGCGACGACGACCCCGAGATGATGGGGACGGGCGGAATGACGGCCACCGGTGGTTCCGGTGGGACCGGGGCTGCCCCCGCCAACAATGGATCGGCCACGCTCACGATCGGTGGGCAGACCTGGGAATTCGGTGAATTCGGGTGCGCGTTCGGGTACGAGGCAACCCAAACCGAAGTCTACTCGTTCAGCTCGACCGCGTTCGGCGAGGACAGCCCGACGACGCAGGTGCAGCTTCTGGCCGACATCATGGACGCCAGTGGGCAGGAACGGCTCGCGGGCGACGGCGTGCTTTATAGCGTGACGCTCGACGACATCACGAACTTCGACACACCCGCCGTGGGCTGGGAGGCGTTCGGCCCCGCCGACGTCATTGAGATTACGATCGATGGGGATACGGTGACCGCGGAGGGCGTGTTCGACGACCTGCTTACCGACGCTGTGATCGAGGAGATCCCAGGGACGCTCACCGCCACGTGCGGGGCGCAGAGCATCCGGTAGCCCGCGGACCGACCCGACGTCAGTCGACTGATGGCCCGGGCCGGTCATCGCGTGATCGGACGGTCTGCACGATAGAGCCGGGCCGCGGGCCCCGTGGCGCGAAACGGCGCCCACGCGTCTGGGTCTTGGCGAAGCCTGTCTGCGATCGCGTGCAACACCAGGGGGTTATAGCCAAGGCCGAAGTGGCTGGCAGGGACCTCGATGTTCTCGGACCGTTGACCGTTTCGTTCTTGGGCCCAGTACGGTGCGACCACGCCATCGGTGGCGCTGAAGATCGCGGTGGAGGGGACCGGCGGGGCTTCACGCGTGCGCTCATCCACTTGGATAGGACTGCCAAGTGTTACGACGCATCGGACCGATTCCGGCGACCGTCGTGCGATCTCTCTCGCGTACACCCCGCCAAGGCTCCAACCCACCAGACTGACCGGCTTGTTCGTATCCGCTGCGCGGGCGCGCACGAGCTCGCGGACCGCGCCGAAGATCGCGCTGGTGAACCCAGGGTTCCGGCCTGCACCCCAACCGAGCGGGCGAAACCCACGCACGCTCAGAAACGAACGCAGCGGCACTGTCGAGCCGTCGCTTGCAAGGTAGCCCGGGAGCACGACGACACTGTGCCCATCGCCCCGACGCCCGCGGGCGAGCCATGGAAAGGCCGCCAACATGCTCGCGAACTCGAGCGGAGCGCGAGCTTCGGCGATGCGATGCCGAAGCGATGCCTGCTTTCGATCGCGACTCATCTCAGTCGGCCTCGTGCACTCGGCCCCACGAGCCCGGTATACGGTTGTGACTCGCCGTGGCAAGCGCGCGTTTCAGTCAGCGCTTGGGCGGCTGGTCACCTCACAGCACTTTCGCGAAGTAGAACCAACCAGTCGGATACGCCTAGTCGGGCACCCGGACGGCGTGGAGGCGTTTGGGTAGCGGGCCGACCTCGAAGGTGCGCACGACCTCGTAGGTATTCGTGTCGATCACGGTGACGGTTCCTGGCACGCCCTCTCGCACGAACCCGTCGGGGGGCTCGGGCACGAACGTGGTGTTGCTGACGTACGCGAAGTCCCCGTCCGGCGTGAAGGTGATCCAGTTGGGGGCATTGCCTTCGGGGATCGAGATGACCGCGCGTTGTTCCAAGCTCGGGATTGCGAAAACGCGCCACTCGTCGGCCATGGTGCTCGTGGCCCAGAGCTCCGATTCGTCGGGCGTGAGCCCGATCCCGTGGCTCTTCGGCTTGAGGATCGTGTTGGTCTCTTCCCACGATTCGGTGGGTTCGTTGCCGAACTCGATGCGTCGCGTCTCCTCGCCAGTGTCGAGGTCGATCACGAGGAAGCCTTCGACATCCGTGCTCTGTACGAACATCCGGCTGTCGTCGCTCATGATCGCGATCGGTCGAGGGAAACCGTTGATGACGTAATGCCGGACGATTTGTCGGGTCTCCGAGTCGATCTTCGCGACGCGGGAACTGAGGATGCCTTCGACGTACACGTGGCGCCCGTCCCCCGATGGATAGCTGTTGTGAAGGCCGTCGTAGCCTATGGGATTGTTGGGGTCGGTTTCGTCGACCATTCGGATGAAGCCGTCGAAGGTCCCGTTCTCGACGTCGACGATGACCGTGCGTTCGGCGAACGCGTCAGGACAGAAGAGCCACCGATCGTCGATCAAGCTTGGCTGGTGGACTTGGTCGTCCTTTCCTTCGACGACGGTGACTCGCCATGGGATCTCGTGTGTCTTGGTGTCGATCGCGAGCACCTCGCCCGTGTCTTCCGTGCATACGTAAAGTCGGTCTCCGGTGCTTGACGGGATCTGTCCATGCGCGATCGCGCCGAGCTCGATCGTGCTTACCTCGCGCGTCTCGTGGTCGATGACCGATAGGGTAGGTTCCCCGGTGTTGACGACGTAGATGAGGGTCTTGCCCGAGTTGTCGATTGCGGGCTCACCTCCGCCGGTTCCACCCGTCCCCGCGGGGCTCGAATCCGAGCAAGCGATGGCGAGAGACAGAGCAACCAGTAAGACGACATGCAAAGCGTAGTTGTGGGTCATGGCGGGTCTTTCAAGGGGAGGGCAGCCACCGGAGTGATATATCTATCTCCCGCTTTGTGTGCTGTATACCGGAGCTCGCGTTGCCGTGCAACCCCGGTCTTGGCCAGGGGCGCTTCGGGGGCCCGGTGTCTTGTCTCATCCTCCCGTTGCCGTTACCGTGAGCTGCGTTTCGCTGCGTGGGTCTGACGGCTGACGCCTCGCTCGCGAGCCCAAAGACGATGCCGACATCGAACTCATCGGCGCCCAAGGTCGGCGCCACCGACCCTCCGAGCGATACCCGGACGGCGCTGCTCGAGACCGCCGCACAGATCTTCAACGACGTTGGGTATTACGGGACAGACACCAACCGAATCGCGCGGGCGGCGGGCTATGCGCCTGCGACCTTCTACAAGCACTTCAAGAACAAACTCGAGATCTTCCTCGAGTGCTATCCCCGGGTGGAGCCAAGCCTTGGGGAGCTGATCACTGACCTAGACAGTGATCCGTCGATTGTGGTGGGTGCGCGTCGCGCCGTCTATCGCATCTTCGAGCATCGCCGTCGTTGGATGGGTTGCTACAAGAGCCTACGCGCCCTCGCCCTCACCGATGCGGCGGCGGCGCAGGCCTACACCGAACGCAAGCGCGCCGCGGCCGACGCTGTCGTACGCCTCTTCGCGTACATGGGCGCGGAGATCTCCGGTGCCGATGCGTTCGTGGCCCAGCACCTGGTATCGAACATGGCCGACGCCGTGGTCGACGGCCTTCCTGAAGACCTCGATGTTCAGGTCGACGAGGTCGTCGACGTGCTCCTCGGCCTTCTCGCCCGCATTGCCAAGATCGACATCGAAGAAGCCGAGCGCCTCCTCGCCGAAAAACCATAGGGGTCACTCCGCCCCATCATTCCGGTCATAGCGAGCGCTCATCACCAAACGGCTGCCGTTTCGGTCGACGAAGTTCACGCCGATCTGGAGATCGTCGCGCCGGAGTCCTTCGATCGAGAAGGTATCTTCAATGACCATCTCCGACCGAAAACGCGGCAAGACCGATCCAAACCGCTCGCCAAACCTGGCCGTTGTGCTTCATCTCTCCTCGCTCCTCTGCGCGTGCTACTGATTTGCTCGCCCTCTTGACACAATTGAAAATGACTTTCAAATACGACAGCGAGGCTTCCATGCTTATCCAACTCATCCGTGGCGCACTGTTGCTGCTGATTCTTCTCGCCGCATCGGCATGCGGAGACGACGCGACCGGCTCTGGCGGCACCGGAGGCGGAAACGACCGCGACGAGTCTTGGGCCGTCCAAACGGTCGTCCAAACGCCGGATGGACGCACCTCTTTCGTTCAACTCGTCGACTCGCCGGGCACCGAGCCGCTCGACCTCGCCCTTGCCCGTGAAGTCCCGGGCAACGGGCGACTCTATCTGCTCGACGGCGTCGCGTACCTCGGCGAGCCCGAAGGACTGACCATCGTGCGGACCCGACCTGGGGAAGAGGCACTCGAGGACGATTCCGAACGCCTCTCATTCGCCGGGGCCGGACTCACCTTCTTGCCGAGTTTCGCGGTCCTGGCCTCCGACGACGAGGCCTTCCTTCTCGACGCTCCAGGTGGAGTTGGCTACGGCTGGGACCCTTCCGAGATGGTCCTCGGGCGTCAGATCGACCTCAGCGCGATTCGCAAGGACGGCTTCGAGCCGGCCATCGAGACCGCGGTCGTGCGCGACGGATTGATCTTCTTTGTCGTGCAGCAGGTCAATGCGCTTGGGGTGCAGGCCTTCGAGGGCCTCCAGATGGGCATCATCGACCTCGAGCTGGGCGAACTCACCGACGTGATCGAGGACTTTCGCTGCATTGGGACCCGAAGCGGGATCAGCCTCGCGGAAGACGGTACGATCTACATCCCCGCAGACAACTACGGCGCCACGCAGTCGCTTGGCCCCGACGCGCCGCCAACCTGCATCCTTCGCGTGCTCCCAGGGCAGACGACGTTCGACCCAGACTGGCAGATCGACTTGCCGGACCTCCTCGGTGGGCGCCAGGGATCGAGCATGCTCTATGTCGGTGATGGACGAGCGTACATTTCGGCGATCTACGAGGATCAGATCACGATTACGCTCGAAGACGACCCCGTGGGGTATTTCAGCCAGCCTGCCGCTCGATGGTGGTTCATCGACCTCGATGCCGAGACCGGGGCCGAGGTGGCCGGCGTGCCGTTTCACAGTCTTGCGGGCGGAAACGGCACCGTCTCTGATGGCCGCGTCTTTCTGTTCTCCCCCACGAACCGTTTTGAAGGAACGACGCAGGTCTTCGAGCCCGATCTGTCGAACCCAACCGCCGAGCCCGCCACGATATACGAAACGAACGGCGCGATTCCCGTGATGGGACGCCTCAACGACTGAGCTAAGTGTTGATGACCGAGTCCCCGGATCCCACCATGACGACCAGGATCGCCGATGCATGACGCGCTTCCGCTCATCGCGCTCTTGTCCTGGCAGGTCGTCATGATGGGGGGCCTCCGTGCGGGACGGCTGAGCACCCCGAACTCACCCCGCGCGTTGGGGTTCACGATACTCGGGGTCGTAGGCTTTGGGGCGTCTTGCCTCGTCGCCCTTCGGATGTGGCCACCCACGGTCGCCTTTTGGTGGTGGGCCGTGGCCTGGATGGTGTCTGCGCTGCTCGTCGTATGGGTTGGGGCCTATCTTCGCGCGCACGGTAGGGCCGCGCCGTTCGCCATTCTGGGCGTCGCGTTGATCGGCGGCCTGACGACTTGGGGACTCTCGTGACGCGCACCGCGACCACCCTCACCGTGCTCGGTTCACTGGTGACTGCCCTCCTGCTGACCGCGGTAGGCGCGATCTATCTTCCGGTCGCCATGCCCGACCGGCTCTTCGCGGCAGGCCTGTCGTTCGTTCCCGTTTGGGTGCTGCTCGCCTTTGCCGCGATCGCGCTCAAGCGTGCGCGCTACCGCCTTGCCGCGTTTCTGTGCGTAAGCCTGGTTTGTGCTGGCGCTGTCGTCATCCACATCAGGGGTCTTTCGTGAAGGGATCACAGTGGTGGACGAAGTCGCTGTTCGACTTCCATTCGACTCTTGGCGTCGGGCTCGGCGTGCTCCTCTTCGCGACGGTGTTTTCCGGAACCGTGGCCGTCCTTTCCGACGAGCTGATGCACTGGGAGTACCCGGCGTTTCGCTCTTGCGACCCAGGTGACCTCACCGTGCAGCAAGCGATCGACCGCGCCGATCAGCGGCTCGATCTCGAAGAGTCCTTCGTGGTGTTTCTTCCGCACGACGAGCATGCTTGTTTGACGGTCCAGCAGCTCAACGACGCGCGGTGGAATGGGATCGAATGGCTCACCTTCGACCCTTCGGAACGCCGTGAGGCCTCCCTCAGTCTCTCCGGCGCCACCTGGCTCCTCGTTCGCATGCACACGAATTTTGTCGCGCAGAATGCCATTGGGCGCTACGCAAGCGGGTTCGTCGGCGTGTTATTCTTGCTGAGCATCCTCGCTGGGATCCTGATGCATCGCCGGATTCGGGAGCAGGCGTATTCCCTCAATTCGGGCGGCGGCGCGCGCAAGGTTGCCGCCGACATGCACAAGAGCGTCGGGGTCTGGGCGTTCCCGTTCCATCTGCTGATGGGGCTCACGGGGGCTTGGGTCGGGCTCGCCGGGCTCGTCACCGCGGTCATGGGCTTTGCGGCGTTGGGATCGCAAGAGGCGGTCTTTGAAGCCGTGCTCGGGCCTCCCGCAGAGCCTACCGGCACCGAGGTTGCGATGGTCGACCTCGACCAGCTCATCGACGAAGCGCAAACGGCCGCCCCCGGTGGGACGCCACACTTCCTGTTCCTCGAACATTGGAACGATGAGAACGCCCGGCTTCATGTTCACCTCCATCGTGACGATCGTCTGGGTGACGACCTCGCGCGGATCCTCTGGGGACGAGACGGCTCCCATGCGATGACCTTGGACTTCTCAGAGGAGAGCCCCTACCAACAACTCTACGCAGCGGTCGCGCCACTTCATTACGCAACCTTCGGCGACACGCCCCTCAAGCTCGTCTACTTTCTGCTTGGGTGCATGATGTGCCTGCTGATCGCGAGCGGGCTCGCTGTGTGGGTGGCCCACCGCGAGCAAGCGTCGACCCGCCCCTCGCGATGGCCCCCTAGGCTCGCTACCGGAGGATGCGTGGGCATCGTCGTCGCCACGGCCTCCCTGCTTGCAGCGCGCCCCTTCTTTCCAAGTGCCGTGGACCCGTTCCTCCTCAGTGCGGGCATCTACTTCGGGGTCTGGGTGGTGGTCGTCGTTGGGGCTCTCCTTTCGCCAGTGACCCTGCGGGACTTTCTGGTCACCAGCGCACGCGCCGCGGCCCTCTTGCTGCTGTCCGCAGCGGTTGTCCCAGCGGTCCTCGATGCCTCGTTGCTCAGCGACACCTCCTCCGCCGTGATCGAGGTAGTCCTCGTGCTGTGCGCGTTTGCCCTGCTTTTCTGGGCGCGTCGGCTCCGTGGGCAGGGTGTCGCGCGATCGGTTGAGGCCAGGGCAGCGAGGGCCTAAATGAAAATGATATTCATTTTCTCCTTGATGGCCCTCTGACCGCACCTTAGGCTCTCCGGGTGCTGGCGTACGAATCCACCGCCTCCCGCTTCTGCGCGCCATCCGGGGTCGCCGGCTCAAGGTGTGGCCGCCCATGGCCGCTCTCGTGATGGCTTCTCTCGAGCGACCCTTGCGCCCCGACTCGCCGGCTATTCGGTCCGATGACCTTTTGCCCGTCGCCATGTTCGAGCGCATTCGGCCGAAGTTGCATCCTGCGATCGTCGCGCTTCGGGAAACGCGTCGCTGTCGGCTTGGCCCTCAAGTCTCGCTCTCGTTTGAGAACCGAGAGACCGTGCTCTGGCATATCCACGAAGTGATCCGCATCGAGCGGCGTTTTGCCCCACGCCAGATCCGGGAAGAGGTGCGCCGTTATGACTGTCTCGTTCCACGTTGTGGGGAGCTCAGGGCGACTCTGATGGTCGATGGTGGTTCCTCGAGCGACGGGGCGCGATTGAGCCAACTGGTGTCATCGAGCCGGGGGGCCGTATCGCTTCGTGTGGGTGCGCTTCGCTGCCGCGCGGACTGCGTCGAATACGACGGTCCGTGCGAGTCGCCCGTTCATTACATTCGTTTCCCAGTGGCCGAGGCGGGAATTACCGCGCGCGACTTTCTGAGTAACCTGGTGGTGCTCGAGTTGTCCACGGAGCCACGGGTCGTCGTCACGGCGTCGCCTCACCTCCGCGACGCACTGGCAACAGACCTGCGGGTCGGCGGGTGGCTTCACGAAGAGGCCGCGGAGTGAGTGCACATCATTGCCCCGGTTCGTGGGCACGCCGCGGTCGTCGCGTGGTGCCTACCCGAAGCGCCAGTCGTCGGCGGTTCGGTTCTGTGGTCTGCCTCGTTCTCGCCGGGTTGAGCGGAACCGCCTGTTCCGGCGACGGGTCGCCCAATGGCGTCGGCGGTGATTCCCTCGAGTCGATCTACCTCGTCAGCAGCAATCTCACCACGCCAGGGGGCAACACCGGCTTCGTGAGCTTGTTGACCTCGCTCGATCCCGCGCTGGAGGAGCTTGACCTTGCGAATGCCTACGAGTTTCCAGGATCTGCCGATGCTTGGGTGCTCGACGGCCGGGTGTTCACCTCGGGGGGAGACGCTCCCACCGTCACGAGGCACCGCGTGTCCGAAGCTGGCGAACTCGTCGAGGAAACCACGCTGAGCTTCGGCAACTTTGGCGTCGCGAGCACCGCGTTTTGGCACAACGTCTTCGTCAGTCCGACGAAGGCCTACATGGAGTTCGGAGGCCGCCAGTTGGTCATCTGGAACCCCACCACGATGGAGCTCGGTGGGACCCTCGACATCCCTGAAGTCGAAGATCGCCAGGGGTTGCGTCCGACCTTCGCGTTTGGCGATCGCGGTTCCGTCATCGCCGAAGGGTTGCTGTATCAGCTCGTCTACTGGACCGATCCGAGCTTCGCCCGACGCGACGATGGGTCTCGTATTCTCGTCTACGACGTCGAGCGAGACGAGCTTGTCGATTCGATCGAGGCGCCGTGCCCGGGACTCGACGTCGCTTCGCGCGATCCCGACACGGGGTTGTTGTACTTTAGCCCGTGGACGAGCGGCGCCGGCGCTGCGCTGGTCCTCGAAGACAAGGCAACCTGTGTGGTCGAGTTGGACCCCAACCTCGGCGAGATTACGCGCACGTTCGACTTTCGGCAGATCGCGGAGGGCCGGGAAGGGGCGGTGTTTCGCGCGCTTGGCAATGGTCGATTCGTGTTCTCTGCGTTTCACGCAGATCGGGTCGACCTCGAGGCGGCCATCGACGAACAGGACCCTTTCACCATCCTTGCCGGTGAGAACTGGAGGCTTTGGAGCTACGACATGACTACTGGCATCGCGGTGGCGATCGACGGCGTCGCCTGGAACAGTGGAGCCGCTTACTGGTTTGTCGTCGATGGCGAACACGTTGCCCTCATTCCGGGCGCAGACTTCTCGTCGAGCACCGCGTACCGATTGGCGTCGGACGATACGGCAGAGGAGTTGTTCGATTACTCCGGCTTCGCACTCCGTCTGTTTCGAGTTCGCTAGAGGACTTTGGATGACTCCCTTCCCGTCGAAGCCACTGGCAGTAACCCCAGACCCCATGCGTTGCACCGGCGATGGAGCACGACTCGCGCTGCTCTGTGTGGTCGCATGCTTGCTCGGCGCCTGCGGTGGGGAGGACGGAACGGGCGTTGGTGCCGGGTCGCCAGACCCCGATGGGCCACTCTACGCCGTGTCGGTCCGGATCCCCGGGACGCCCGTGGCCGCCTTCGTCGCCATCGTCGACTCGCTCGAGGCCGGAACCGAAGTCGACCTCGAGACCGCACTCGAGATCCCGAACGGCGGATTGGCGGTCGGAACAGAAGGAACCGGTGTGCTCTACGCGGTCGACGGAGCCACCCCCCAGCTCACGCGGTTCGAGGTGTCCGCCGACGGTGCATTCGTGCCGAGCGACACGCTTTCGACCCAAGAGTTTTCGCGCTCTTCCAACAGCGCGGCCGCCGGGAACTTCGTGTTCATCTCCGAGACCAAAGCGTACATCATCGACACACTCTCCTTGGTCATCGTCGTCTGGGATCCAAGTCTGATGGAGATCACTGGCACGATCGATCTCGGCGAGGCGCAGGAGGACGGCCTCATTGCGCTCATCGGCGATCAGTCGGTGCGGCGCGACAATGAGCTGGTCTTTGCGCTCGGCTATGTCTCCGTGGGTTCGGCGTTTGGACCGGACTCCAAGTTGGTCTTTGTGGACACCGAAACCGATTCCATCCGTCGGATCGTCGACGTGAATGACTGCGCCCAGGCAAGCAGTGTTCTGCTCGACCCGGGCGGCGATGTCTACGCGGCGTCCGGAGCCGCGAACGTGTTCAATCGGTTGGCGGGACTCAGCGCTGGCGCCGAGTGCATCGTTCGGGTTCCGGCGGGGACCTATGACATCGAAGACTACGCGCTTCTGTCCGCGCGCACCGACGGCGCCCCCGCGGGGTCGCTCCTTCCGCAGAGCGGAACGAAAGCCTACACCCGGGTGCTCGATGACAGCCTGATCGCTGCGGGAGCGTCCGACATTGGTGACTTCAATCAGTCGCAAGCCTGGCGCTGGGGCCTGGTCGATCTCGCAGGCGATGAGCCTTTCGAGCTCATCACGAGTCTCGATCCGAAATCCGGGTCGACGATCCCTTTCCGCATCGATGGCGAGACGTGGGGTAGCCAGGGGGAGCCCATGTTCGCGAGCTCCAGGTTGGTGAACCTCTCATCGGATCAGCCGCGTCTCGGTCTCGAGGCAACCGGCGTCATCATCAACGTATTTCGCGTGCGCTAGCGGGGCTCCGGAGACCTCGGCCCGAGCGTGTGAAAACCTGCGCTTGACTAATAGATGATATTGATTATCGTTATCAATAATGGTTGAGCCGACAGGGAAGCGAAAGACGCGAAAGCGGCTCATTCGGGGCCTGCTGAAGACCGTGCACGCTCACGGCCTTCAAGGCCTGACGACCGGGCGGGTCACTAGCGACGCCGGGATCGCACAGCCGACTTTCTACGTGTACTACCGGAACATGGAAGAGGCGCTCGCGGAGGCCGCGGCCTTCGTCGAGGCCGGCCTCGATGCGGCGCTCGCGCCGATCGACGTGTCGCAGGACGACCATCCTTCGGCCTTGATGCACGACGTCTTGCAGCGATGTACCCACGTGCTCGCCGACAACCCGGTCGTGGCCGACGTCTTTCTCCAGTGTCGTCGTGAACGAAACACCCCGCTCGGTCGCGCTTGGGCTCCACTAACAAGTCGGCTTCGCGAGCGCATGACCACCATCGTGTACCGAGTGCGCCCCAGCATCGCTCCGCCTTTGGCGACGGTCCATGCCGAGATGTTGGTCGGGATCTCGTTCGCCCTAGCCGAGGGGAGCATCGAAGGTCGCATTCAGGACCTCGACCAAGCGACCTTGGTTGCCACGCGTGCCGTCGTCGCCAGCCTTTCGACCGAACGGTCAGCAGCGGATGCGGCTTGAACGGCGGAACTCGTGGGCGTTGCTTGCTCTCTTGCTAGGGTCCGCGGCAGGCGCCACATGGCTGCACCCGCCCGACCGTGCCACGGCGCTCACTCGGGCTGAGGCGCTCGAAGACATCGAGGACTTCCAAGAACGGCTGCTGGCGGTGCACCCCGACCCGCATCGCTCCGTCGCTGCAACGGAGCTCGAACGGCGGTTCGCGAACGCCAAAGCCGGTCTTCCCGAGACGGTCTCGCCCGAGCTGCTGTTTCAGGTGCTGGCGCCGATCGCTGCCGCCGTCCGCGATTCGCACACCAGTCTTTCGCCGCCTCGCACGGACGGCCACCTCGTGCTTCCCGTTCGTGTGCAAGGCGACGAAATGCGGCTCGCCCGGGCTCTGCACTCTCTGCCTGCCGCTTCCCGTGTACTCCGCGTCGACGGCCACCCGGCGGCTTCGGTGATCGCGCTCGTGCGATCGTTCGCGAGTGCCGAGCACTCGGCAGCCGTCGACGTGGCGCTTCCGGGCTTGATTCCGTTCGCACGCCGGCTGCTGGGCCTGTCGCCTCATCGCACAGTCCTCGAAGTCGTCGCTCCGGACGGGGTCGAGATGCGAGCGGCAATCACTGCGGAGAACGTGAAGAGCACCGAGACGCCAGCGGTCGAGTCTGGCGTTTTCCCGAATGGGGCCATCTATCTCCGAATCGATACCATGGCGGGGGACGTTCAAGAGCACCGCCGCTATCTGTCGGAGTTCTTTGCGTGGGTCGCTGAGGTCAAGCCTCCCGGTTTGATCATCGACCTACGTGAGAACGACGGGGGCAACACACAAGTCGGGAGCGCGTTGTTGAGTTACTTGACCGCGCGCCCGCACCGCATGTTCGGACAGAAGCGCTGGCGCGTTTCACGCTACATGCAGCAGCGCGTCCGCGAGATGGGTCGATGGTCGGAATCATATCTCGCGGCGACTCCTGGGACTTTCCTTCATGAGTCACCGCCCGTGACTGCACCCGCCGCGATCGAGCACGCGTTCGCCGGCCCCACCGTTCTCCTGATCGGACCTCGCACACGGTCGGCAGCGATGATGACGGCGAATGCCGCGCGCGATTTCAACCTTGCCCCTGTTCTCGGGGAACCGACCACGTCGTCGCCAAACTTCTTCGGTGAGAGCTACCGCTACCGACTCCCCAACTCTCGACTGCGTGCCAGCATCTCGTCCGCAGAGTTCATTCGCGCCAATGGCGACGCGCTCGATGGCGGTCCGGTCGTTCCGCACGTCAACTTGTCTGACGAGGACGGGATCGTGTCTCCCGAGGACCAGGTCGTGGGGGTCGCAATCGCGCTGGTCGAACGCTACCGGACGATGGCCAAAGCCAGGGATCGCGAGCTGGCTTCGCATGTCCCGTTGGCGGGTTCCCCGCGATAGCGAGCAGATTGCGAGGTGCGATGTGCAGTCCGAGGGCAGGGGGCTTGCCAAGACTTCGGTCTTTCGGTATCCCTCAGGCGATGAAAATATCACCCTTGTTTTTGGCTGGCTTTTTCGTGTCCGCCTTGCTTGCTTGCAGTGGGAGCGACGCCCCGGCGGAGATCATGCTCGAAGTGGGTGACAACCCAACGCCGCCGGGGGACGAGTTCATCGCAACCCCTGCGGAGTACGCCTCCGCCTGGGCTGCCAAGGAGCTTTGCAGCAGGGTGTTCGTTGCCGGTGGCGATCCGCAGACCACCATCGATCGAGAGGTCAACCTCGTGGGGCTGGCCGCCGACGGGTTCAGCTTCGGCTCCGCCGAGGTCGATATCGATGAGGGGGCGCAGACCGTCACCGTGAGCCACCCTGGCGAACCGCCACGGCAGGCGGTCTACGCGCTGTCCCAGGGTTGCGTGATCCTACCCGCCGGTGCGAACGCGCTGGCCTTCGAGCCCGTGGCGATCGAATGGCGCGGTCCCTCGGCGGACGAACCATGGCCGCTCGGCGAAACGGTCATGCCCGGCGATAGCCCGATCGATCGCAGTGCGCTCGACGCCGCGATGACCCGTCACATGGGTCGGCCGGGGCTCCGCGCGATCGTCGTGCTGCACCAAGGTGAGCTTGTTGGCGAGACGTATGCCCCTGGCTACGGGGCGATGGTGCCGCAACGGGGTTGGTCGACTGGCAAGAGTGTGGCGGCGACCGCCATTGGTCGGATGGTCGACCGAGGCTACCTCAACCTCGACGATCCGGCGCCGGTTGCGGCGTGGGCAGATGACGAGCGAAGCCGGATTACCCTTCGACATCTCGTCAACATGTCGAGCGGACTTAACCAACAGTTCCTCGAGGGCTTCACGTCCTTCTTTGCTCCGGGCAACGAACATGCATTCGTCTACGTCGAGGGCTTCGATACCGTCGCGGACGCCGTCGAAGTTCCGCCCGGGATGTTCTCGCCTGGCACCGACTATGCGTATCGAAACGCCAATCCGCTGACGGCCACCGCGATCGGCCGCCTGGCATTCGAGGCCAACGGCGGTGAGCCGTTCGCGTTCATCGCCCGAGAGGTGTTCGAGCCCCTCGGGATGCGCTCGTCGTCGATCGAGACCGACCCATACGGCAACTTCATCACCTCGGGCGCTTTTTATACCACCGCCCGCGACCTGGCGCGGCTCGCTCTCGTCCACTTGAACGGGGGTGTTCTTGGCGGCAACCGGGTCCTGTCGCAGGAGTGGGCCGAGTTCGCGTATGCCCCGTCGGAAGGCTTCATTGGATACGGCGCGTTCTGGCGAAACAACCTCGACGACCGGTTCAACATGCCTACCGATGCCTTCTTCGCCAACGGTGGATTCGGCCAGAAGTCTGTCGCGATCCCGAGCCGCGAGCTCGTCATCGCACAAATGGGCTTCGACCCCCTCACCGACTTCGAGAACTTCGAACTCCTCGTCAACGAGGTGGTTGCGGTGGTCGACGCGAGCGACTGATTCCTCGCGCAGTTGGTGAGGCGCGGTCGATCATTCGGGCCCCGTACGATCGTATGGCGCTCCCATCCGTCGCAGCGTCTCGAGGAACCGCTCGTCCACGGCCGGGTCATCGGGGTCCCATCCGAACACGGCGCAGATGCGGTCTCGGTTGCCGATCCACTCATAGACCGCGCTTCGGAAACTCCAGACGAGATGCTCGGCAGGGACGTCGGGACGGAGCTTCCCTTGCGCCTGCACTTGCTTCACGAGCTCCGTGACGACTTTCAGCATGCTGGCCTCGCCCTCGAACTCCTCGCCGCCACGGAGCTGAGCCCAAAGACCGACGCGTCGTGCCTCGGGAGTCGCTTTGGCGTGCGCGAAGAAGGACACCATGGCTGCTTCCACGCGGTCGACCGCGTCGGCGCGCTTGGCCACTTCTCGCATGAGGGACGTCCGCGCCATGGTGACGACCTCGGCCTTGACCGCTTTCCAAAGGCCTTCTTTCGACCCGAAGTGGTAGCTGATCAACGGTTGGGAGACTTCGGCCCGTCGCCCGATCGCGCGTAGCGACGCGGCCTCGTATCCCTTCTCTGAAAACTCCATGACCGCAGCTTGGAGCGTGCGCGCTCGAACCCCTTCGGGGTCGCGATGCCGCCCACCTGGGTCATCGGCTTCGTCCGTCGATTTGCTGCGCTTGCGACTCACCACCGGCCTTTGCCGGGCGTACCATGCGGTCTTTGCGCGATCGACGGCTTGGGAGGCTTCCCTTGGGGCGAGATGGTGCCTGGCATTTTATTTATCATATGATAAATAAGGGCTCATGCGAAGCCGCAGTATGCCAAAAACCAAGCCTTTGTGGGCTCTGCTTTCGGTGGTCCACCTGACCGGAGCTTGCGGGGATTCCGAACCCGCAACGTGTCCCGACACCGCTCCCGAGGAGCCCGAGGCGATCGTTCAAACCATCGAAGCCGATGACGGGGTCCCGCTCGTCTTCACCGTCTTTCGGCCCCCGGGCGTGTGCGAGGCCGTCCCGGCACCTTTGATCTTCTGGAATCATGGCTACCCCGAGGCGAGGGCCGACTCGATCGATGACGCTCGCGCGTACTTGGATCGCGGGTACGCGTTCGCCACGCTCGACCAGCGGGGCATCTTGGGAGAGTCGGGGGGCTTCACCAGCGGCGCGGCACGGCCCGGAATCGAGGACGCCGATGCCAGCCTGGTGCTCGACTGGATCTACGACGAGCTCCCCTGGGTGCAGAAAGATGAGGGGACCGGCATCGACAAGGACCTCGTGGTGGGCTCGTTCGGCAATGGTGGCGGCGGCCACGTCTCTCTGTTGCTCGCAGCGTTCGACGGGCGAATCGATGCGATCATGCCCTACATCGCTTATTCGTCGGTGCTTGGCGACGTATTCGTACCGAACAACGCGGCACGCGCTTTCGTCGCGGGGTTGTTTCTCGACCTGTCGATCAGCCTCGGGGTGCGGTTCGACCCTGCGTTGCTGCCACTGGTTCTTGAAGCCGGTGAAACGCTGGTGATCGACCCTGACCTCCGCGATGTCTGGGCCCTTTCCGACGTGTCGGAGTTCGGGAGCCGGGTGGATGTGCCGACGTTGTTCCTACAGCCGATCCCCGATCTGTTGCTCGGCGGGCTGCGCGCCGCCGAGTCGAACTACCAGGCGATTTCGACCCCAACCGATCAGAAGTGGCTGGTCGGCATGAATGCGCCCTTCCTCGACCTCGGCGACAATCGGGGCTTCGGGGTTGGGGCGCCTAGCCGGGAGCGGCCCAACCAGTGCGCAGACATCTACACCCCGGGCTTCGCCGACAGCGGACTCGGACGATTCATGGATGGCGAACTCGTTTTTCTCTTCATGGATGCGTTCGTGAAAAGGGACCCCGACGCGCGTGCGCGCATGGATGAGGTCCCGAGGGTCTTGCTCCCGGTGGAGCAGCAAGGGTGCGTTCGGGGCGACGCTTGGCCGGTGGCCGATCGGGTCCAGACCTTCGACTTTGACGCCATCGACATTCCCGACAGCGCCACACCCCTGTCGTTGCCCTTGTTCACCGCGACCGAACCGACGCTCATTGCAGGGACGGTCGAGGTGGTTGCCGATGTGCCTGCGGGTCAGGACGAACTCTTCTTGATGTCGCTCCAGGTCGTGTCGGGAGATGCCGTCTATGTCGCGAACGATCAGGTCTACGGCGCTCAGACGGGTCCGTGGGCAGGGGGCCGGCTGGAGCTCCGGCTTGGGACCGTGGTCACCTTGCTGCAGCCCGGAGACGAGCTTCGGCTCCTCGTCGAGGGTGAGAACTTC
>JBCCEK010000088.1:0-16996 GCA_039030295.1 Myxococcota bacterium | reverse complement strand
GGTCGAAGTGACGAGGTCGGCTACTCCGTGGCTTTCGGCAACGTGCGTGGGATCAAGCTTGGTAGGCAGCAGCGGTTGCGCCGCTTGTTCAACATCTGGCTTCCCCACATCTCGAGCATGTTCATTCTGCCGTTGACCATGGCCTACGTGTTTCTCCGAATGGCCGAGAGCCTCGGCGAGGGGCTTGCGGCTGAGGTGTGCACCCTCTTTGCCTACCTGCTGCTGACGTCCGGGCTCCTTTCGTTGCTGGCCATCACCAACAACGTGGTGACGCTCATTCGGCGGGTCCGCGCCGGAAAGATGGGCTTCGTCGACGCCGATCCACCGGGTCGCCCCGACTAGCAGACCCGTCAGCGGCGCGTGGCCCAGACCGACTTCTCCACTCTCGGCGGCGTCAGGAGCCCCAGCTTGGCCGGAAATTCAGTATTTGTGTAAGATTAGCTTGATTATCGAACTGAGGTTACCCTGAAGGATGAATGAGCTACTCCATAAGGAGCAATCTTGAGCAGCAAGGTGACGATGCTTAGAGACTTCATCAAATCGACTTCGCGTTCCAGGACAGGCCGCGCCGTGCCACTCATGTGGCTGATGACCGCGACCGCGCTCGTGGGGTGCGGGAGCAAGGACGGGGGCGGCGGCAATCTCGGAACCTTCGACCCGGGCGTACCGGGCGAGGGCGAAGCGGCGGGTGAGGTCGTCAGTAGCCTCGTGACGCTGCCGTTTGGCCTGGCGTCGGCATGTGAGCACGACGGGTCCGAGCGCGTACTCTCAGAACGCATCCGTGCGATCGTACCGGCGCGCATGTACTCCGCCGGTTGTACCGATGCCTCGGGCACCCGGCGGCTCTTCGTTTCGGTGCCGGTCGAAGGCGGGCATGTGCGGACGCATCCGCAGCTCGCCGACCAACAGAACAGCGCGTTGATCTTCGAAGCCGCGCTCGACTCCTCGACGAGTGAGTTC
The DNA here is from genome assembly GCA_039030295.1 of Myxococcota bacterium. Lineage (GTDB taxonomy): Bacteria > Myxococcota_A > Polyangia > Polyangiales > Houyiibacteriaceae > SG8-38. The sequence continues at coordinate 16,036 of JBCCEK010000088.1, read as the reverse complement.
GCACTCACCGGTAACGCGGTCCACCGCACCGATTGCCTCGATGCACACGGCATCGCGGTGTCGTCCGATTGCTCGACCGTCGCGACGTTGTGCAGGCGACCCCACTACACGTCGGACAACGAGCCGTCGACAGCAGACCTCGTCGCGGCTTTCGGGAACGACGACATCGATCAACCCGGGCCCATTGGTGGCGAACACGACGAACGTCACGTGACCTACAACGACGAGATGTGGCTCTACGAATGGCAAGCGCAGCGGCTCGACGAAGAGCCCGACAAGTACGTCGTGCACAAGGGGATTGGGCCCCTCACGCGCGCACGCGGCCTTGGGAGCTACTACCTTCTCAACGGCGAGAACGACAACAGCTACGGGTACGCGGTTCGGGCATCGACGGGGGGCGGGACCCGCCACGTCGCCGATTCGTTCCTGGTCGTCGACCGCAGCGGAGACGAGTACGCCATCGCGCCCGGCCGCGGGTACACGTGGGCGTGCGGTCGAGGCCATACGCTCTTCAACCGGCCCGTGTACAATCCTTTCAGCCGCAAGTACGCGATCTGGTGCACGACCGACACCAACGGCGACCGTGTTCCGGGGCTCAAGGGTTTTTGGTTCCAGACCGAATCCAGCCCACGCAACGAGTTCCTTCGAGTGCAGGGGAACGGCGATCACCGTCAAGGCGCGGTTCAAGTCCTGCAACCGCTTTCGGATGGGAACTTCATCGGAGCGTTCATCGGCCATCCCAGCCTCGAAGGGCCATGGCAAGAAGCGCAGCCAACCATGGTCGGCCTCGTTCGGTTTGATGGCGACACTGGCGCGACCCTCGACGAGATCGAGTGGCTCGTGTCGGACGCCGACGCGTACTTGGGCCACGCGCAGCTGGCGCCCCTCGGAGACGATCGGTTCCTCCTGGGGTACTCCGCACTCTATCGACCGTCCGAAGAGTTCTGCTGCCGGAACCAGTCCGAGTTCATGCTCCCGAACGCGCACCATGTCGTCGAGATCGACGCGCGAGGCAATGGGCTTTCCGAGCGTGCCACGCTCGACGGTGTGGGCTGGGGCGACATGGACACCTGGACCAACGTGAACACGGGCGAAGTGGCGTGGGCCTACGTCCCGGACCCCGAGATCGCCAACTTCGGTGGATGCAGCAGCGAGGTGCTGCAGCTCAACTACTACCGTACCCCACGTCCGTGAACGCATTGGCGGCCGGCCGACTTTGAAACCTCAGGCGATCTCGTATCATAGTCGGATATGCCTTCGAAGACTCTCGCCTTCGTGCTGGCGATCTTGCTTGGTTTGTCGACCGCGTGTAAGCGGGCACCCGAATCGGGTACGCCCGAAGCAGCAGGTGCTCCGCCGAACGTGCTTCTCATCACGGTCGACACGTTGAGAGCCGACCACCTTGGCTGCTACGGCTACGAGCGCGCGCGCACGCCGCACACCGACCGCCTCGCGGACCAGGGCGTCCGGGTCGAGCACGCCATCGCCCCGACGCCGATCACGCTCCCGTCACACACGTCGATCATGACAGGCCTCGAGCCGCCCGCGCACGGCGTCCGGGGGAACGGGGCGTTCCGGGTCCCGGATAGCGCGACGACACTGGCGGAAACCCTCAAAGCCGACGGCTACCAAACGCAGGCGTTCGTGTCCGCGGACGTGCTGCACCGCCGCTTCAACTTGAACCAAGGCTTCGACGGCTACGACGATGACCTGTGGAGCGAAGAGAAGGACTCGGGCATACGGATGTGGCAGCGCTCTGGTGAACGAACGATGGACCGGGTGCTCCAATGGTTCGGCGCGCGCGCGGAGTCTCCCTCCCGTTCTCCATTCTTCGTCTGGGTGCATCTGTTCGACCCGCACGCGCCATACGAAGCGCCCGAGGCCGATGCCAAGCTTGCGGCGACCCCCTACGACGGAGAGATCGCGAGCGTCGATCGACAAATCGGTAGGCTCGTCGATGCGCTGAAAGAAGACGGGGTTCTCGACGACACGATCCTCGTCTTTACGTCGGACCACGGAGAGAGTCTCGGCGAGCATGAAGAAGCCACGCACGCGATGTTCATCTACGAGTCCACCCAACATGTGCCGCTGATCTTCCGCTACCCCCGGAAGCTCGACGCTGGCAAAGTCTACGAGGGCCCCGCGCGAAGTGTCGACATCGTGCCGACGATCCTGAGTCTTGCCGGGAAGAAGCCCGGCGAAACGCAGGGCACCGATCTAAGCGGCGCCTTCGCGAGCGGCGCCTCTTCCCTGTCGCGGGTTCAGTACTCGGAATCCCTTCACCCGGAGCTCATGTACGGGATGGCGCCCCTCGAAGGTGTCCGGGAGGGGACGTGGACCTACATCCGCGCGCCACGTTCCGAGCTCTACGACCGAAGCACCGACCCCGACGAGTTGCGCAATCTCTTGGAAGGCGGCGGCTCGAGTGCGGCCCAAACCCGAGCTCGCGAGCTCGATGCGGCGCTATCCAAGGTCATCGAAGACAGCAAGCGCTTCGCCCTGGTCGCAGAGGCGAACCCGCTCGACCCGCAGACCGTGGCCATGCTCGAGGCGCTTGGTTACATGGAAGGGTCTGGGGGCGCTGAAGACCTCGGTGGCATTGACCCCAAAGACGGTATCCTCGTCATGAATGAGGTCGGTGAGGCGATTGCGCTTCCCGACGCTGGCGACTGCGCGACGATCGCGCGCTCCGTGTTGAAGCGGTTGCCGGGCTACGTTCACGGCTGGAACACCCTCGCCCAATGTGCCGCGCGGATGGGCGATCTCAAGACCGCACAGGAGGCCTACCTCAAGTCTCTCTCGCACGAGCCCAAGCAGCCCGAGGTCTATTGCAACCTCGGTCGAATCGACTTTGGGCTAGGTCGCAACGAAAGCGCGCGGCGTCGCTATGCACAAGCCCTCGAGCTACTTCCAGGCTTGGTCGATGCGCTCCTCGCCATGGGCGCGGTCGACTTTCGCGAGGGCAACGTGGACGACGCGATCGGCTGGTACAAGAAAGCGGTCGACGCCGACCCCAAGCACGTGGACGCCTATCTGCAACTCGGCGAGGTCTACTTTAGCAAAGGCGACCTCTCCGAGGCACGACGCTGGTTTGAAGAAGCCGCCGCGGTAGCGCCCGGACGACATCCTTCACATGCAGGGAACTACGCCTATTTCGCGTCCATGAGGGCGGCGATTTGCGCGCTCGAGTTGAAAGACCCGCAGGGCGCCAAGCAGCATTTGCGTCGCGCGAGCGAATCAGAGCCACAAGAGTGGCGACCGCTCTACCACCTCGCCTGTGCGGACTTGCAGCAAGGCGACGTCGAGGCAGCCCTCGTCGCGTTGGAAGCCGCCGCCGCCAAGGGGTTCACCAATGCGTCGATGCTGAAGGGCGATGCTTGTCTGCGCCCGCTCGCGGCAGAACCCAAGTTCCAAGGCTTGGTGCGTACCTTGGGTGGCGCGCCGCGCTAGGCCGCGTTCTGCGCGCAAGCGCCCTAGGCAGCGGGGGACAGCGGTTCCCACCAAGCCGGGAGGTCGGCGATCGAGTCGAGTACAGCGTCGGGTTCGATGCCGCGCTCGAGATCACGCGGGCGGAACTTGCCGGTCCGCACCAGAACGCCGTGGAGGCCGGCGGCCTGAGCGCCCCCGACATCCCCGCGGATGTCGTCTCCGACCATCACGGTGTCGGCGGGCGACACCTGAAGCGCGCTGACGCAAGCCTCGAAGAACTGCGCCGCCGGCTTGCCCATGACCAGCGCCTCGCAGTCCGCGGCGTGCTCGAGCGCCTTGATGAAGGGTGCCACGTCGATCACGAGGCCGTCCGCGCCCTGGGCATACCGCGACATGCCGAGTGCGACGAGCACCGGGCGAGGCTCTGCCATCAGCAGCCGAAACGCACGGTTCAGGGTCGCGAAGTCCCACGCCGCTCCGATGTCGCCGATCACCACCGCACCAGCGCCTTTCTCCGCGGAGTCGTCGAGGATCTCGAGCCCCGTGAAATCCTCGCGGGTGGCTTCTCGAACGAAGAGTGCGAGAGGGCCGATCGCATGCTGCTCGAGGTAGTCGCGCGCGGCGGCCGGTGGCGCCAGGATGCTGTCGGGAGATACTTCGAGCCCGAGCGCCGCAAGCCGCTCCACGACCAAGCGGCGTGGCTTCGACGTGGTGTTCGTCACAAAGAGATGCGGGATGGCTCGCGCCTCGCACCACTTCAGCGTGTCGAGCGCACCGTCGATCATGCGGTCGCCCTGGTAGACCACTCCATCCAGGTCAAAGAGAAGTGCTTCCATGCTCACCTCCCCCCGGTTCCGCAAATATAGGGACGTCGGGCGCGTTGTCACGCAGCCTCCGCGGCCGCGGGCCCAACGTTGACACGTCGAACGGCGGCGTAGTACGGAGCACGATTGAGCGCCGATTCAGCATTCAACATGACCGAGAGCCGCCTCGCGGTCTTCTTCGATGCGGCCAGCGTCGGAGTGTACTGCGTGCTGATCGCGTTGGTGTTCGGCACCTTCGGGGACTACGGAACCTCGTGGGACGAGTTTGAGCACTCCCGATACGGGGACGACATCGTTGGCTACTTCGCTTCTGGTCTCTCCGACGAGGCCGTCCCGGACCATCATCAGAATTACGGCGGCGGGTACAATCTGGCCGCGGCGCTCTTCTCAGCGTGGGTGCCGCATCCGCGGCACGTGGCCAACCACTTGTTCACGGCCATCCTCGGGCTCATTGGGTTGCTTGGGACTTGGCGTCTGGGTCGCCTGCTCGGTGGCGCGGCCGGTGGACTACTTGCCCTCGTCCTGTTGGCGTCGCTGCCGGCGTACTACGGCCACATGTTCAATAACCCGAAGGATCTGCCCTTCGCGGTGGGATACGTGTGGGCGCTCTACTACTTGGCGCGTCTGATCGAGGCTGGCCCGAGGGCGCCGCTCGGGCTCTGGGGTGCGCTTGGTGTGGCGATGGGGCTCGCGATGACCGTACGCGTCGGGGGCCTCCTTTGCATCGCGTATCTGGTCTTGGTCGTGGCGGCGCAATGGGCGATCGCGTTTCGACAGGAGCGCGACGTACGCGCCGCGGTCTCCCTCGGCTACTCTCTGGCGTGGCGCACCCTTGCGGCGTCCGCGGTGGCTTGGGCGCTGATGGTACTTCCTTGGCCGGCCGCACACCGCGCACCCTGGTCGATGCCCTTCGACTCACTGTCGGGTTTCAGCGAGCACGGTTTCACAGCCCGAACCCTGTTTCGAGGCGTGCGCGTGTCGGCCAGCCCGCCGCCGCCGGACTATCTCCCCGGGTACTTCCTCGTCCAGCTCCCCGACGTGCTGTGGTGTGCACTCGCCCTGGGTTTGGTGTTGCTGCTGTGGATGTTTTCGCGCCCGGATGGTCGCGGGCGACTTCTCGGGTGGCGGAGTGCGGCTCTGGGCTTGCTCGCTCTGTCGATCCTCTTTCCCATCGTGTATGCGATCGCGCGCCGAGCCACCGTGTACGATGGGTTTCGCCATTTCCTGTTCGTGCTGCCACCGCTGTGTGTGCTGGCCGCCGTCGGAGTGACCGCCGCGGTTCGAGTTCTGGCCGCTCGTTCCAGGCCGTTCGCTTACGCGCTGTCCGCGCTCCTCGTTTTCGGCGTCGGGCTGACGGTGGCCGACATGGCGAGGCTCCACCCGTACGAGTACGTCTACTTCAACCGCGCGAGCGGCGGTCTCGAGGCAGCGGCGACCCGCTACGAAACCGACTACTACGCGCATAGCTTCAAGGAGCTCAGCGAACGGCTGGTGGCGCACCTGTGGACGAACGAACCCGAACGCTACCTGCGCGGAGAGTATCGCGTGCTCGGCTGCGGCATCATGGACTACTTGATGACGCCGCATCTGCCGGCGAATTTTCTTGTCGCCCGGGAGCCGGTGCTTCTGCGGAGCCCGCACAACTTCGATCTTTACGTCGCCTATCGTCGTGGTAGCTGCCCAGGGCGGCGAACCAATCTGCCGCGTGTCGTCGAGGTGGCGCGGGACGGGGTGGTCTTGAACACAGCGCGTGACATGCGCGAGGACGACCGCACCGGTCCGACGCCAGAACCCGAACGCGCAGGCGAAGCGCCGAGCCCGAACCAAGACCTCGAGCCAGGTGAGGGTCATGCCGACTGAGCCCACTCGAACTTCACGACGGCTTGGCCCCGGGGCCTGGATGGCCATCGCACTCCTGCTTGCGACAGTTGGCTACCTCGTCGCTGCGCGCGGACCGAGTCCCCGCTGGCGCGCCGAGTACCGCGTCGGGGGTTCGGTGATCGCCGCGGCCGAGCCGGCGCTGGACCATCGCCCGCCCATGCGGCCGCCTGGCGACGAGGGCGGAGAAGGCCCGTTTACCGCGGAGTGGGAGACCTGTCTCGAGATGCCGACGGCAGGCTCCGTCGCGTTCCTGCTCACGTCTTCGGGGCGCGCGCGTCTCTACGTGGATGATGCGCTGGTCATCGACGACTGGGATTCCCATTGGCTCGGAAGCCAAGGAACGAAACACGCCCTCGAGGCGGGCCACCATCTCGTGCGAGTCACGTACGAGGCACCTCCGACCAGTGCAGCGATCACCCTCGCGGCGTCGTTCGGGATTGAACCGCCAACGGACCTCCCTGCTGAGCGTCTTTCCATGCCAGGCGAAGCATCCACCGCGCGTTGCGCCTCGGGGCCTTAGCACTCGAGAGCATCAATCGTGGCCGGACGACAGGCGCACGGTCCTGAACCGGGCCGGCGCATCCGCGACCACCATGATCGAGACATGGTCGGGCCGGGTGAGGCTGAAGCGGACCGTTCCGTCGGCACTCGAGACCGTGCGCCCCGTCCCCTCGTCCCGGACGGAGACCACGAATGCGCCGTCGCCCTCGACGGATGCGGCCCACGCTCCGGCCTGAAGCGCGACGCGTTCGACTGTGACCGATGCGGGGCCCTCGAACACGGTCTCGAACGCGCCTCGGTCGTTCAGGGTGCCCACGGTACCCTTGCCGCGCGCGAACAAGACACCCGGGACGACCACCGAGCCGGATTCTCGCCGGACGCCGGCCGACCCCTCGACCCGAACGAACGTGTAGAACCGAAAAGGCGCGCCGCCGTCGGTTTCAAGCAACACCCGTTGGTACCCCTCGGTGAAGCGCGGGTCTCCCCGCATCTCTCGGCCGCCCGCGTATCGAAGGCCGCCTGTGCCGAGCGTCCCCGAGACGATGAGGTCTGGCTCTTGGGACAGCACGTAGTCGCCGTCGCCGAGTTCATGGCCCTGGAGGCCCGTGCCGAACGAGTCGTCGTGGTTGCGTCCGATGTGCGCGTCGTTGAGGCCCAGCATGTCGAGGGCGCGGAAGCCGGTGTGGTAGGGGATCGCGCCTGCGGCGTCGACCGCCAAGAGCGGGTCGTAGTCGCCGAACCCGGTCGCGAGGGTCCGTCCAAGCGCGGCGGCTCGTTCGGTTGTCGGCGGCCGCTTTTGCCTGGCGAGCGCGATATTGGGTTCCGACCGTTGAGTCGACGAGAACAACCCAAGCGCAACCAGCGCGACGATCCAACCGAGTAGCCTCCCCCTGGCGCCCTGGTCCTCGACCCAGTCGGCGACCTCGGCGACGAGAAAGGCGAGCAGGACGAAGGAGGGAATCAACATGCGAAAGCCGTAGGGCTCGCACCCGACGGTGGCCGCGTATCCCGTCCACGCGACCAAAAGCGTGGTGACGAGAGCGACCCGGGGGCGTCGCTTCGGGTCTCTCCAAGCGACAGCGAGCGCGAGTATCGCCGGGATCCAAAGTGCGTACGAAGCGCTCGCGGCATCCGCGAGGCAGGTCAAGCCGCTCGACGCACGGGTGGCGGTCAGGGCGAGCTTCGCCCGCGCTGTGTTGGGCAGCCAATCGCCGTAGTAGTTCCACCGAAAGACGACCTGACCGAGGACGGCAAGAACCGGGATGAGTGCCACGCGTGCAGCCTGGCGCAATGCCCTCCATGTGCGGAGGTAGCCCACCAAGAACAAGCACGCGACCGCGGTGAACAAAGGACCGTCGGGGCGGGTGAGACAAAGAAGGGCCAGCAGCACGCCGGCTCCCCAGGCGCGCCGAGGATCCTCGAGGCCGTCTGCAAGCGGTCGAAGCAGCACCAAGGCCCATCCCAAGAGCGCTGCGACGAGGCATCCCTCGAGGCCAGACACCGCCCACAAGGCGATCGGCCCCGAGAGCGCAAGGAACATCGATCCGGTGAATGCGGGTAGGGTGTCCCGCCACGTTGCGGGCGCGAACGCGACAACCACGGCGCCGAGCGCCGCCACCGCGGAGACGAGTCCGAGGACCACGGGCGTCGCGATCAGGTCGACACCCAGGGCCGCGAGTCCGGCGCAGCCGAGGACCCACAGGAGGTTCGAGTAGCCCTCCACAGGCGAGCCATCGGTCCAGGTGAGCCCATGGCCCTCTAGGAGCCGCTGGGTGTAACGAAGCGAGATGAACGCGTCGTCGTAGGTCAACACGGGGTAGCTTCGGGTGTGGACCCATAACAGCGCTGCGGCGATCCCCCACACACCGAGGGTCGCACTCGTGGAGGTCGAGGGTCTGTGGGTCGACGGCACGGTGAGCTCCGAACGCCGGGTGATACCACGGGACTCTCGACGTCGTCGCCTTCGGGTGGCATCGTCGTAGCATGCCGTGGGTGCAGTTCGGGTTGGGCGCGCTCGTCGGGATCGTGTTGATCCTCGTGATTCGGGCGTTTCGTTCGCGCCCCCGGGTGCCGGTCCCGCCCACCGGGGAGGGGACGATGGACGACGTTCGCCGATTGGCGAGTCAGGGCCACAAGATCGCCGCCATCAAGGTGTATCGCGAGATCCACGGTGTCGGCCTCAAGGAAGCGAAAGAGGCCGTCGAGCGGCTCGACCTCTAGGCGAGTCCGGACGCGTTGCCGCTGGCGTTCGACGCCTCTCTGGATCAAACTTCGCTCCGTGTCGGGCCGGCTCCTTTCGCGACAGTTCTATTCTCGCGATGCGTTGGATGTGGCGCGCGACCTGCTTGGCCACGAGATCTGGCACGGAGACGTGGGTCTGCGCATCACCGAGGTCGAGGCCTACCGGCACCCGGGCGATACCGCCAATCACTGCTACGTGGGCCACACCCCGCGCAATGCTCCCATGTGGGGCCCGCCGGGGCGCGCGTACGTCTATGTCTGCTACGGGATGCACCAGATGCTGAACTTCGTCACGGGCGCCGAAGGGGAGGGCGCCGCAGTCCTGGTGCGCGCGTGCGAACCGATCTCCGGCGATCGCCTCATCCGTCGTCGTCGCGGCGGCCGTCAGGGCCCTGTGCTTCTCACGGGTCCCGGCAAAGTCGGTCAAGCGCTGGCGGTCGATACATCGTTCTGCGGTGAGCCGCTCTATCGCCGCGGCGGCCTCGAAGTGCGGGAGGGCGCGGGCACCTCGAGGGTATCAATCGGCCGACGCATAGGGATCGACTCCGCGTCCGTTAAGGACCGCGAGGCTGAATGGCGGTTGGCGATCCCGGAGTCACGGTGGGTGAGCCACCGAGGTGCGCTTCGCGAGGTGCGAGCATGAGTCGCGTCAAGACGCGCTCGAGTGCCGAGACGCAGGGCGTACTCGTCGAGGTGCAGAGCCAATATCTCGACGAACAGTCGAACCCCGCGTCACGCCGGTTCGTGTTTGCGTACACGATTACCATCACGAACAACGGAAGCCAGGTCGTGCAGCTCCGTTCCCGCCATTGGATCATCACCGACGGGCTCGGCGAAGTGGAAGAGGTAAAGGGCCCGGGCGTCGTCGGCGAAGAGCCAGTCCTCCGCCCCGGGGAGAGCTTCCGCTACACCAGCGGAGCCGTCTTACGGACCGAGCGTGGCACGATGCGGGGCACCTATCAGATGCATTACCCGGAAGGCGACCAGTTCAACGCGACCGTGGCCGAGTTCCTTCTCGAGCGGCCGTTCTCGCTCAACTGACCCTAAGTCGCGCCGGCCGTATCCCAAGCAGACTTGATCGCCTTGTATGTCTCGATGCCGGCGTTCGTCAGGTCGAGCGCGCCGGCTCCCACGAGCCGCTGGTGCACTTGCTTCGGGTCGGTCTCCCATCCTTTGGGGACGTCGAGCTTGACGTTCACCGGGACGCCGCCGAGCAGCCCCTGCTCCTCCATCGTCCACAGCGCTTCGGCTGCCAAGAACTGCCCTGCGATCTTGCGGAGCTCGGGGGCAAGATGACTTGCCAAAGGAAACACATCGTAAAGGCCGACTTCTTCTTCGGGGACCGAAAGCGGCTGGCGGAGGGCTTTGAACACCGGGGCGGCGATCGGAAGCTCGACGAGGTCGAGCCCGGCGATCTCTTGGCCTTGTGTGGCCATGATGGAGCGCTCGAGCGCGTCTCCGTGGCTGCGCGTGATCGCGGCGGGACGTGCTGAGCCGTCGAGCAGCACGGTCAACACAAGATAAGGTCGGGGGTCTGGCGCTTCCGTCATTTTTCGGAGCGTCTAGTTAGCGCATTTGTCGCGGGTTGGGTAGTCGTCGTCACCTTGACGCATGCCGTGTGAGTCGGTAGCTCCCTCGCCCCGATGCGCATCGAGATTCACCCCACGCATCCGCAAGCCCGCCGTGTCAATCAGGTGACCGACATCCTCAAGCGGGGCGGTGTGGTCGTGTACCCGACCGGGACGGTGTACGGGCTTGGGTGTGACATCCACCAAAAGCGCGCCGTCGAGCGAATCTATCAGATCCGCCAGCTCAAAAAGGACCACCCGTTGAGCTTCATGTGCCCCGATCTGAGCAAGATCTCCCGCTACGCCCACGTCGACGACTTCGCGTACCGAATCATGAAGCGCCTGATCCCCGGCCCGTACACCTTCGTCCTGCGCGCGACCCGCGACGTGCCGAAGATCCTCGTTCGCAAGCAAAAGACGGTGGGCATTCGCGTTCCGGACCACCCGGTCGCACATGCGCTCATCGAAGCCCTTGGAAGCCCGATCGTATCGAGCTCGGCGACCCTCGATGGCGAGATACTCAACGACCCGGACGAATTGCATGCGCGGTTCTCTCACGTGGACGCGTTCGTGGATTCGGGGTGGGGCGGCATCGAACCCTCGACCGTGATCGACCTCACCGGCGACGAGGCGCTGGTGATCCGAGAGGGCGCGGGCCCCGTCGATCTCATTTGACCGTGGAACGACGTATGGGCAGCTAGGAGCCGCCCCGGACCTCGGCGATGATGCTCCTGAGAAGTGCGACCCACGCCGTGTACCTCGGCGCCTTACGCATCTCTTCGACCAGGCGCTCGGGGGTCCACTCGTCGCGCCCTTGGTATTGCCTCACGGCCGCCCAGTTGGTGAGGTGCTGGTCCCACTGCTCGCCGGTCCACGACCCCACTTCGCCGGTTCGAAAGATGAAGAGATGGTCGTCGGCCAGGTCGGCCCCTGCGACCCAAAGGCCCGTGTCGGCCACAAACGGCCCGAGGACGCGAATCACCAGTTGGCGCTCGGCGCCGCGCCCGAGGGGTTCGAGGGCGCGATCGAACTGCTCCCAGCTCCGCGTCAGTGTCCGCACGCGTTCTTCGGAGATCGGCATGTGTGGCTTGAACGCGCCCGGGGCGACCCGCGCATCGTGATCGTCGTAGATGCGGACCCCGTGCTGGCTCTCAGCGGCGCGGTAGGCGCGGACCGCATCCTCCCGTTCGGTCTGGCCGTCGAGATGCGCGAGGAGGGCAGCGATCAAAGGGCGTGTCACGTAAGGCTCGCGTTAGTTCGGGGCATCTTGCTTGGGGGTGTCGGCGGAACGAGGGGCGGTTTGCGCAAGCCTCGCGTGCACCCGGTCGAGGATCTGGTTGGCGAGGGCAGCCTTGGTCATCTCGGGCAGCGGTGTCACCGAACGCGCGTCTACCAGTGTGGCCTTGTTCGTGTTGCCGCCGAGCCCTGCGCGAGCCTCGTTCGCCACGATGAGGTCGGCGCCCTTCTTGTCGAGCTTGCCTCGTGCCGAGCTTTCAAGATCTTGGGTTTCGAGTGCGAAGCCAACGAGCACCGACGGCCGTTGCTGCCTCGCAGCCCCCACCTCAGCGAGGATGTCAGGGTTGCGCACCAACTCGAGTTGGAGTGCGTCCCCCTTTTTGATCTTGTGGGGCGCGGACGCTTTGGGGCGGTAGTCCGCGACGGCCGCCGCCATGACCACCACGTCGGCGTGCTCGTAGCGCGCCATCACCTCCGCGTACATCTCCTTCGCCGAGCGGACGTTCACGACCGTGGCGCCGGCTGGGGGCGTGAGGTGGACCGGGCCACTCACGAGCGTGACTTCGGCGCCTCGGCGAAGCGCCTGGGCGGCAAGGGCGTAGCCCATCGTACCCGTCGAGCGGTTGCCAACGAAGCGCACAGGATCGAGGTCTTCGTGGGTCGGCCCTGCGGTGATCAGGATGTGCCGCCCAACGAGGTCGTCGCCCCGCACCAAGTGGTGCTCGAGGGCATCGGCGATGTCGACAGGCTCGGCCATGCGGCCCTCACCGATCTCTCCGTTGGCGAGGGCGCCGGTGACCGGTCCCACGAGGACTGCCCCTCGCTCCTGAAGAAGCCCTGCGTTGTGCTGGGTCGCCGGGTGCGCCCACATGCGGTGGTGCATCGCCGGCGCGAAGAACACGTCTCCTGCGGCGCAGGCGAGGGTCGCGAGGAGGGCGTCGTTGGCCTGGCCTGTGGCGGCTCGCGCCATCAAGTTCATGGTCGCGGGCGCCACGACCAGCGCGTCTGCCCACTCGCCGAGTTCAACGTGCACCTCACCCGCATAGTCGGCGGCCCAGAGGTCGGTCACGGCCGGCTTGCCGGTGAGCCCTGCGAAGGTGATCGGCCCCACGAACTGCGTGGCCGCCTCGGTCATCACCACCCGTACCTCGGCGCCACGACGCGTCAGCTCACGAACGAGCTCCACCGCCTTGAACGCCGCGATACCGCCGCCGAGACCGACGACGATGCGCTTTGCTCGAAGAGACATCCGTGGAGTCTAGCAGGGCGAGGCGCGTTTGCGTGCACCATCTGACCTGAACGCACGGAGAGTGCTCGAGGGGACGCCCCCGCTGTGTGTGGGCTCACCGAACCGGTACGCCGGGAGCCGGGAACTGGTCGCAGAGGTCTTTGATCTCGCCCGCGATGCGCGTGATGACCGCTTCGTTCTCGACGTCGTCGACCACGTCGGCCATCCAGTTGCCGAGCTGCTTCATTTCGGCGGCGCCCATGCCGCGACTCGTGATGGCTGGAGTGCCGAGCCGCACACCGCTCGGGTCGAAGGGCTTGCGGGTGTCGAACGGAACCGAGTTGTAGTTCGCGACCATACCCGCTCGGTCGAGGGCCTGCGCGGCCACTTTGCCGGGCACGTCTTTGCCGGTGAGATCGATCAAGATGAGATGGTTGTCGCTACCACCGGTGACCAAGTCGAACCCGCGCGCGACGAGCGTTTCGGCGAGGACACGGGAGTTGTCGACGATGGCCTGCGCGTACGCCTTGAACTCATCGGTCATCGCCAGCTTGGCCGCGATGGCGATCCCAGCCGTGGTGCCGTTGTGAGGCCCGCCTTGGAGCCCAGGGAACACCGCGCGGTCGATGGCCTTCTTGTGGGCCTGGTTGCAGAGAATCATCCCGCCACGGGGACCGCGAAGGGTCTTGTGCGTCGTGCTGCTGATCACTTCGGCGTGGCCGACCGGAGAGGGGTGCGCGCCGCCGGCGACGAGGCCGGAGATGTGGGCGATGTCGGCGATGAGGATCGCGCCGACCTCTTGGGCGATCTCGGCGAACTTGGGGAAGTCGACGACGCGTGGGTACGCCGTGGCTCCGCAGAACAGGAGCTTTGGTTTGTGCTCACGTGCGAGGCGCGCGACTTCGTCGAAGTCGATCAGGTGGTCGTCGCGGCGGACGCCGTATTGAATGGCGTTGAAGTACTTGCCGCTGATCGACACCTTCCAGCCGTGGGTGAGGTGGCCACCGCTCGGGAGGCCCATGCCCATGATCGTGTCGCCCGGGTCGCAGAACGCGAAGTAGACCCCGAGATTGGCCGGGGAGCCGGAGTAGGGCTGCACGTTGGCGTGGTCGACCCCGTAGAGCGCCTTCAAGCGTTCGATCGCGAGCTCCTCGACGCGATCGATGTTCTGTTGGCCCTCGTAGTAGCGCTTGTTGGCGTAGCCTTCCGAGTACTTGTTGTTGAGGACGCTTCCGCACGCCTCCATCACGGCGCGCGTGGCGTAGTTTTCGCTCGGAATGAGCCGCAGCTTCTCGTGCTGCCGTCGCTCTTCTTCGGCGATGCACTGTGCGATTTCAGGGTCGACTTCGGCCAAGGTGGGGTCTGCCATAGATGCTCTCCACGGGGGCCTTAGCACGTTTGTGAGGGCAGATCCTACGTCTCCGAACATTGGTTCGAGGGGTGGCTGCGCGCCAACTTGGCGGGACCGGGGGCAGGTGATATCCGGGGTGGGTGAGTGACTACTTTCCACCCCTCGAGGAGTTCATGCGCCTCGGACAAACCGCGACGGTCGTCCCAGTACACCGCGAGGTCATTGCCGATCGCCTGACTCCGGTGCTCGCGCAGGCGACACTCGGCAAGGATGCGGGGAGCTTTCTCCTCGAAAGCGTGGTCGGGGGAGAGAAGTGGGCGCGCTACAGCTTCGTGGGTGCGCACCCGGACATCATCGTCCGTGGGGTCGCCGACCGTTTCGAACGCGTCGTGGACGGTGAGGTTCACGAGGAGCTCGGCGTCGACCCCTGGGAGCGCCTTCGAGAGGTGCTTGCCGAGTGGAAGCCCCCCACGGTGGATTGGCTGCCGAGGTTTTGGGGCGGCGCAGTCGGGTTCGTGAGCTACGACGCCGTTCGGACCTTCGAGCCGACCGTCGGCGAGGCGCTGACGCGCGACGACGATTGGGAGTTTTGCTTCTCCATTGGAGGCACGCTTCTGATCTTCGACAACGTGCGGGGCACGCTTCGCGTCGTGGTCCCTGCCCGGGTCGATGGCGACCCCGGTGACGCGTACCAGCGTGCGATCGACCGGATCGACGCCGTGATGGATCGGCTCGACCACCCTACGGTGCCGCGCCGGCTTCATCCGCCGGAGATGGGCGGTCGGCCCGAGCTCCCCGCGTCGAACTTCGACCGACCGAGTTACAGCGTCGCGGTCGAGCGGGCCAAAGAGTACATTCGCGCCGGGGATATCTTCCAAGTCGTCCCGTCACAGCGGTTTCGGGTCCCACTCGGCGAGACCGACGTGTTCGACGTCTATCGGGCGATGCGGGTGATCAACCCGAGTCCCTACATGTACTTCCTCCGATTGCCCGATCGGGTGATCGCTGGAGCGAGCCCGGAGACCCTCGTGCGACTCGAAGACGGGGTGGCGTGCGTGCGCCCCATTGCGGGCACGCGCCACCGCGGTCGGACCGACGCCGAAGATGCGGCTATCGAGAAGGAACTCCTTGCAGACCCGAAGGAGCGCGCCGAACACGTCATGCTCGTCGACCTCGGGCGGAACGATATCGGTCGAATCAGCAAGCCCGGTACCGTCGAGGTCACCGATTGCATGATCGTCGAGCGCTACTCACACGTGATGCACATCGTGTCGAACGTCGTGGGTGAGTTGGCCCCAGGCCGCGACGCCCTCGACGTGCTGCGGGCGACCTTCCCAGCCGGGACCCTGAGCGGTGCGCCCAAAGTGCGCGCCATGCAGATCATCGAGGAGCTCGAGCCTGAACGTCGCGGCGTCTACGGCGGTGCCGTGGGCTACATCGGTTTCGACGGCAACATGGATGTCGCGATCGCCATCCGCACCATCGTCGCCCGCGACGGAGAGATGTGGCTCCAGGCGGGCGGTGGCCTCGTCGAAGCCAGCGACCCCGACAACGAGTACGAAGAGACGGTCAACAAGGCGAGCGCCGGCCTTGTCGCCGTCCGGGCAAGCCAACAGAAGTAGCCCAAAGCGCTCCCTCGGAAGGTCTTTGACAGCCGGAGGGGTGCGGGCTACAAGGCCGGTCCCGAAGGGCTTCGCCCCAAGGGGGATGCGGCGGTAGTTAAGTTGGTTATAACGCCGGCCTGTCACGCCGGAGGCCGCGGGTTCGAGTCCCGTCC
>JBCCEK010000087.1:0-17001 GCA_039030295.1 Myxococcota bacterium | reverse complement strand
TGCGCGACCGACGGCTGGTCGAAGCGAAAGAACGGGTTGGTGGCAAGCTCGCGGTCGATCCGCCCCGGTACGGTGAACTCGCCGAGCCCGCGCGCTCGATCAGCGTCGCTCAGGGCGGCGTCGATGTCCGTGTTGTCGGGCTCCACGGTCTTGGCGAAACGCAGATTGTTGACGGTGTATTCGTGGCCGCACCAAACGCGCGTATCGGCGGGGAGGTCGCGCAACTTGGCGAGGGACTTGGACATCATCTCCATGGTGCCCTCGAAGACACGCCCACATCCAGCGATGAACAGCGTGTCGCCGCTGAAGAGATTGCCTTCCGTGACGTAGGCGATGGCGCCGAGGGTATGCCCTGGAATCTCTTGGATCGACACCGTCGAGCCTTCGAACTCGAAACGGTCTCCATCACTGAGCGCCATCGTCTGTTTCGGGATTCGGCCATGCTCGAGATCGTAGGCAGACCCGCGCACGGCCGAGACTGGGTGTTCGTCGACCAGTCCCTCGATCCCCCCGACGTGGTCCCAATGATGGTGCGTAAGCCAGATCTCTGTGACCGACACCCGAGCTTCTTCAGCGGCGACAAGGACAGGATCGGCCTCGGACGGATCGACGACCGCGGCGCGGCCGCCTTTGACCACGAGGTAAGCGTAGTTGTCACGAAGACACGGAACGGGGATGACCTGCATGACGGTCACGATACGGCCGAGAGCGAAACTCGGCCAGGGCGTATCTGATCATGTTCGACTGGGACGAGCGCTCGGCGAGGTCGCCCGACACGCTCAGGGACTGGAGGACGGAACCTCGTCGATGACGATCGGGTTCCGGGGAGCGTTCTCCTCCGGATCGGCAGGCCCCCCCGTGGGTTGTCCGAGGTCTTCCTCGGGGAAGTCCGGGACGGTCCAATCGATTCCATCGTCTTCGGAGGGCGACGGAGCGTTGGGCTCGGCCGGCGCCGCGGGCCCGGACTCCGGAGTCGCGCCTCGAGGGGGCTCAGGAGTCGGCGCTGCCGCCGGTTCCGGTGCCTTCGGAACGACGTCAGGGGTCGGCTTGGGCCGTTTGGGCTCCGGCTTTCGCTTCGGCCGGGGTGGCGGCGGTTCCACCCCTTCGTCGACCGGCAGCTTCTCGGGCGGGAGCTCCTCTTGGGGAGGCAACTCGATGACCGCGCGAGGCGCCGGTACGGGAATGCCAGTGCCCACGTCGGGCGCTTCGACCTCCGACGGCTGCCGCCTCTCGGCAGACGTCCCCGGATCGCCGACCTCGATCGCGGGGACAGGCGTTGCGGCGTGTCCGTTCCACCAATCACCCGCCACGAGCCCTGCGACAATCGCCACGATGGCCCCAAGCGAGACCCAGAACCATCGACGGCTCCGACGAGGAAGAGCTTGCGCATCGACTTCGACGGAAGACGTCGCAAAGGGCTTGGGCGCGCCGAGGAGAATGGGATCCGCGTCTAGCTCGTCTTCCGCGTCCAGCATGGCGGTCGACGCTGGCAAACTGCTCGCCGCCAGCAGGTCCGCAAGAGCCGAGCCAGGCGCCGCCATGTCACTGCCCCAAACCGTGCCAAGCAACAGGGGCCGGGCGTCGGTCAGCAACCCGGCGTCGACAGCAGCCTCGACCAAGGCATCCATCAACGCCGCCAAAGTCTGATACCGGGCAGCGGGGTCTTTCTCGAGCGCGCGCACTACCACGCTCGCAAGGGCTTCCGGAACGCGGTCGCCAAGCGGCTTGGTGTTCATAGGCGGTGGATCATCGTGTACGTGCTGCATCAGAATGGCGCCCGCCGTCTTGCCTTCGAACGGCAACTCGCCTGCCAGCAGCTGGTACGTCAGGACGCCGACGGAGTAGATGTCGCTTCGGATGTCGGTCGACTCCCCGGTGGCGGCCTCTGGAGAGATATAGCCTGCAGTGCCGAACACTCGCCCGCTCTGCGACTCGGTCCCGGCGGTCTCTGTATCGAGGGCACGCGAGATGCCGAAGTCGACGAGTTTGACGAAATCGGGATCGTTCCCTCGCGCGACGAGGTAGACGTTCTCAGGCTTGATGTCCCGATGAACGATCCCTCTGTCGTGCACGGCGCCGAGCCCTGCGCATAGTTTCATGAT
The DNA here is from genome assembly GCA_039030295.1 of Myxococcota bacterium. Lineage (GTDB taxonomy): Bacteria > Myxococcota_A > Polyangia > Polyangiales > Houyiibacteriaceae > SG8-38. Next base: position 14,899 of record JBCCEK010000087.1, on the reverse strand, counting down.
CATCACGAGCGCGCGGTCGAGAGATGGCGCGCCGTTCACGTCGAGCTCGTCGGCAAGCGACCGCCCTTCGAGGAGCTCCATGACGATATAGAGTCGCCCGTCGGCGAGCCGCCCTGAAAGCAGCACCCGAACCAGGTTTGGGTGGTCCAACGATGCGGCAAGCTGCGCTTCACGCTCGAACCGTGCGACCGCGTTGTCGTCTCGGGCCAGCTCTAGGCGCAGTACCTTGACCGCCACGTCGCGATCGACGGTCGTCTGTCGCGCGCGGTACACCGTCCCCATACCGCCGGTCCCGATCAGAGCATCGATCCGAAATTGCTCGAGGAGGACGGTCCCGATCAGGGAATCCGGCACATCGTCGTCGCGAACCAGGGTGGTGCCGTCGTGGGGGCAGAAATCAGCCTGACTCCCGAACTTGGAACCGCAGCGAAGGCAGATCTTCCGCATCTCGGTCGACGTCCTCGAGAAAGAAACCGCGTTAGCAGGTGGGGGCATAGCGCACAATTCCCAGCTGCGACGGGAGATGGGGCGCCACCATTCACATTCACTTATCGTTTTCATAGCAACGACAGGTGTCGCGAACGGTGAGCCTCGACTGATCGTGCCCGAGCGCCAATACTCGTTCGAGGTCGCCATGGGTGTTCTTCTCGATGTGTGCCGCCTCGGTGGGCGTCGCAAAGTGACCGCCCAAAGGCTTGGCACTCTCAGGCCATGCGCATCGTAGGCGGCGAGCTTGCAGGCCGGCGGTTTGGAGCGCCTTCGGGCAGTCGCACACGCCCTACGTCCGACCGTGTCCGCGAAGCGTTGGGTTCGGCACTCGAGTCGCGCGGTGCGTTCGACGACGCCGTGGTGCTGGACCTGTTCGCGGGTAGCGGCGCTCTGAGCTTCGAAGCGCTCTCGCGTGGTGCGTCCCTCGCCGTGGTCATCGATAGCGACACCCGTGCCCTTCGAGAGATCAAGGCGAGTGCGGAAGCGCTGGGACTTGCCGACCGTGTCCACGCACTTCGCGTCGATCTCGGGGGCAAGCCGGAGCCCGCTGCACGGAGGATTCGTAGTGCGGCTGGAGGCTTCGACCTCGTGTTCGCCGACGCCCCTTACGCGATGATCGACCTGGTCCCACCGCTCATCAACGCTCTCGATGAGGCCGCACTGCTTCGTCCCGGCGCGAGGGTCGCGATCGAGCACCCGAGCTCGTATTCCTGGAAGTGGACTAAGGGGCTCGCCTCGGACGCAGACTACCGCTATGGTCAGACCCGAATCAGTCTCGGTGTCTACGAGCAGAAAGGCACGAAGTGAGAGGGATCGCCGTATACCCGGGGTCGTTCGACCCCATCACGAAGGGCCATACCGCCATCTTGGAGAGCGGTTTGGTCGCCTTCGAGAAGATCATCGTCGCCGTCCTGAACAACGAATCGAAGAAGCCACTGTTCAGCGTGGCCGAACGGATGGAGATGATCCGTGAGTCGGTGGTCGACATGGGTGCCGACCCCGAACGCATCGAAGTCGACAACTTCGACGGCCTGTTGGTCAACTACGCGCGCGACCGCGACGCACGCGTCATTCTTCGAGGCCTCCGCGCGGTGGCCGACTTCGAGTACGAACTTCAGATGGCCAACATGAACCGGCATCTGAATCCAGAGATCGAAACCGTGTTCATCATGGCCAACGACGCGTACTTCTACGTGGCGTCCAACCTCGTGAAAGAGGTCGCGAGGCTCGGCGGCGATGTCGCCGATTTGGTGCCGGGGCCTGTCTTGCCCAAGCTGCAGGCCAAGTTCGACAGGTAGCGCGGCTGGCCGACGAACCCGTCCCGTCGGAGCCTTCGCAGATCGGCAACTGACCCGAGCGAAACCTTGCCGAGTTGAAGTTCGGCGAGGCTGAGGTGGCCTTCGAGGACTGCTCTTCGCACGCGGAGCCAGCTGGTGAGGTAGACGGCATCTCGGCCGACGCCCCCGCCGCGGAACGCGCGCTCGCAGAGGGTCACCGATTCGGCAGGCGAAAAGCCGTGGTCCGAGTGCAGCACGCGCGTCGTATCGCCGAAAGCGACGCCCGCGTGCATCGCATGGGTCGCCAGCAGGCGCCCTGCGAGAGTACGTCGGCGCGACCCATCGAGAAACCCGCCGAGCTCTTCCAGGAAAATCGCAACGCCCTCTTGGTCTCCGTGTGACCGAGCCGTTCCGATCGCCAGCACTCCGAGCCTCTGAGTTCGCCCGTTGAAGCCGGACACCAAGTGCCCGTAAACCTCGTGTACCGCGAGGCGCTTGGCTTCGCGTTCTCCGAAGAGACGATCGGCGATGAAGACGGTTCGCTCGCCAACCGCGGCGTTCGCGATCAGTCTCGCGTCGACGCGGACAGCGATGTGAATCCCCACCTCTTGGGCGTGGGACAGCATGAGCGCGGCGAGGCTTGGGCCCTCGGCGGAGTCAGCGGGAACCACCTTGGGCTCGCCGTCGGGCTCGGTACCCCCGAGAAGGTCGTGCGCTGCATCGAGGACACGAACATCACTGTCATCGAAAACCCTTTCGGAACCAGTGCCGAAGAGACGGGCCGCCATGGGCCGTACCCTCTTCGGTTGCCCGAGGGATTCGAGAAGGAGGAGCTCGGTTTCGAGCTCCTCGAGCCGCCCCAAGTAGAGACCCGGAGCGACGCAGTGCTCGGCAAGGTGGCGCGCGCGGTCGAGGTCGCGCCAAGCGGTGCTGTCGACCGGTACGGCCTTCCACTGCCATTGGGGCTTGGCGTGCTGCCCACGCTCCACCGCATCCACCAGGCGCCGTCGCTCGCGAGGGTCGCTGTGCGTCGTCGCCCCGATGAGCGCGCGCGCCCTTTCGTGGAGTCGGCGAAGCAGAACGTCCAACTCGGCCTGGAGCCGCCGGTCGGAGGTTTCAGAGAAGCTGTGTCGCACGTTCCGCCAGTTCACTTCGTTCACCCTTGACGAGTGTAACGTGCGCGCCGATTTGTTCATCTTGAAAGCGTTGTGCGACGACGGTTAGGCCGTTGCTCGCAGCGTCCACGTAGGGATTGTCGATCTGATACGGGTCGCCCGTGAGGACGATTTTGGTGTCCGCCCCACAGCGTGTGATGACGGTCTTCACCTGATGAGGCGTGAGGTTCTGTGCCTCGTCGACGACGAGGAACTGATTTGGAAGCGAACGGCCGCGAATGTAGGTGAGCGGCTCTATTTGAATCACACCCGACGCGACGAGCTCGTCGTAGTTTCGATGGTCGCTCATTCGGCCGCGGCCACTGCTGAAGATGTACTCGAGGTTGTCGAAGATCGGCTGCATCCAAGGGTTGAGCTTCTCTTCGATCGTCCCTGGAAGATACCCGACGTCTCGACCCAGCGGAAAAATGGGACGAGACACCAGCATCCGTCCGTAGCTTCCGTCTTGCACGACCGACTGAAGCCCCGCGGCAATCGCGAGGAGGGTCTTGCCCGTACCCGCTTTGCCAACCAGCGTCAGTAGATGAACGTCCGAAGCCAGCAGCATGTCGAGCGCGAAGTACTGCTCGAGGTTGCGAGGCCGAACCCGCCAGACCCCCTCACGGCCCACTCGAAGCGGTACTACCATTCCGCTCTTGGGATCGTATCGGCCGAGCGCCGTGTGGCGCGGCCGCTCGTGCTCGCGAAGAACGACACCCGCGTGCGGGTAGAGGTCATGGTCGAGCACAGCCGCGTCGATCAGCTCCCGACGCGCCAGTCGGTCGACCACGTCGCCGTCGACGTCGATCGTGCAGACGCCTGAGTAGAGCTCGTCGATCGAGACTCGACCGCCTTCGTAAGTCTCCGCGCGGAGCCCTAGCGCGTCCGCTCGAATGCGAAGGTTTGTGTCCATGGTGACGAACACCAGAGGCGTCCCCGGGTCGGCATCACGAAGCTCGAGCGCCATCTGGAGGATCGCCCGATCCATCTCGCCGTGGCCATGACCCCGTCGCGGCATCGAGTCCGCGGGCACGGCCACTCGAAGCTCGCCGCCCGTGCTCTCGAGGTGAACCCCTTGGTCTAGCGTGTGGCCGTTTTGATTGCGCAGCTCGTCCAGGATGCGGGCGACGTGGCGGGCGTTCTGCCCGAGCTCGCTCAGCTCCTTCTTGAACTGGTCGACTTCTTCGATGACGAAGATCGGTAGGACGACCGTGTTGTCCTCGAACTTGTAGACAGCTAACGGGTCGTGAAGCACCACGTTTGTGTCCAACACGTAGGTCTTCTTCACTTCAGGGTGACGGTAGCACGCTTTGTCGCCTCAGGTACCGAGAAACGAAAACGGGCTATAGTCCGCGCGGCGACGAATCGATGGGCGAAGATCTGAGCATCGAAGGGCTTCTGGCCCTGGCGGTCGCCGGCGTGCTGGCGACGGTCATCAACGTGATCGCGGGTGGAGGCGGCATGATCGTCATCCCGCTCCTGATGGTGCTTGGGCTGCCGGTGCACATGGCGAACGGCACGTATCGCCTGAGCGTGATCACGCAAAGCATCGCCGGCGCGGCCGCGTTGCGGGGACACACGGCGGCGCCAACCAAGGCACTCGTTCCAATCATGATCCCCATGGTCATCGGCGGCGGCGTTGGTGCAGCACTGGCCATCTCGATACCCAAAGAAGTGCTAAAGCCCGTCGTTCTCGTCACCATGATCGCGATGGCGGCATTGATCGCGTTTCGAAAAGAAACGTTGATCGCGGGAAGCGAACCACCACGCGCTCCGGGCGCGGTCCCCTGGTCGTACGTGGGCCTCTTCTTGTCGGGATTGTACGGCGGTTTCATCCAAGCTGGAACGGGGTTTCTGATCCTCGCGGTCCTCGTTGGCACGCTGCGTTATGACTTCGTGACAGCGAACGCCATCAAGCTCATTGCGACTCTCGCGTTTGGCGCGGTCGCGCTCGGCATCTTCGTTTGGGCCGGCCATGTGGCGTGGATCCCTGCAATCGTGCTGGCCATCGCTTCGGTCGTTGGGGCGCGCCTCGGCGTCAAGATCATGCTCAAGGTGCCGGTCTCAGCGCTGCGGTGGTTCGTGTTCCTATGTGTGGTCGCCACCTGCATCGCCGCTTGGCTTCGGTAGCAACCGCCCTAGAGTACAGGTAGCGGTATCGGCGACGCCGTTATGCGCGCGTCGGTTAACAATAAACTTACACGGATCCACGTTGGTGGTACTCTAATCGGACAAGGAGGGTCGCTCATGGGGGAAATGGTCAAGCAGATCGCTGCCCTGCAAGACTACGAACGCTACCAGGATCTCCACTGGGAAGGGTCGTTCGAGGACTACCTTCAAATCGTGAGAGAGCGCCCGCAAGTGACGCGCAACGCGTTTCAGCGGCTGTACGACATGGTCATCTCTTACGGCGAAGAAGAGTACATCGACAACAAGAAGAGGCTGATTCGCTATCCGTTCTTCAAGGATCCACTCGAGAACGGAAAGGATGCGATCTACGGGCTCGACATTCCGCTCATGCGGCTCGTTCACGTACTCCACGCGGCAGCCCAAGGATACGGTCCGGAGAAACGCATCATCTTGTTGCATGGCCCGGTTGGGTCTTCGAAGAGCACGATCGCAAGGCTTCTCAAGAAGGGGCTCGAACACTACTCGCGCACCCCGGAAGGTGCGGTCTACTCCTACGAGTGGACCAACCTACAAGAGACGGGCCTTGCGGGCGGCGACGACACGTTCCCTTGTCCCATGCACGACGAGCCCTTGCGTCTGATTCCCCCTGACTGGCGTCCACAGGCAATTCAGGAACTGCGCCTTGGCGACGATCGGCGACGCGTCAACGTTCGCGGAGAGCTCAACCCCGCGTGCCGCTTCATTTTCCGGAGCTTGCTCGAACGCTACGACGGCGACTGGTCGAAGGTGATGGGCAACCACATCAACGTGAAGCGCCTCGTGCTGAGTGAGCAGGACCGCGTCGGCATCGGCACCTTCCAGCCGAAAGACGAGAAGAACCAAGATTCGACGGAGCTCACGGGCGACATCAACTATCGCAAGATCGCCGAGTACGGGTCCGATTCGGATCCGCGTGCGTTCAACTTCGACGGCGAGTTCAACATCGCAAACCGCGGAATCGTGGAGTTCGTCGAGGTACTCAAGCTCGACGTGGCGTTCCTCTACGACCTGCTGGGAGCCACCCAAGAACACAAGATCAAGCCGAAAAAGTTCGCGCAAACCGATATCGATGAGGTGATCATCGGGCATACGAACGAGGCCGAGTACAAGAAGCTCATCAACAACGAGTTCATGGAGGCCCTCCGCGACCGCACGATCAAAATCGACATCCCGTACATCACCAAGATGAACGAGGAGATCAAGATCTACCGAAAGGACTTCAGCGCCGAGAGGCTGCGCGGGAAGCACGTCGCGCCTCACACGCTCGAGGTCGCCGCCATGTGGGCCGTGCTCACCCGGCTCGAAGAACCGAAGAAGCACCAACTCGCACTACTGCAGAAACTCAAGCTCTACGACGGGAAGATCTTGCCCGGGTACACACAGGACAACGTTAAAGAGCTTCGCAAGGAAGCCAACCGAGAAGGTCTCGACGGCATGTCACCCCGCTACGTGCAAGACAAGATCAGTAACTCTCTCGTGCGGGAAGGCAACGAAGGCTACATCAACCCGTTCATGGTGTTGAACGAACTCGAGAAGGGGCTGAGCGCGTCGCTGACGGTTGGTGACGACCAGCGCAAACGCTTTGGAGAGTTGATCAGTGTCGTCAAAGCCGAGTACGACGAGATCGTCAAGAACGAGGTGCAGCGTGCGATCAGCGCTGACGAAGACGCGATCGGCCGTCTTTGCGGCAACTACATCGACAACATCCGCGCGTACTTGATGAAGCAGAAGGTCAAGAACAAGTACACGGGCAAGGATGAAGAACCCGACGAGCGACTGATGCGGTCCATCGAAGAAAAGATCGACATCACCGATGCCCGCAAGGACGACTTCCGGCGGGAGATCATGAACTTCATCGGGCACCTTGCGCTCGAAGGCAAGAAGTTCACCTACGAAACCAACGACAGGCTGCGGCGCGCTCTCGAGATGAAGCTTTTCGAAGACCAGAAGGACTCGATCAAGCTGTCGAGCTTCGTCTCAAACGTCATCGACAAAGAGACGCAAGACAAGATCGACATCATCAAGAACCGCCTGATCAAGTACTACGGCTACAACGAAGCCTCGGCCACCGACGTGTTGGCCTACGTGGCGAGCATCTTCGCGAGGGGCGACGTAAAGGAGTAGGGATTGTCTCTGCGAATCGACCAGGATCACTCTCGGTTCCGCAACATCGTTCGCGGAAGGATCCGGCAGAACCTCCGCAAGTACATCTCCAAAGGGGAGCTTCTCGGGAGGCAGGGCAAGGACATCGTGTCGATTCCGATCCCGCACATCGACATCCCCAAGCTCCGTTTCGGTGACAAGCAGCAAGGTGGAGTCGCGCAGGGCGACGGCGAGCCCGGCGATCCACTATCGGGAAGCCCGCAGGACGGTGCTGGTGAGGGCAAGGCGGGCGACCAAGAGGGCGACCACGCCCTCGAGGTCGAGCTCACGCTCGACGAGTTGGCTGACATCTTGGGCGAAGAGCTCGAGCTCCCGAACATCGAGAACAAGGGGAAGAGCGCAATCGTCGACAAGAAGGACCGCTACGTCGGTGTGCGCAACGTGGGGCCCAACTCGCTCCGTCACTTCAAGCGCACGTTCCGGAGCGCACTGAGGCGACAGATCGCGCTCGGGACCTACAATGCGAAGCGGCCTGTCATCATCCCGACGCGCGACGACATGCGCTACAAGTCGTGGAAGACCGAAGAAGAGCCCGTGGCCAACGCGGTCATCCTCTACATGATGGACGTGTCCGGTTCGATGGGAGACGAGCAAAAAGAGATCGTCCGCATCGAGTCTTTCTGGATCGATACTTGGCTCCGCCGTCAATACAAAGACATCGAAACGCGATTCATCATCCACGATGCGGCGGCGCGTGAGGTCGACCGGGACACCTTCTTTCGAACTCGGGAATCCGGCGGAACGATGATCTCGTCGGCGTATCGCCTCGCAGCCGACATCATCGAGCGCGACTACCCCGCCTCTCAGTGGAACATCTACCCGTTTCACTTCTCGGACGGGGACAACTGGAGCGTGGACGACACCCTCTTGTGCGTGGACATCCTCAAGAAGCTCCTTCTTCCGGCATCGAACGTCTTTTGCTACGGCCAAGTGGACAGCCCCTACGGTTCCGGCCAGTTCATCAAGGATCTGAAAGAACACTTCTCGGATGACGGACAACTCATCACGAGCGAAATCAACGACCGCGACGCGATCGTCGAATCGATTCGCGAGTTTCTCGGGAAAGGGAAGTAGCCGGTGGCCCAGTTTGCGCTGAAGACTTCACTCCCGAACTACCTTCGCGATCAACAGCTCCGGATTGAAGAGTTCGCACGAGGCGTGGGCCTCGACTTCTTCCCGACCATCTTCGAGGTGCTCAGCTACGACCAGATGAACGAGGTCGCGGCGTACGGAGGCTTTCCCACGCGCTACCCCCACTGGCGGTGGGGAATGGAGTACGAGCGTCTCAGCAAGAGCCACGAGTACGGGCTCTCGAAGATCTACGAGCTCGTGATCAACAACAGCCCTGCCATCGCTTACCTTCTCGAGGGTAACAGTCTCGTCGACCAGAAACTCGTGATGGCGCACGTCTACGGCCATGTCGATTTCTTCAAGAACAACTTCTGTTTCCAGATGACGAGCCAGGGTCGTGACCCGAAGCACGGGACCGACGTCCGCAAATGGATCGACACCCTTGCCAATCACGGGGCGATCGTCCGAAAGTGGTCCAACCGTGTTGGAGTCGAGAAGGTCGAGCAGTTCATCGACGCTTGTTTGAGCCTCGAGAACCTCATCGATCCCCAGAAGCCGTTCATGCCGAAGGTCACCGAGCCCGGCACCTCTACTGAAGACGAGCCGATCGACGAAGCGCGTGAAGTCCCGCTGCTCCGAGTCGATCGCGAGTACATGGAATCGTACATCAACCCGGACGATTTCGTGGAGTCGCAAAAGAAGAAGATCGAAGAGGAGCACGAGGCCGCCCGGCGGTTCCCGGCTTCGCCGGAGCGCGACGTGCTCGGGTTCTTGCTGGAACAGGCACCGCTCGAACGATGGGAGCGCGAATGCTTGGCTGTCGTCAGAACCGAGGCTTACTACTTCCTGCCGCAGATGCAGACCAAGATCATGAACGAAGGGTGGGCGAGCTACTGGCACTCGCGGCTGATGACCGAGAGCATCTGCGAAGCGAGCGAGATCGTCGACTATGCCGACCGGTGCGCGAGCGTCCTCGCGACCGCGCCTGGGCAGCTCAACCCTTACAAGCTCGGGATCGAGCTCTTCCGTCACATCGAGGATCGCTGGAACAAAGGCCAGTTCGGCAAGGAATGGGACGATTGTGAAGACTTCGAGGCGCGCCGTCATTGGGACCGTCGTACGGGCCTCGGCCAGGAGAAGATCTTCGAGGTGCGAGCTCTCTACAACGACGTCACGTTCATCGATGAGTATCTCACAGAGGACTTCGTCGCAGACCAGAAGCTCTACGCGTTCGGATACAACCAACGCAACGACCGTTGGGAGATCGAGAGTCGGCAGTTCAACGAGGTCAAAGCTCAGCTCCTGAGCTCGCTCACCAACGCAGGCAATCCGATCATCTCCGTCGTCGATGCGAACCACGGCAACCGATCCGAACTCTTGCTCGAACACCGTCACCAAGGAGCCGACTTGCGCCTCGACTGGGCCAAAGAGGTCTGTCGTGCGCTGAGTCGCGTATGGACTCGCCCGGTGGAGCTGCACACGGTGGTCGACGACAAAGCCACGGCCCTCCGCTTTGACGGAAAAGACTACTCGCAGAAATCGCTCTAGCGGCCTAGACGCCGACGGCGTTCAGCAGGTCGGCGAGCTCAGATGCCTTCGCAGCGAGCGAACTCCACCGTGGCGTCGACGTCGAAACCGCTTTCGGTCAAGTCGCTGATGAGTGCTCTGCACTCGAGGTCGAAGCCGATCTCGGCGCCGTCAACCTCCCCAACCGTGAGATTCGAGATCTGACACGGCTGCTCCATCGATGGTTCTTCGAGGCCGCAGGTCCCAAGCGAACCCCCGTAGGAAACCCCGTCTTCGAGAACGGTGACCTCGCATGTTCCCTGGATTGTCGCGCCTTCGACGGTGACGATAATGGTGGTTTCGATCCCGAAGTCACCGACGACCGCTTCTAGAACGAGAATCTGACGATCCTCGGTCGTGGCCGTTGCGCGACACGCGACGATGGCCGGCGTCTCCCCGTCGCACGAGATCTCGCCGTTGGTCGCGAAGATACGACGTTCGCCAGCGGAACCGCCGTCAGGCCTGAGACAGGTCGTGTCGGAGAGCGGCCCGCACGACGTTGGCGCCGCCGGACAAGTCAGCGTGTAATTCGTGTTGGTCGCCGCGGGTCCCCCGCCATCGTCGCAGGAAAACAGCACGATGCTCCCAATCAGCGCCCACACGAACCTCGTTCGACCCAATAACCCCACGCATTCAGCCTAGCCAAGTCGTGAAATGACGGCAACTTAGACGGCGGCCAGCGCTTGGTGGAGGTCGGCGCGGAGGTCGTCCACCTGCTCCAGCCCCACCGATACGCGGACCAGACCGTCCCGAATCCCATGAGCCTCGCGGACCTCGCGAGGTACCGAGGCGTGGCTCATCAGGGCGGGCTGACCGACGAGAGACTCGACGCCGCCGAGACTCTCTGCCAGCGAAAACAACCGCACACGTTGCAGGACTCCGCGCGCGGCCTCGAGACCACCGTCTACCTCGAAGGACAGCATGCCGCCGAACCCGGTCATCTGGCGTTTCGCCAGAGCGTGCTCCGGATGACCCGAAAGGCCAGGATAGTGCACGGCCACCACGCGCGGATGCTCGGTGAGCCAGGCAGACAGAACCTCCGCACTTTCGCAGTGCCGCGCCATTCGGAGCGGCAAGGTCTTGATGCCTCGCGCGACCAGGTACGCGTCGAACGGAGAAAGGACCGCGCCCCCGGCGGCCTGAATGAACCGGATCCGTTCGGTGAGTTCGTTCGACTTCGTGATGACCGCGCCGCCGACGACATCGCTGTGACCATTGAGGTACTTCGAGACCGAGTGAACGACGAGGTCCGCACCGAGGTCGATGGGCTTCTGGAGGAGCGGTGTCGAGAAGGTCCCATCGACCACCGTCAGCGCCCCCCTCGCCCGAGCGATGGTCGCGAGTGCGGCGATGTCGAACACCCGAAGAAGCGGGTTGGTGGGGGTCTCGATCCACACCATTTTCGTCGTGGCGCGCATCTGACCCTCGACCTCGGAGGGCTCACGCATGTCGACCCAACTCACTTCGACCCCGATGGGGCGGACCAACTGCTCGACTAGACGATAGGTACCGCCGTAGATATCGCCGCAGGCCACGAGATGATCGCCCGGGCGGAGCAGCTGCAGTACGGCGTGCATGGCTGCACAGCCCGATGCGAAGGCAGACGCGGAATCACCGCCCTCGAGGGCTGCGAGCGTCCGTTCAAGCCCCTCACGACTTGGATTGCCGAGGCGGCTGTACCCGTGACCCGAGGTTTCACCGGGGGCGGGGAGATGGTAGGTCGTCGACAGCGACACAGACGGGGTCACGGGCTGGCCCGGGGTCCGCTCGAGGCGACCCGCGTGGGCGGCGAGAGTTTCGATATGGACGGTCATGGGGACCGACGTACCGCGGCGACCTCGCCCTGCCAAGCCGGGTCGTCGACCCGATTTGCCGAGCCGTAGCGAACCACGATAGAACGCACCTCCATGCTCGAACTCCTCAGCAACCCGGACGTGTGGCTCGCCCTGGTCACCCTGACGATGCTCGAGATCGTTCTCGGGATCGACAACATCGTCTTCATCGCGATCCTCGCCGCCCGGCTCCCCAACGAGCAACAGGGGCTGGCCTATCGACTCGGACTCCTCGGCGCGATGCTCACGCGGATCGGCCTCCTGCTCGCGATCAACTGGGTCATGGGCCTGACCGAGACCCTCTTTAGCGTCCTCGACCACGCGTTTTCTGGGAGAGATCTGATTCTCCTCGGCGGTGGTTTGTTCTTGATCGCCAAGAGCGCCCACGAAATCTACGAGAAAGTTGAGGGCGTCGAAGAAGGGTCTGTCGAGGGCTGGTTCAGCACGCTGCCGGGGGTGGTCGGGCAGATCATGATCCTCGACGTGGTCTTCTCCCTCGACTCGGTGATCACGGCGGTGGGAATGGCCGAGCACGTGGAGGTCATGGTCGCCGCCATCGTCATCGCGATAGGCGTGATGCTGCTGTTTGCGAGACAGATAGGTGACTTCGTGAACCGCTACCCGTCGATGAAGATCCTCGCGCTCTCATTTCTCCTGCTGATCGGGGTCCTGCTCACGGCCGAGGGGCTCGGCGAACACGTGAACAAGGGCTACATCTACTTCGCGATGGCGTTTGGGCTCGCAGTCGAGCTCCTCAATATACGGTCTCGCAAGAAGAGCTTGGCTTCCTAGTCCAGATTTTTGCTGCGGCATCAACGCGCATGCGCCAGAATCCCGCGCGATGCGGTTGGCGACACTCATTGGACCTGACCTCCAGGATGCGATCGCCCAAGGCCCTGCGGCGGTGCGTGAGGCTGTGTCGGAGTTCCACCCCGAGGACATCGCCGAGCTTCTCGAGGATTTGTCGTCGCGGGAAGCGGTCTCGCTGGTGCGGGCGCTCCCCGCGGAGGCCGCCGCTGATGTCGTCGAAAGACTGACCCCCAACCGCCAGGTTCTCGTGTTCAACGCGATCGACACGACGCGAGCCGTGGAGCTGCTCGGCGAGATGGATCCGGACGATCGCGTCGACCTGCTCCAAGAGCTCGAGGAAGACGACGCCGAGTCGCTCCTGGCCGCCCTCGCCCGCAAAGAGCCGGAAGCCGCCGAAGACGTCCGAGAGCTCGATCGATACGAGCCTGAGACCGCGGGCGGCATCATGACGAACGAGTTCATCTCGTTGCCGCCGGACACCAAGGTGTGGGAGGCGGTCGAAACGGCACGCCGGCTCGGGCGGGAGGATCAGGCCGAGCTCCTCTACTACATCTACGTCTGCGGCGATGGGGCCGAGCTTCTTGGTGTCGTATCACTCCGTGATCTGATCTTGAGCGAACCCGGAGAAGCGCTCTCGGAGATCATGACCACGAACGTTCGCTACGTGTCCCCCACGGACGATCAGGAGAAGGTCGCCAATGAGATCGCACGATACGACCTCGCAGCGCTCCCCGTCGTCGGGCCGATGTCGAGGCTGGTCGGGGTCGTAACCGTTGACGATGTCGTCGACGTCGTCATCGAAGAGGCTACCGAGGACGCGCAGAAGATGGGCGGCGTGGTCCCGCTCGAGGACTCCTATTTTCAGACGGGCTGGGCTGAGTTCGTCTGGAAGCGTGGCGCGTGGCTGGTCTTGCTGTTCATCGCGCAACTACTCACCGCCACGGTGATCCGCGACAACGAAGAGCTCTTGCAGGCGACCCTCGAGCTGGTGGTTTTCATTCCACTGATTATCTCTTCCGGTGGCAACGCAGGCTCTCAGTCTTCGACACTGATCATTCGTGCGATGGCGGTCGGCGAACTCGGTCCCCGGGACTGGGGCCGCATCCTGTCGCGTGAGCTTCTGATAGGCCTTTCGCTCGGGATCACGCTTGGGCTCATGGGGTTCGCGCGGGGATGGCTCGCTGGCGAAACCGTCCCACCACTCAACATCGCCACCGCGGTGGGCCTCAGCATCCTCGCCATCGTGACCATGAGCACGATCATCGGGTCGCTCCTCCCGTTGTTGATCAAGCGCGTCGGCCTCGACCCGGCGGTATCCTCCACGCCCTTCATCGCGTCGGTCGTGGACGTGCTCGGGCTGATCGTATACTTCGCAGTCGCGCACCTCATTCTGAACCTCGTGTTCGGGGCCTAGCTGGTCGCGCGCCGAGCTCGAATCGTGCTACGCTCCGCGCTCTTTGACGGGGAGCTGTGCATGCCAAAATTCTCGACCGACTACACCCAAGACATCAACACCGTCTATGCGTTCATGACGAACCCGGAGACAATCCAGAAGCGCGGTGAAGCGCTTGGAGAATCCAACATTCGGGTGCAGATCGACGAGTCCGGCGGAATGAAGACAATCACAATCACCCGCGAGGTGGAGAGCGATCTGCCCTCATTCGCCAAGAAGATCTTCAACTCCAAGAACACCATCGTCGAGCGGCAGGAATGGCGCGATTCAGGCGACACCAAGACGTGCAGAAGCCACATCGACGTCGTCGGCACGCCGGGTCAGATCGACTCCAACGTCTCCCTGTCGCCGAAAGGCGGTGGATGCACGTATGACATCGAGCTGGATGTCAGCGTGAAAGTGCCCCTGATCCGAAAGAAGCTCGAAGAGTTCGTGGCAAAGACAGCGCTCGACGGCGTCCGCGATCAGCAGGAGTACAACCAGCGCGCACTCAACGCGGCGGGCTAGACGACCGCTCTCACCGGAAGTTGAGCGAGTGAGGCGAGCACCTCTCGACGCCGACAGCTACCCCCCGAGCGGCGCCGAGAGGTAGGTCGTCCCGTTCCAGAACGATTCACACAGCCCGGCCGCACCACTGCTCGCGGTGATCGGCACGTCGAGGACCAAGTGCTCGTCCGAATCCGGGTCGTAGGTGGGCCACTCGGCCGCGCCGGCAGCGTTCGGGTCGCCCGTAGCGGCAAACCGGGTGACGTACCCGAGGGTGTCCAGCCAGAGCGCTTCGTCCATGGTGCCGCTTTCCCAGGGGCTGATGCTGGCGTTGAAGCTCATGAAGTCGATCTCGAGCAACGGGTCGTACCCGAAGACATAGGGGATGTCCGCACTGTGGAACGCCTCGAGGCCATACGCGGGAAGCTC
>JBCCEK010000086.1:0-17123 GCA_039030295.1 Myxococcota bacterium | reverse complement strand
GGGCGGGCACGCGTTGTGCCTCGCCGATACCGACAAGGCCGAGACGCCGGAGCTCGTGTCTACGACGGACTGGGGCTACTTGAGGCTCCGCCGCGAGGACTACTCCGAAAACGCGCTGCGCACTTGGAAGACCGCGATCGAGGCGCAGCCTTGGCAGGAGGCGTTTGTCTTCTTCAAGCACGAAGACGACGGAACGGCCCCGCGGCTCGCCAGCACACTGCTCGGACTGTCGTAGCCGGCCCCTGTCCGGATCGGTGCTACGCTCCCCGGGATGGAACCGAACCCGAACCTCTCGACGGACGGAGCCGCCAGCGAGCGGGCGCCAACCGACACCGTCCGCGCCTTCCTTTCCGCGATGGAACGTCTCGATTTCGACGACACGCTCGCCCTCGCGTCGCCCGGCATCCGATGGGTCAACGCACCGATCACGAGCGCCAAGGGCAAAGAGAGCTTCGCGCGAGCGTGCCGCGGCATGTTCAAGGGGGTGACGCGGTTCGAAGTCGAGTACCTCGACATCCACGAGCGAGGCGACGGCGTCGTGTACACCGACCGGATCGACACCATCGAAGGACGCGGCCTGAACATGCGCATCGCGGTTCAAGGTGAGTTTCAGGTGCGCGACGGCCTCATCGTCGACTGGGTCGATCGGTTCAGCTGGCGGCAGGCGATCGGCGACATCGTGAAGAGCCTCCCCGCGATCCTCGCGCACCCCTTCCGGCGATAGCCGCCGCGGTGAAGAGCTGGCGTGGTCAGCCCTTGACGCGGCGTGTCACGGCTGCCTGGACGTCGTTTGTGTCGCTGTTACGCTCCGAAGCGCTCCGTGATACGGAAATCACTCAGGAGGTTTGAATGACGCGTTTGGCTTGGATTGGATTGTTGAGTCTCGCGCTCGCCGCGGGCTCGGCGGGTTGCGGAGACGGCGGAGGCGACAACATCGATGCGACGGCGACTATCGTGCGCACGAGTCTCGGAGTACCGCACATCACGGCGGACGACTTCGTGGGTCTCGGGTACGGTACCGGGTACGCCTACGCGCAGGACAACTTCTGCGTGCTGATGCGCGAGATCATCTTTGCGACGGGGACGTCGGCGCGATGGTTCGGCGAGGAAGAAGGCGACCTCGACGGGGACTACGTCTACACGTTCTTCAGCAGCGACGAATACATCGAGGACGTGTTCTTCCCGGCCTTCAGTGAATCGCTTCAAGACTTGACCGTGGGCTACGCGGCCGGCATGAACCGATACCTCGAAGAGACCGGAGTCGAGAACCTCCCGGAGGGCCCCGAAGGCTGCCGCGACGCCGACTGGGTGAGGCCCATCAACTACGTCGACATGTCCAAGGTGTTCCGAAAGCTCGTGCTGAGGGCGGGCATTCAGGCGACGCAGAGCTTGATCATCGCCGCCGACGAGGTGGCGCCGGTCCAGTCGACCGCGAGTCTCGTCCCTGCCGCGATCGAGAGCCAGCCGTTCAACGTCGACGTGCTTGGAATCCCCGAGCCGAGCTCTTTTGGAAGCAACGCCTACGGCATTGGAAGCGAAGCCTCACAAAACGAGTACGGGCTGCTCCTCGGAAACCCGCACTTCCCCTGGAGCGGCCCTGAACGGTTCTACGTGCAGCACCTCACGATCCCCGACGAGTACGACGTGATGGGAGCGGCACTGCACGGCTCTCCAGGCGTTCTCATCGGTTTCAATAGTGATCTCGCGTGGTCGCACACGGTGTCGACCGCGCAGCGCTTCAGCTTCTTCGAGCTCGACCTCGTCGACGGGAACCCCTACCAGTATCGGTTCGACGACGAGATCCGGGACATCGAAACCAATCCGGTCACCATCGAAGTCATGCTCGAAGACGGCACAATCGAAGAACAGACCAAGAACATCTACATGAGCCAGTTCGGCCCGATCGTCGCGTTGGGTAGCCTGAGCGAGCTGGTTGCTGGGTGGCCGACCGCGGCAGGAACGACTTTCGCGATCCGCGACGCCAACATCGACAACACCCGGTTCCTCGATCAGTTCCTCAAGATGGGTCGGGCGACCTCGATCGACGAATTCGAAGAGGCATTGAAAGACATCGGCCTCCCGTGGGTCAACAGCATCGCCGCCGACCGCGCGGGAACCGGTTACTACGCAGACGTCTCGACGGTGCCCAACGTCAGCCAAGAGAAGCTCGAAGCCTGCGCCGACACCATTTACACGATCGCGATCACCGATCTCGGGGTCGCGGCGCTCAACGGCTCGCGAAGCGAATGCGATTGGGGAACCGACCCGGATGGCCCCGAAGGCCTGCTTGGGTTCGAGAACCTCCCGAAGCTCCGAACGGGTGGCGACGTCACGTACGTCAGCAACTCGAACGACAGCTACTGGCTCAGCAACCCGAACTCGCTTCTCGAGAACTTCTCACCGCTGATGGGACGCAACGGACTGAACCCGCCCGAAGGGATAGAGCAGTCGTTGCGAACCCGGCAGGGGTTCATCCAGGCGGACGAACGTATTGCCGGCACGGATGCCCTCGGGGCGCCCCTTTTCAACATCGATAACCTAAGGGAGCTCATGTACGAGGGCCGGAACCTCGCGGGCGAGCTCGCCCGGGACTCG
Source organism: Myxococcota bacterium (assembly GCA_039030295.1). Classification (GTDB taxonomy): domain Bacteria; phylum Myxococcota_A; class Polyangia; order Polyangiales; family Houyiibacteriaceae; genus SG8-38. Next base: position 14,528 of record JBCCEK010000086.1, on the reverse strand, counting down.
GTGGTCACCCTCTGCGACGCGGTCGAGGACTGGTCTTCGGGAAGCTGCGGCGAGGAGGGCACCCCCTACACCGAGAACCCCACCGAGGCCGCCGAAGCCTGCACGGTCCTCGCGGACTGGGACGGCTTGTACAACATTGACAGCGTGGGACCGGCGCTCTGGCGCAATGTCTGGTTCCGAATGGACGAGACGCCCGGGCTGTGGGTCAACGGGTTCAATGCGAGCGACCCCGTCGACACCCCGAACACGGTCAACGTCGAGAACGCGGGTGTGATCGAGGCCACCCGCTGCGCGGTGGGCGCCGCAGTGGACTTCATGGTGAGCGAGGGTATCCCGCTGGACCGGCCCTGGGGCGAGGTCCAGTTCCGCTGGAACGGCGACCGAACCGAGCAAATCCCGATCCACGGGGGCTCGGATGGCTACATGTGGAGCATCATCAGCGCGAACTTCGTCGAGGGCGAGGGCTACAGCAACATCCGCACCGGCAACAGTTACATGCAGACGGTCACGTGGGATGAGAGCGAATGCCCGGACGCCTGGGGGATGCTGAGCTACTCTCAGTCGACCAATCCGGCGTCGCCGCACTACTCGGATTGGACCGAGCGCTACTCGGCCAAAGACTGGTACGACATGCCGTACTGCCCTGAGGATGTGGAAGCCGATACGGTCTCCGAGATCACGATCTCGACCAACGACTGAGGTGAATCAACCCCCGGTTGCCGGCTCACGCTGGCCCCGGGGCGTCGCCCACCCTCAGCGGACTAGAGGTCAGGTCCGCCGTGTCCCTGCGGGTGCCCGTGGTCGATCTCGTCTTGCGTGGCGTCGCGCAAGGACTCGATGGTGACATCGAAGTGAAGCGTTTCCCCGGCCAGCGGATGGTTCGGGTCGACGGTCACCGTTTCCTCGCCGATGCCGGTCACGAAGAAGGGGATCTGCCGGCCCGAATCGTCGTGCGCGATCACCTGCATGCCCGCGGTGAGCACGGCGTCGGCGGGGAATAGGTTTCGAGGAACCTGTTGGGCTTCGCCGATTCGCGGGCCGTAACCCTTCTCGGGTGGGATGATCGCTTTGATCGCATCGCCTTGCGCGGCGCCCTCGAGCTCTTCTTCGAGGCCTGGAACGATGTTGTTCGCACCGTGGAGGTAGACGAGGGGATTGCTGTCTTCCGACCGATCGATCACCTCCCCGTCGTCCGCGCGGAGGGTGTAGGAGATGGTAACGACCTTGTTGGCTGTGACTTTTTCACTCATGGGATGGGGCGACCATGCCACACGTCCTCTCGGGCGCTACCTGCCGCTGGGCGCAACTGGAACTCCACGCCGGGTGTGCCAAGCTGCCCGGCCTGAAGGGGGCTCCCATGATCGAGCTAATTCAAGACGTCCCAGACCGCGTGCTCGGGCTCAAGGCCACGGGGCACGTGACCGCCGAAGACTACCAACAAGTCCTCGTTCCCGCCCTGGAGACCAAGCTTCGTAAGCTCAAGAAGGTTCGGTTGCTCTACGTCGCCGCCAACGACTTCGAAGGCTACAGCGGGGGCGCGGCCTGGGAAGACGCCAAGGTCGGTATGAAGCACCTCGGGGCATTCGAACGCGCGGCCATCGTCACCGACGTCGACTGGATCGCCAACATGGTTCGGGCGTTCGGTTTCGCCATCCCGGGTGAGGTCCGAGTCTTCGAAAGCGACGATCTCCAAGATGCGCGCGAGTGGATCTCGGAGCCCGCGGAGACGAGCGATCTGCGGTTCGAGTTGATCAAGGCCAAGGGTGTGCTCGTTCTCGAGCCGAAGGGCGAGCTTGAAGCCGGCGATTTCGAGCGGGTGGGTGCCGAAGTCGACCCGTACATCGCCGAGTCGGGTGGGCTACAGGGCCTGATGATCGTCGCCGAGCACTTTCCGGGCTGGGACGATTTCACCGCGCTCACCTCGCACCTACGATTCGTCCGGGAGCACCATCGCCAGATCCGCAGGATCGCCTTCGTGACCGACGATCGACTCCTCTCGGTGCTGCCACGAATCAGCGCGCAGTTCCTGGTCGCCGAGTCACGTGCGTTCCCCATGGCCGAACGCGACGACGCGCTTCTTTGGGTCGGCGGCGACTGAGCGGCGCACAACGTCTCCTAGCGACTCGGCGGCAATTTCGGTACACCATGCCTGGTGGATCGAGGTCAGACCCCGGAGGAAGAGCGAGAGTTCCAGCGGCGGGCGCTGCAGGCGGCCATTCGGTTGAGCCTCTTGGCGCTCCTGGTCTACCTCTGCTTTCTGATCGTGAGGCCCTTCCTCACGACGGTCGCTTGGGGGGTGATCATCGCGATCGCGACGCTCACGCCGTTCAACGCCCTCAGTCGACTACTCGGCGGGCGCCCGAAAATCGCCGGCGGACTCATGATCGTCCTCGGTTTGCTCCTGCTGATCCTCCCGACCGTTGCACTCGGCGCGAGCCTGGTGGAGACCGCTCAGAACCTGTCGGACGACCTCGAGGGCAAGACGATCGCGGTCCCTCCCCCTCCCGCAAGCATCGAGGAATGGCCGCTCATTGGCTCGAAGCTCTATTCGTTGTGGACCGCCGCGTCGGAGAACCTCGAGACTGCCCTCGAGCGGTTCACGCCGCAGCTCAAGGATTTCGGGGTGTGGCTGATCTCCAGCATGGGCCACCTCGGGGTGGGCCTGGCGATGTTCGTCATCGCGATCGTCATCGCTGGGGTGCTGCTTCCGAACGCCGACCGAGCCACCAAAGTGGCCCGCAACGTCGCGGTCATGGTGACCGGGCCACGGGGCGCAGAACTGGTCGCCCTGGCGGCGTCCAGCGTCCGGAGTGTCACTCGCGGCATTCTCGGGGTCGCGTTGATTCAGTCCCTTCTGGCAGGCCTCGGGATGCTGATCGCCGGGGTCCCTGCAGCGGGGCTTTGGACGCTCCTGGTGCTGTTGGTCGCGATCGTGCAGCTCCCGACGCTGATCATCTTGGCGCCGGTGGCGGTCTACGTGTTCTCTGTGAGCTCGACCGCCACGTCGGTCATGTTCGCGATCTGGGCCGTCGTCGTTGGATTGAGCGACAACTTCCTGAAACCCCTCTTGATGGGCCGCGGCACCGACGCCCCGATGATCGTCATTTTCGTGGGGGCGATTGGGGGGTTCGTCCTCGAGGGGATCATCGGCCTCTTCGTCGGCGCGGTCGTGCTCGCGGTGGGGTACACCTTGTTCACGGCGTGGCTGAAAGAAGCCGAACGAGAAGACGCCGAAGCGCACGACCCCGCGCCGGACCCCGACGCGCCGACCGAGTTGTCCTAGCCCAGACTGGGGACGGCCCCTCGAAGGAAGGGCGAACTGACCATCGGAACGTGTGTCAGCCACCTGCTTCCGGGGGCGCTTCGGTTGACTGCCGACCCGCTTCCGCCAGAATCTACCGATGCTTCGACTGCTTGGAACCCTTCCCTTTCTGACTCTCCTGCTCCTGGTGGCCGCCGCTTGCGAGAGCTCCACCCGCGAGGGTTGCATCGAGGAGGTCGAGCCCAGTGAGGCCTGCATGGGTTTCTGCGACATCGCCCAGACGTGCGAAACGACTGATCCGAACGTGCAGTGCGAGGAACTCTGCCAGTGCCAGATCGAGTCCGCCTACGATACCTCGGACGCTTGCGGGCAAGCGTGGGAGGCAGACACGGCCTGCGTCGCCGAAATCGACGAGTGCGCGGGCTTCTTGGACTTGCTCGCCGGCGAGGAAGATGCGCCCTGTCGTGAAGAAGTCGACCTCACCACAGAGCTGTGCTTCGACGAGAACGGGCTGCCCCTGAATTGAAAAAGGGCACCCGTGATGGGTGCCCTTCTGTTGTTTAGTAGTTCCGACCGCGATTACATCGCGCAGTCGTCAGGCACGCGGGGAAGCCCCGAGCAAGTGTCGAACTCGCCGAAGCAGTCCGCGTCCCCAGCGTTCGTGCCACACCGGCAGGTAATGCAGGCTGGCGCGTTGACGTCGGTGGCACACGGCCCTGCGCAGAAGGCAGCACCGCAGCTTACGGTGTCGCCGTAGCAGCTGAGGCAGTTCGCCGAGAGATCGACCTCTTGGTCGACGACACACTGCACGACGCAAGCGGCCAACGCAGCTTGGGTTTCGTTGTTGTTGTTCGTGAGAACGTCACCCACCTCGGCGCCGCAGCCCATGCTGTTGAGCGTGCTCACGTTGTCGAGGCAGTCCGCCGCGATCTCGGCGACCGCGTCAGTACCACTAAATTCCTCACCACCCTCGTTGGTGTACTCGGTGCTGTCGTAGACAGCGGTATCCGCTGCGTTGGTGCAGAGATCTTCGCCGCCGGTGGCCCCGGTTCCGCCGGTGCCGCCAGTGCCGCCGCCCGAACCGCCTGTGCCCGCCGCGCCGCCTGTGGCGCCAGTTCCCGAACTATCATCACCACATCCGACCATGGCGCCGGCCAACGCGAACGCACAGATAAATCCAATCAACTTCATTCTGGGGTCCTTTCTTCTAGCTTCACCCGGGATACTCTTCTCCGCCCAGCGCAGAGTAAGACGCATTTTTGAGCCTTTGTCCATCCGAGTGATCAAACAGGGACGAATAGTAGAGATTCGCAGATTGGCGTCGAATTTGCGTCAGGTTTGCCTTAGAAAACCATCGCGGCACGGAGCTGCGCGGTCCACATCACCTTGTCGCGGAAGCCCGCGTTGGTGAACGCTTGTCCAGGCTGGAAAACGCCTGCTTCGAAGTCGATCCAGACGATGTCGTCCGCGCCGATGCGGGCACGAATCGCGCCGTCGAGCTCCCAGCCCATGAAGCACTCCTTCTTGAACCCGCAGCTCGAGATGCGCTCGGTTCGGTAGATGACCGGGTCCAAGGCCGAGGCCCACCCGAACAGGAACTGGGTGTGGAACTCGAGGCCGTTCACGATCGTGATGCGATACGACGGCATGAAGTACTTGGAGTTCCACACGCTGCCGTTCGCGCCGAGCTCGACCGCGGGGCCGAGAGGAAAGAGGCGGTCGAAGGTGAGGGCCCGGAGCGCCACCTGGTACATCAACAAGCCGACTTTGATGTTGGTATTGAAACCGCGAGTCGTAAGCTTCGGGGTCTGGCCCTGTTGGAGCTCGTTGAAGCTCAGCAGGTCGTCGTCGCCCGACGCGAACCCGCCTTCGAGCTGGAAGGCCCAGTTGCCTTCGGACTTCAGGCCAATACGGGCGAGCACGTTGTGGATGTTGCCTTTGCCTCGCCGGCATGGGCTGACGTTGTTCGCTGAGGTGCAGGTTGCCGGGTCGTTGTCGAGGTTCGGACCCGTGAATGCGAGGGCACCGCTTCGACCGCCGATCCAGCTGTACTCACCCGCGGTTGTGATCGCGAGCCGACGCTTGCCCCCAAGGGTGTGCTGAAGGCGCCAAGACATGTCGGGGATGAAGATCTTGCTTTGCGTCTGGCTCTGCCATCGATAGACGAAGTAGACGCCGACGAAGAGCTCGTCCGACTCGGCACGTCCGTAGTCCTCGTCGAACCACGCAACCACGTTGACGAGCTCGTTGACCCGGTTCGCGAGCGTGGTGAGGAACTGGTTCGGGAAGAGGGGCCGGACACCATTGATGTTGCTTGGGTCGTTCGGATCCCCGAAGTACGTCGTGAACGGAAGGAACCGGTAGGCGTACGGGTCAGGAATCGAGTCGGGTGGCGGGCGGGGAATGATCGGGTCGATCACGGTGTTCTGCGACAGACGGTCGTAGACGAATGCGTAGATCAGCGGCGTCTGACGGGAGTCGCCGCTCTTGATCGCGCGACCGACGGTGAGGGGACGCGTCGCGAACAAGATTCGGTCGAAGGTTTCGCCACGAAGGAAATCACCCCATTCGGCGAGGCCGTTACCCGCATGCGTCAGGAGGCCGACGCCCCACTGAGACTCCATGCGGCCGACGCGAATCTGACCGATCGGGACGAGGAACTCGATCCACGCGCGCTCGAGTCGAAGGGACTCGCGGAGATCGAAGCCGTTGACGTCGGTGATCGACTGGTCGGTTGCGAAGAGCGGCACGTTGAAGACGCGGGCGTTGTCACCGAACACCACGTTGTCGAAGCCGTCGATGGTGAACCGCAGGCGCGCGATCGGGAGATCGGGGTTGGGCCCATAGGTGACTTCCGGATCGAGGCGGAGCCGCATGTAGCCGTAGGAAGCGTCTGCGGTGGGGTAATCGGTGCCGTTGCCGCCGAGCTGTGGGTTTCGAGGAAGTGGATTGGTGCCGATCCAGTTGTACCGAGCACGGTAGTACCCGTGGAACTGGAACTTGAGCGGGATGATCTTCTCATCGGGTTCGCGGTTTCGGGACGCACGACTCGTCACCCGAATAGAGTCGGGGTTGTAGGTGCGCTGCTCTTCGAAGTCCTGAGTTCCCGGCGTCGGGGGCTTGGCAGCCGGCCCTTCGGTCCCAGGCCGCAACTCGACGTCGGTGTCGGTCATCCCGTCCACTTCGTCGACGAACGCTTCGTCCGTGGACTCGTCGCTCTCCATCTTGTTGTCGCGGAGGAACTCCTCTTCGGTCGCGTCTCCGATGCCGCCACCCGGATCCTCTGTCCCTGGCCGTTGTGCTGACACCAACCCCGCTGGCACAAGAGCCAACGCCATGATGGTCATCGCGATCCAGCTATACTTCACGTCGCACCTCCACCGGTCACATCCTCGTACGCATTGCTGCGTTCGCCCGGGAGAATGCACCCACGACGCTCTGTCTGTCTACCAAGATCTGAACGATCTTTGACTTGTCGTTCTTAGTGCGGAGCTTGGATACGTCGACTGAACAATCGTGACGGGACAGAGGTTGCGTACTTTTTTTGTGTACCCCCTTTTCACTTTGAATCGTTTGTCGTACCGTCGGGCTCCCGAAGTTCCACCGGCTGCATCACGAGTTGCCAGGCGGATGGTGGGGTGTACCGTCACGCCGTTCGGGTGACTGGAATGCGGCTCGCACACCGCTCGCGTAAACGCGCTCTAGGGGCTTTCGCCACCGGCGGTAGGCGGAGGCGCCATCTGCACTTCGGGGCGCGCCGGGGTGGGCACGGATTCGGCGGGCGGGGGCTCTACCAACCCGAGCTCTCGCTCGAACGTACCGGTCGTCAGCCGATACGTTTTGCCCGCGTATTGCAGGTAGCCGAACCCGTAGAGAAGCGATTGTGTTCCAAGGTCGCCCACGAACTCGATGCGATGTGTTGGCACGTACTTGATGGGATCGAGGGCGAGGTCTTCGAGCGACGAGGCGACCTCCGTGACGCGCGCAGGATCCTCGAGCTTCAGCGACTCGACCTCCGAAGCCTCGGTTCCCGGGGTGGCGGGGTTTCGTTGGTAGACGACGATCTCGGTGAGCGTCCCGAGAGGCGCGAGCGAGATCGATGCCGCCGGGTTCTGAACCGCGGGAAGCCCAGATGCGTCTACCGTAGGCAGCGTGCCTGGGGCGCACTTGTACGCGACGCCGCGCACCTCGGCGTACGCGGCAGAGCTGTCGCCATGACCAAGCGCCGGCTGTTGATTCCGAGTGACAGCGGTTCCGCTACCGTGTTCGTAGAGAGGCTCCTCGAGGACCACGTGTGTCGCCCCGAGGTCGGCGGCAGCGTTGCGTGCGCGATTGGTCGCTGACTCGGACAGTACGCCCTTCTGCACGTAACCGCCGCCGACCCCCCCGCCGTGGCCAACGACCTCGCCCAACGGCTGGCAGCCGAGAGGCTCCTCGGCGAGCACAGCAACGTCGGTGCCGTGACTCGTGAGTTGGGAGGACTTGCAGGCGGGCTGCAATGAGATTGCGAGGCCAACGCACATCGTCCAAGACGCGGCGAACATCGCGCGAGCGGGCTGCTTGTGGAAGGGCATCGTCTTGAAACACTGGCCAGTTTGCTCGGGGAGTCAACCCGCGGCTGCGTTGAGGAGAATTCGCTTGTGGCTTCTCGCAGAACGTGTTTGCCTCGCCGGATGCAAAAACTCCTGCTGTTGTTGGTCGTAGGCCTGCTGGTGAGTGGCGACTCGTTTGTGCGCGAGGCCCAGGCGGAGGCCGCCCACGAGATACGAATCGCGACCTTGGCACCGAGGCAGTCTCCTCTCGGAGACGAGTACCAGAAGCTCAAGGTCGGCTTGAAGAAGGCCACCAACGGGCAGGTCAGCCTCCAGATGTACTACGGCGGAGTCGCGGGCGACGAAAGCACCGTCGTGAGGAAGATGCGCGTCGGCCAGCTCGACGGGGCGCTGATCACGTCAGCGGGGCTCGGAAAGCTCGTCCGATCCGTCCTGGTGCTTCAGGCCCCCGGAATGATCACCACGTATCAGGAGCTCGATCTAGTGCGCAAAGAGCTCGGCCCACGGTTCGTCGAGCTCTTCCAGAAGGCGGGCTACGAACTGATCGCTTGGGGCGACGCGGGCCGCATTCGGATCTTCTCGCGGGAGAAGATCCGCGCGCCGACCGACCTTCATACCGCAAGGCCATGGGCGTGGCGCGACTCCGCCCCCATGCAGGCCGTGCTGAAGGCTGCAGGCGCGAACGGTGTGCTCCTGAGCCTCCCGGAGGTCTACTCGGCGCTGCAGACCGGCATGGTCGACACCGTGATCGCAACTTCGGTCGCTGTCATGAGCTTCCAGTGGTTCACCAAGCTCAAGACGATGGCCAAGCAGTCGAGCGGCATCGTCGTCGGTGCCTTCATCATCAAGAAGGACAAGTACGACGCGCTTCCTCAAGAAGCCAAAGACTACTTCAAGAACCAAGTCCCCGACCTCGACAGCAAGGACGTCGACGACGAGGCCACCCAGAAACTCAGCAGCCGGCTCAAGGTGGTCAATCTCATCGCGAGCGCTTCGTCGTGGCAGGCCGTGCAGTACTCGGCACGTTGGTCCTTGGCCGGGCGTCTGTACTCGAAGTCACTCCTCGAAGAAGTCGGCGAGATCGTCGGGCGGCGCTAAGCGCAGATTGGCGCTGGCCCTACTAGTCCCTGGCGTCGAACATGGCGTCGGTCGGCCAGGCATCTGCGCCGAGCTGCTCGAAGCCGCTCTCGGCCTGATTGAGGTGCGCGGAGAAGAAGGCCGTCACGAAGGTCGCCGTCAGCTGGTTCGCGCGCTCCACTGAAATATACTCGAACGGCTCTTCGGTCTGCTGTCGCAGCCCTGCCCCGCAGCCTGGGTCGAACGCCTCATCGAGGCCAGCGATGTTGGTCACCGACCAATGGCCCGCGTCGATCACCTCAAGCTTGTACACCGGTGGGTTCGCAACGGCGAAGTTGTTTCGAGTGACGATGTTGCCGGCTTCCCCAACGCTGTTGTCCTCGGTCGCCACGAGAAACGCCAACGGAACCTCAATCGCGCCGATCGAGACTCCTGGAATCAGAGGATTGTCCATTGGGGCCGCGAGACCGGCCGCGGCCGCGATCCGGTCGTCCTCTTGTGCGACGGCGCCCGCCGTCACAGAGCCCAAGCTGTGGCCGAGCATTCCGACACGACTCGAGTCTACGACGATGCCCTCTGGAAGGAGCGTGCCTTCAGAATCGAGAACGCGATCGAGGACGAAGCGCACGTCGGCGACCCGGACCGTAAGTAGTGCAGCATCGAGTGGCGGCGCGCGATCCGCTTGAAGATCGAAGAGCGTGTCACCGGTATGCTCGGGCGCTACCACGACGAATCCGTGCGAAGCGAGGTATTCCATCACGGCATGGGCGGACCACCGCGTGCACGTGTAGCAGTGCGAGTAGACCACGACGGGGTACTGGCCGGGAGCCGGGGCGGCGTCCCGGGTGGCGTCGGTCGTCGTGGCCACGCAGTCTCGTGAGGAATCTTCGAGAAGGGGCGCGAGGACATCGCGCTGCCCGGCATCGACTGCAAAGTCGATCACGGGGGAAGTCGCCTCCGCTTGGGTCGCCGGGTACCAGACCTCGACGGCAAGCGCGCGATCGCGGGACGCATCGGTAACGGAAGACGTGGTCACGCCGACATCGAGCGGACCTCGTTCGGTGGGGTCGCTTGGCGTGGCGTCGTCGCTGCTCTCGCCATCGCTGCAGGAAGCCAGGAACAGACAGACGGCAAGGGCCGTCGAGAGAAGACGTATAGGGGGCATGAAAGGAAGCCTCAGCGACGTGCGTTGTTGGAGGGAAGCCCCACCACCGAGCCGCCGCCGCGGTTGAGGACTGTCGGTGGGCCGAGGCCGACCGGCCAATAAGGGCCGCGCCCGCGCGCCGTGGTCCTGCCGACCGGGCGTCCAGAGACACCGATGGGCCAGTAGGGGCCGCGGTCGCGGGTGGCGGTGCGGTTGGCGGTCCCGGGTTCGCCGCTGAAATGGTACGTATTGAAGAAGCTCCGAACCCAGACCCGATGGGGGACGAAGAACCCGTTGAAGAAGAGAAAGTGGCCGTTGAGGGATACCCAGCGTGGCGGGACGAACACGTGACCAGGCTTCGGGGCGATGTGGCGGCCCTCCACCCACACGAAGCCGTCGGTGCCGTGGCGCCAGTAGCCCGGAACCCAGATCCCGTCGACGATCGAAGTCTCGGCTGATTTTACGGCGTCGCGCGGCGGTGGGGGTGGTGCCTCGGTGACGGCAGCGATGGGCGCGGGTTCGTTCGTCACGACGAAACGCTGGCCGCGGACGACAACGATGCCACCGGTCGTCAGTGTGACGAAACCGGGTTCTGCGGCGGTTCGCTCAGGGGTGATCACCGCGACCGTGGCCCCCGGTCCGAGATCCTGGATGACGCCTTCCTCCTGTGCCGAGGCCGCCGGAGGCGCGATGGCCGCCGGGGGAGCGATGAGAACGACGAACGCTGTGATCGAAACGCAAGTTGTAAGGACCGAGGGCACGAGGAGACCATACGATGTGCGCCGCCAAGGGTCACGCGGTCTCGCGCTCGCCCACGATGGCAATCGACAGTTCCGAAGCGCCGGACGGAGACTGGGCTAGTCCGGGAGTGTCTCTTCGAGCACGCGAACCGCGTTCTGACCCATGATTTGCGCGATTTCGGCGTCCGAGAAGTCACTCTCGCGCAACGCCTCGGCGACCAGAACGAGCCCTGTGGCGTCGAACGGAACGGGTACCCCGCCGTCGAAGTCGGAGCCGAGCGCCACGTGATCCACGCCTACGACGTCGACCGCGTACCGAATCGCACGCGCGATGTCGTCCGGTTGGTCCCCGCAAACGGCAAGGTCCCAGAACCCGATGCCCACGACGCCGCCAGTCGCGGCGACGGCCCGGAGTTGTGCATCCGAGAGATTGCGACTGTTGTCGCACGTGCCGAGCACACCCGTGTGCGAGACGATGACCGGCTTCGTCGACACGGCCAGGGCGTCGTCGAACGTTTGTGCGGAAGCGTGAGCGAGGTCCAACAAGATCCCCCGCGACTCCATCGCCTGAATCATCTGACGGCCGAGCTCGGTGAGCCCGCCCTTTCGGACCCCGTGCGCAGACCCACCGACGTCGTTGTCGAAGAGGTGCGTGGGCGCGATGATTCGGACGCCGAGCTCGAACAGCGCATCGAGGTTCTCGAGGTTGCCCTCGAGGGCGTGGGCTCCTTCGACTCCCAGGATCCCCGCAACCGGTGGCCCACCCTTGGGTCGCGCGCCACGATAGGCGTTCAGGTCTTGCTTGCTCTCGATCACAATCAATGCGTCACCCGAGGTTGCAGCAAGGTCTTGGAGCCGCTGCGCCTGGAGAACCGCGCGCTCGAAGGGGCTGGTCCAAGTCTTCACAGGCCAACCTTGGGCAATCGCGAGGAGCGTGATGACGTCGGACTTCTCGAACGTGTAGTCGATGCTCAGGCCGTACGGAGAACGACTCACGATAAAGAAGCACTGAATCGCGATGTTCCCCTCCTCGAGCCTTGGAAGGTCGATCGCGCCGCGCTCGTTGCGTTCGTGTAGGTCGCGGTCCCAAAGAAGGGCGTCGCCATGCAGATCGACCACGAAGAGCGAGTCGAAGAGCGCCTCTGTGGCCGGGTCGACGACGTACGGCGGCGCTTGGGCCACGCGATTGGCGACGCGATCGGCGATCTCCGGACCCCACGCGAGGACGGTGGAAACCAAGACTGCAACCACCAGCCCGACGAGCCACAAGCGGCGGCTAGGACCTCTTTTGCCCAAAGGAGGGGCCTCCGTCGGCCAGGAACGAGTCCTCTTCGGGACGAGACGCACGCCCCAGGATCGCGTTGCGGTGCGGGTACCGCCCGAACTTGAGGACGATGTCCGCATGGGTTTGGGCATGGGAAAGAAAGTCTGGATGTGCGTCGACGCCGCAGGCGGCGATCTCGTCGGACAATGCCTGGTAGGTCTCGAGGCAACGTCGTGCGACCGCTCGGTCCTCCGAATGGATGAGCGGCATGTACAAGAAGGACCGTTCGATCGGTCGAAGTGCGCGGTCGTGACCGCAATCGATCCCGTCGAGACACAACGAAAGAGCCCTCGCGTCCCCCGCAAACGCGGCCGGGGTACCACGGCCTAGGCATCGCTGAAACTGGTCGAGCAGAAGGACGAGCGCCAGACGCCCGCGGGCGCTCTCGGACCACGTGCCGAGCCCCCCTTCGAGTGCTTCCGCGACCCATGCCCCGAACCGCTGGCGGATCTCGAGATCGGTATCTTCGCCTCCCGCCCACCAGAGCTTTCGACGGTCCTCGGGAAAGTCGAGGTCGCCCGAAAGCGGACCGAACCAGAAAGCAAGAACTTCTTCCCAATCGGGGCGCGGCGCTGGCACGACGCGAGCTATAGCACGCCTGTGCGGCGCGCCCCGAAGGCGCGTCAGTCGAACCTCGCGGCCGTGGCAACGCCCTCATCGACGTCGACCCGACTCAACAACAACCCGCCGACGACGAACAGGAGAGAGAGGGACAGGATGCCATCTCGCTCGGTAGCCCCTGGGACCAAGATCGGGGTGAACGCGATCAGGAGTGGACCAAAGATCGTGGCGAACTTGCCAACCATGTTGAAGAAGCCGAAGAACTCGGCGGTCTTCGAGGGCGGCACGAGGCGCGCGTAGAGAGACCGTGAGAGGCTCTGCACCCCACCTTGGACCAGCCCGATCGCAACGGCGAGCAGATAGAAATCGTTGGCGTCCGTCAGAAACCGCCAGGCATACACGATTGCGGCGATGTAGACACCGATGCCGAGAAGAATCGCAGGCTTCGGCCCGATTCGTTGGCCGAGTGCCCCGAAGGCGAGGGCTGCTGGGAACGCCACGAACTGCGTCAGCAGAAGCGCTGTGATCAGAGCGGCCTGCTCTAGGCCAAGCACACGATCGCCAAAGAACACCGCAGTCTTGATCACCGTGTTCACGCCATCGATGTAGATCCAATAAGCCAGGAGGAAGAGGACGAGCACCTTGAAGCTTCGGATCTCTTTGAAGGTCGAGGCGAGCTGTTGAAGGCCCTCGCGTACGGCCTGGAGGTTCGAAGACGCCTGGTGTTCGGTCGGCTTCTCGTGGACAAGGCGAAGGAGCGGAACGGTGAAAAGGGCCCACCAAGCTGCAACACTGAGAAACGACGCTTTGACGGCGCTTCCCGCATCGGCGAGACCGAACCATTCGGGCTTCTGCACCATCACCACGTTGATCGCGAAGAGGATGCCACCTCCGATGTATCCGGCCGAGTAGCCCAGCGCAGACACGAGGTCGAGTTCGTGGTCTTCGGCCACGTCGACGAGCATCGAGTCGTAGAACACGTTGGCACCCGAGAACCCGACGGTCCCAAGCCCGTAGAGCAGGAGACCCATGCCCCATTGGCCGACGTGGACCCAAGCGAGCGCCGCGGTCATCAAGATGCCGATGCCGGCGAACGTTGCGAGGAGTTTCTTGCGGGCCCCGCCACGGTCGCCGACCGCACCGAGGATCGGCGCGGAGATCGCGATGACGAGGCTGGCCGCCGCCAGGGTCACGTTGAACCAGAACTGCGAGTCCTCGGTGCTGATGTCTTCGCTGATCGCGCTGTAGAAGACCGGAAAGAAACCGGCCATGATCGTCGTCGCGAAGGCCGAGTTGGCCCAGTCGTAAAGGGCCCAGCCCACGACCGGCCGCCTCTTCAACACACTTCGAAGGCTCGCCTTGTTGTCCATCGTCACCTGCCGCCGGAGCATGCCTCATCGAGGCCCTCACGCCTCAAGAAAACACCAACGAGCCCTTTACGGACGGCGCGGCGGAGGTAGATTGGGTTCGTGGCGAAGGCATCACCAGAGTTGATCGCGGTCCTGCGACAAACCGCCAAACGTCTTTCTCGGGCCTCGGTGAAGTACCAGTGGGGGAGCTTCGCGCACTGCAACTGCGGGCACCTCGCACAAACGGTCACCGGATTGGCACCAGACGCGATCGAGGCCCGTGGCGCGCGAGGGGACGGTGACTGGACTGAACAAGCCGCACAAGCCCCGCAAACCACCCGGCCTTGGCCCGACTTCGACTACGGCGACCGTCCCGCGCTGGACGAAGGGGCCTGGGAACCTTTCAACGTCGGCGCCTGCCAGGTCACTGGCGCACCGCTCGATGATGTTTTCGCGGAACTGTACGCACTCGGCCTGACGGCAAGCGACATCGGTTCCCTCGAGCGCCTTGGCGACGC
>JBCCEK010000085.1:0-17131 GCA_039030295.1 Myxococcota bacterium | reverse complement strand
TGCGACCGACTCGATGTCGATGCCGACGGCGCGAACATCGCTCTCGCGCGCGACGGCGGCCGCACACCAGAAGTCGGCGTGCGTGATGCTACCCACGAACCCAGTAGGCCATATCGGTCCGCGGTCCTCGCCCTGCAGCAACGCGTACCCCGATGGGCCTTTTAGCTTCGAAAGGGCCTGCCGGGCGCAGGTGCGTCCCGCGGTGAACTCCGAGACGCGACGTGGTACGGCGCCCGCGACGATCGACGCTTCCTCGGGCAGGAGGGCGCCCACGTGAATTCTCGGATCAAGCTCCTCGATCGCCAATGGTGAGCCCAACAGGCGACCGAAAACGGTGTCGGGTGGCATGTTACCGGTTGACTCGCTCAGCGACGGCCACAATGGCGGCGGCATTCGCGAGCGAAATCAGAGGCGACAGTGCGTTGAGAACATCGCCCGCCGACGCGTACCAAGCCTTGGTGACATACACAATGTCACCGGGAGCCAAAACGACGTCGGTGGCTTTGCCGTTGACCAAGTCCTTGATGCTGGCGGTGTACATCCGGGGTTCCCGGAGGGGCCCTCGAACGATACGGACGTCGTTGCGGTCTCCACGGTCGGTGATGCCGCCCGTTCTCGCCAGCGCCTCTGTGAGCCGCATGCCGCGGCGGTAGGCGACGGGCTGCGGGGCATCGACCTCGCCGATGACCATGATGAGCATGTCGGTCCCTGGTGGCACGTAGAGCTGATCGCCGGAGCGCACCCGAACGTTGTGCCTCGGGTCGCCTTTGATCGCTTCGGCCACGTTGACCGGCACCGTTTCCCCGTTTCGCACCAGCCTTGCGAAGTCGAGGTTGCCGAGAAGCGTCTGCGCCTGTTCGCTGTCGGACCGCGAAGGCCCCCCCGCTTGCGCCAACAGATCGGCGACACGCATCCCAGGGGGCACGTTGACCCGGCCTGGGGTGGCGACTGCACCGAGAACTGAGGCCACGTGGCCGTTGGCCTCGGTGATGATGAGATTGGCGCGCACGAAGCGATCGTACCGGCGCAGTCCGGTCTCAATGGCACGCTCTGCCTCGGTCAGCGTCTTGCCGCCTACCACGACGTCGCCCGCGAGGGGAACGTGCAATTGGCCGAGCGCGTCGACGATGAGGCCCGGATACTTGGTGGTCTGCGCGGAAACGGTGGTGAGCTCGATGATATCGCCCGGCATCAAGCGCAGGGGCTGAGCGGGATCCTCGGCGAGCCCCTCCATGACGATTTCCTCGGGCGCCGCGAACGCCGGATCGTCCGATGGAACCGTGGGCGCCCCCGGGTACCGATTGGCAGCACAAGCGGTGAGCGTCATACATAGAAAGAGTGCCCAAGAACGGCCCATATTGTTGGTTAACCTGCCCATTCGTCGCCCGCAAGGTTGAAGTGAGAAGGCGGGCCGTTATGCCTATACTGTTCAACAACGATTGATGCCGAGCAAGAAACCCACGGATTGGGGGCGCGGGACCGATGCCGAGCTGGCGCCAGTGATGCGCCTCTTCGACTTCGGGCTGATCTACCTGGCGCTCTGGTTACCCACCCTCGCGCGCGACGAGGTGTGGGACCAGCGGTCTTGGATCGCGGCGACGGCTGCCGCGATCCTGTTCCTGCTCCTCGCGCAGAGCATGAAGCTCTACGAGAGTGCGCGAGCGGTTCGACTCAAGCAGATCGTCGTCCGTGCCTGGACCGTTTGGTTCGGCGGCGTCGTGCCCATCGTTCTGTTTCTGGCGTTCATCACGAAGAGCTCGGACGTGTTTTCGCGAGTGACCATCACGGTATGGTTCGTCTTGGCGCCGTTTCTGATCTCGATCTGGCGTACCGCGATTACCTTGATGCTGCGCGAGGTTCGAAGTCGCGGTTACAACACGAGAACGGCCGCCATCGTGGGCATGACCGAGCTCGGCGAGCAACTCGCCCGACGCATCCACGACTCGCCTTCTTTGGGACTCAGGGTGTTCGGCTTTTTCGACGACCGCGGCGAAGAACGCTGCTACCCGATCGAAGAATCGCTCGGGCGGCGAATTGGGGCGCTACGTGACGCCGTCGACGCCGCGCGCTCGGGTGAGATCGACCTGATCTACATCGCGTTTCCACTCAGGGCTGAGCCTCGCATCAACGAGCTCCTCCGTGACCTCGCGGATACGACGGCTTCCGTCTATTTGGCCGCGGACTTCTTCGCGTTTGACCTCCTGCACGCCCGGTGGGGGACGCTCGGCGACATCCCCACCGTGAGTTTGCGCGAGACCCCGTTCTACGGGGTCGATGGCTGGCTCAAAAGGCTCGAAGACGTGGTCCTCGGGACCGCCATCTTGCTGCTGATTTCGCTGCCGATGCTGGTCATCGCCATCATCGTGAAGTTCACATCCCCTGGCCCCATCTTCTTCCGGCAACGCCGGTATGGGCTCAAGGGCGAAGTGATCGACGTCATCAAGTTTCGATCGATGACGGTCACCGAGGATGGGAGCGAGATCCGGCAAGCGACCAAAGGCGATGCCCGGATCACTCCGGTTGGAGCCGTCTTGCGGCGAACCAACCTCGACGAGCTCCCTCAGTTTCTCAACGTCATCGGTGGAAGCATGAGCATCGTGGGGCCAAGGCCTCACGCAGTCGCGCACAACGAACTCTACCGAAAGAAGATTCAAGGGTACATGCTGCGACACAAGGTCAAGCCGGGGATCACGGGATGGGCCCAGGTCAACGGTTGGCGCGGCGAAACCGACACGCTCGAGAAGATGGAGCAGCGTGTCGAACATGACTTAGACTACATTCGCAACTGGAGCCTTCTGTGGGACCTTCAGATCATCTTCATGACCGTGTTCAGCTCGAGGGCTCGAAGGAATGCTTACTAGGGGGTATGCTTTCCATGTCTAGGTCAGGTGGGGCGAGATGGCAGGAACGACACCAGAGGCCAGATGGGGGCGCTTGTGGCGAGTGATGATCTAGGCGGCTCGGGGGGCGGCGGGAAGAAGTCTCGTCCGGGGTTTCCCGTCGATCCGTTCCGCGTGCAGCGCGCGATCTGGCGCACCAAGTGGTGGCTGATCGCGGCTGGAATCGTCGGCGTCACGATCGGGTTTTCGATCGCCAAGTTCGGCCTCACGAGTTCGTACGAGTCGACGGCCGTTCTGAAGTTCGAGGGGTTCCGAGAGATCGCAGGGATCCAAAGCGACCGCGCCCTGGGGCCTGCCGCCGCCGCGCTCCACCGCCAGGCGGTACTGCGAAAGCTCGCCGAGGAAGTCGAGTTCCCCGGAAGCCTCACGACCTTACGCGCTCTGGTCTCGTTCAACATCAACATGATGGGTCGAACGATGCAGATCCACGCCCCCGGGCGCACGCCAGAAGAAGCCGCCGACTTCGCCAAGACGGCGAGCGAGGTGTTCATCGCGTATCACGAAGAGAGCCAAGCCAGGCGAATCGAGACGGAGATCGCGCGAACCCAGAAGCGAATCAGCGCGGCCCAGGATGCCGCCGAAAGCGATCGACGACGCTACAACGATTTTCGGGAGAGTCACGGCATCGCCGACCTGTCGACGGAACAGGAATCGATGGTGGAGTCCGCCGCAAAGCTTCGGGCCGACGCGGAGCTCGCGGTGTCCGAAGTGCGCGCCCTCGAGGCTCAGGTCGAGAGCCTCGAAACACAACTCGCCGCGACTCCCCAGACGGCCGTCGTCGGCAGCGGGACTTCCCCGGAACGCGCTGCCTACAACCAGCTGAGTCAGCAGTTGGCGACCGCCAGGGCAACCCTCTCCGAGAACCACCCCCAGGTGCAGTCTCTGCAGCAGCAAGTCAATCAGCTTCGCGCACAGTTGAAGGCTGGGGGAGGTACAGCATCGGGTGTCGTCGGCACGAACGCGACGCACCAAGCCATTGACGGCCAGCTCCGAACGGCGCGGTCGAACCTGCGGGCCCTTCGCGAACGGCAGATCGGACTCAAGGAACTTGCCGACAAGGCGCAGCGACGCATCGAAGACTTCTCGGACATCGAAGGCGAAGCCTCGGGGCTGCTCGCCGAGGTGAAAGTCAGCGAGAACCTCGTGCAGGGGCTGAGGAAAACCGAAGCCTCCCTCGAGGATGCGCTCCGCAATCCGTCGAGCGGGTTCGTGATCTTGGACTCGGGATCGGTGCCGGAGTACCCGCTGCGAAACAAGATGAAGGTCATCATCTTTGGGGCGGTGCCGATGGTCTTGGTTTCGCTCGCGCTACTGTTCGCATTCTACCGTGAGTTCTGGGGGTTCAGGGTTCAGACAGCCGCGGAAGTCGCTTTTTGGGGGGCTGGCCCGGTGGTGGGCACCACGCAGTGGCCCGATGACCCACAGGGCCTCGACGAGCTGGTCGCAGGGCTCGATGACTTCGCGCCCGATGCACGAGGCAGCGTGCTGATCCTCGCAGCCTCAGAAGAAGAAGCGCCTCTCGCGGTGGATCTCGCGGATCGGATGAACAACGACTGGGTGATCGCCAGTGGCGCAAGCCAACCGCCCCCGCCAGCGGCAGTGCCTGCCCCGGTCGCCACGCCGCCGCCGTCGGGCCCCTACCCGATCACGCGAACCCAACCGTCGACGGCTTTGGCGACTCGCCCTTCAGCGCGGCCGGTCGAGTTTGTGCGCGCGCAGCCGGGCACCGAACGGGTGCAGTTGGAGGCCTGGGACGGTCCGTTCGAAGGCCAGGCGCTTCGGCGCGCGGCACGGCTCGCCGACCGTGTTTTGGTGCTGGTGCACGCCGATCGCATCTCGGCTCTCACGCTCAATCGGACCTCGCACCGGCTGGGTCGGGAGACAGGCATCGGCTACGTCGTGGTGGGCTTGCCGGACGAGCTGAGGCATCAGGCGGATCGCCACGGCGACGTGGCTGATTTTTGGATGGCGCGGAACTAACCCGACCCCACCCCTTCGGCGAAGAACAGGTGGCCTGTGCCCTTGTAGCGCCGCCACAACACGAGGTGTTGTGGGAGCCACACCAGCGTGACGACGATGAACACCGCCACGGCGTGTAGGAACAAGTTGGTCCAGCCAATGGCGATCAACCCTTGGACCGACAACCATCCCACGAACGCAGAGATCGCCACGATCGAAGTGAGCTTGAGATCCTGAAGCCGCCCGTCGAGCCCGAAACGGAGGACGCCCGCCATCGAAACGAGGTAGCGAACCACGTCGGAGACTGCCACCCCGAGCATGGCTCCGAGAAAACCGCCAAGATGCCATCCGAGCGGAATCAGGGCCGCCATGGCGATGAGTTTGGCGCCCGAGGCCATTGCCATCCATCGGCTATGACCGAGTGCCAGCAAGGCCACGCCATTGGTCCCGTCCATGACGACACCAAACCACGGGCCGGCCGCGAGAACCTGAAGCATCCACCCGGCTTCGATGTAGCGGGGGTCGTAGAGGATCTCGATGATCGTAGGGCCGCCTGCGACGAGGCCTGCAGTGGCCCATCCGCCCACGATGAGGACGGGTAGTCGCACGCTCCGGAACACCATGGGGAGCTCGGCGCGGTTCTGTTTGAAGCGGCTGTAGATCGGAAAGATGACCGACCACGAGAGGCTTCCGAGCGCCATCGACGGGATCTGCGCGAGATTGACGGCGATGTTGTAGACGCCGAGGACCGCCATCGTGACGAGCTTTCCAAACACGAGGCGATCACCGTTTCGAACGGTGAACATCAGGAGGGTGCTGAGCACGATCCAGCGGCCGAAGTGGTACAGGCTGAGGGCGGCTTCGCGCTCGAAGTGAAAACGATTGCGACGGCCGGGCAACCCTACCCAGCTCCACAAGGTGGACGCGAATGCTGCGGTGAGTCCCCCGGCGACCAACGACCAGATCGTCGGGGAGATCAGCGCCCAGATGACCATCACGACCGAACCGGCGAGCTGGGACCCGACCTCGAGAAGTATCAGCCGCCGCATGTGAAGCTTGCGGTTCTCCGTGAAGTAGTTCGTCGACCGAAACCCTTCGATCACCGCGCTGAACGACGCCACCGAGATCAAACTCGTGAGGATCGGTTCGTCGTAGAAGCGGGCTGTCGGCCCAGCCAAGGCAAGCGTGACGAGCCACAGAAGCGTCGCTCGACCGATCTCGATCGTCCACAACGTGTCGGTGAACCCGCGGTCGTCACGATCGCTCTGGATGATGGCTTGGCTCACGCCGATGTCGGCGAAGAGCTGAATGCCGGTGACCACCACCGACACGATCGCCATGAGCCCGAAGTACTCTTCGAACAGGAGTCGGGTGAGAATCAAGTTCGACCCGAGACGTACGAGCTGGCGACCACCGAAACCAACAGCGGTCCAGAATGCCCCTGACGTCGCGCGGCCCTTGAAAGCCTCAACCTCCTCGGTGTTGGGGGCTTGGGGAGACTCAGTCACGTCGCGAGGGCTCCCCTCGCCTCTTGCGCGGCCCGCGCACGTTCGGCGCGGCGGCGACGACGGGCGAGCACTGCCTCGCGGAGAAGCCCGTCGAGTGAACCGTAGAGCGCGCCTGCCAACAACAACGAAAGCGTGTTGAAGTTCCCGTTGGGAATGAGGTCGAAGCACGACAAGCCAACCATCAACGCAAGGGCCGCGAGTAGACGGCGATCGGCGACCTTCGGAACGCGGGAGATCCGTCGCCACAGGACCCACACCGGAAAGACGAGCAGGCCAAAATGCCCAATGAAGCCGATGATCCCCGTGTTGCCGAGCGTCGCGATCCAAGCCCCGTCTCGAATCGAGATCAGCGCACCGCTCCAGGGGTCGTAGAAGCAGGCCCGGCAAAACCACCCCCATCCGAACCACAAGCGCTCGAGTGCCTTGTCGAGCATCTCGGCCTCGTTCTCGAACCGGACGGTGAGCGAACCGACCTTCTCGACCCCGTACTGGTCGAGCACGAACGCATTGATGTCGTCGACCGGGATGAGGCCGAGAGAGCGAGCCGCGGGATAGGTCAGGAGCAATGAACCGATAGCAAGTGCGACGAACGCCTGCCGACGCGGCGAGACGAAGAGCACCAGGGGGACGGCGACGAAGGCGTAGAGGAGTGCCGCAACGCTTCGCGAGGTGGCGAGGATGGCACCGAGGTAACCTGCCGCCCACTTCGCGGGAACGTCGACCACTTTCGCGCCCACTTTGTGAAGCGCCGCGGCGGCGATCGTCGCAAGGGTCGTGAACATCGCCAGCGCTAGGCCGTGGCTCATGAACACCATCGGCCGAAAGCCACCACCACGCATCGTCTGGGCGAAGCTGTGTTGGTGGAACCCGTACACCCAACGATTGAGCTGCGGGCTGAGGACCATCTCCGCGATCTGTAGGATCGAATAGAACAACGCGGCGGCGACGAAAGTCTGGAGCAGGACCCGAAGCTCCGCCCCGCTACGAAACATCGAGAGCCCCAAAATGAAAGGCAGGATGATCATCAGCGTCCGCTTGATCAGAAGGTGAACGATGTCGTACGGCCTATGCGCGGACACATAGCTCGAGCCGTAGTTGAGGGGGTCCGTGTTCAAGAGGACCGTGAACACCGCACCGACGAGGAGAAGGCCAATGCACCACTTGAGCTGCCAGGGATAGGGAACACCCGACAAGCGCTCGCGGTGAAAGAAGACAGCCCCGAGGAAGACCCACAGCACGATGATTGTGGGTTTATAGAAGTCGGGAATCCCAGGAACCGAGAACGTGACGAGCTCCGGAAGAAGAAGGACGCCGACGAGGGACAACACCGCGGTGGCGCGCGCGGGAGGCCAGCGCTTCATCCCCCAAAGGCAAAAGGGCACCCAGAGGAAGAAGACGAGGCGACTGAGAATGTTGGGTGCGCCTTCCACCGCTCAGCTGGCCTTCAGGACCTCGGCAACTCGGGTTCTCCAATCCTCGATTGGCCCAAGGGACTGCTCGGCCTTGGAGAGATCGAGGACGCTGTAGGGCGGGCGGGGCGCTGGGCGAGGAAACTCCTCGGACGTGCAAGGCTCGATCACGCACGTCGGGGCCACGAGATCGCGAACCTGCGACGCCAACTCGAACCAAGTGCACTCTCCGCCGTCACAAACATGAAACACCCCGCGCTCCCCACGTTCGATGAGCCCAAGCGTCGCGTCGGCAATGTGATCACAAGAAGACGGCCTGCCACGCTGGTCGTCGACCACGCGAAGCGCCGGACGACTCTGGGTCAAATCGCGCATCGTGAGGACGAAGTTCTTGCCCCAGGGCGCGTATAGCCAGCTGCTTCGCACCAACAGGAAGTCGACACCGGAACTCTCGAGCAGCTCCTCGCCAAGGGCCTTGCTCCGACCGTAGGCGTTGACCGGGTTGCGGCGATGATCCGTCAGGTAAGGTCGGTTCGCTCGTCCGTCGAATACGTAGTCGGTACTGTAGTGCACGAGTGCGGCCCCGACTTCTTTGCAGCGGGTGGCCAGCCGACCGACGGCGTGTCCATTGGCCTCGTTGGCAGCCTCGACCTCGGCCTCCGCGCCATCGACATCTGTCCAAGCCGCGCAGTTGATGACCCACCGCGTCCCCTTCGTGACCGTTCGCGCGACCGCGTCGTCGTCGGTGATGTCGAGAAGCGACCGGGGTGCGGCCAGGTGACCTGCACCCGACGCCTCGAGCCGGCGCGTCCAACTTCGCCCCAGCATCCCGCCGGCGCCAGTGACCACGAACTCAGGCATAACGCGGCAGCTCGTCCGTCGAGATCTCGCGCAGTTTGGGATTGGCGCGATCTTTGTCGGACAAGATCGGATCGTCGATCGGCCAATCGATGGCGATCTCATCATCGTCCCAGGCGACACCAAGCTCGTGTTCAGGGGCGTAGCGTTCGGTGCACTTGTACGAAAAGAGGGCTTGGTCACTGACCACGCAGAACCCGTGGGCAAACCCCGGGGGTACGTAGAGCTGTCGCTTGTTAGCAGATGACAGCGTCACCCCTTGCCAGCGCCCGAAGTGCGGCGACCCCACACGGACATCGACGGCGACGTCGAACACTTCGCCGTCGAGCACCGTACAGAGTTTCCCTTGCCCATGTGGATGCTGAAGATGGAGTCCCCGCAAGATCCCTCTCCCCGACGAGGAGAGGTTGTCTTGCACGAATTGGCTCGAGATTCCCGCCTTCTCGTAGCGGTCGCGCGAGTACGTCTCCATGAAAAAGCCGCGCTCGTCGCCGAAGATGGTCGGGTCGATGATGATCAGGCCGGGGATCGTTCCCTCACGGACCTCCATCAGACGTCGAGCCCTTCCGAGAGCTGTCGCAGGTACTCTCCGTAGTCGGTCTTTTCGAGTGGCTTGGCGAGCGCGGCCAACTGCCCGGCGTCGATCCAGCCCTTGCGAAACGAGATCTCTTCGGGACAAGAGGCGCGTAGCCCTTGGCGCTCTTGGATGGTCTGTACGAAGTTCGCCGCCTGGAGCAGGGCTTCGGGCGTTCCAGTATCAAGCCACGCCACGCCGCGCCCGAACTTGTTGAGCCGGAGCTTGCCTTCGGCCAGGTAGCGCCGGTTGAGGTCGGTGATCTCGAGCTCTCCTCGCTTGGATGGCTTGAGCGCCTTGGCATGGGAGACCACGTCCCCGTCGTAGAAGTAGAGGCCTGCGACGGCGTAGTTCGAGCGAGGTTCGGCGGGCTTCTCTTCGAGGCCGATGACCGTGCCCGACTCGTCGAACTCCGCAACGCCGTACGCGTGCGGGTTACTGACGTAGTACCCGAATACGGTCGCGCCTTTGTTCTGCTGAGCGCTGTCGCTGAGTAGCCCTTGCAACCCGTGGCCGTAGAAGATGTTGTCACCGAGGACGAGGGCGCAAGCCTCACCGTTGATGAACGACTCGCCGATCAAGAACGCTTGCGCCAACCCGTCGGGGCTGGGTTGCACAGCGTACTCGAAGCGGAGGCCCCAGCTTTGGCCATCGCCGAGGAGCGCCTGGAAGAGGTGTTGCTCGTGGGGCGTCGTGATGATCAGAATCTCGCGAATGCCAGCGAGCATGAGAGTCGACAACGGGTAGTAGATCATCGGCTTGTCGTAGACCGGCATGAGCTGCTTGCTGAGCCCCTTGGTGAGAGGATGCAGTCGCGTTCCCGTGCCACCTGCCAGGATGATGCCCTTGTTGATCATGTTCCGCCTTACGTCGCGCGATGGCCGTAGTTGAGGTCCATCCACTTGCGATACTCGCCCGAACGGACGTCCTGCACCCAGTCTTCGTTCGAAAGATACCACTGGACCGTCTTGCGGATCCCGGTATCGAAGCTTTCGCGCGGCTTCCAGCCACATTCCTCCTGAACACGCGTCGCGTCGATCGCGTATCGAAGGTCGTGCCCGGGGCGGTCTTCGACGAACTTCTTGAGGCCGAGGAGCTCGTCGACGTCCGAGTCGGTCTCCTCGGCGACGATCCTGCAAAGAGTATCGACCACGTCGATGTTCTTCATCTCGTTGCCGCCGCCAATGTTGTAGGTGCGCCCCACCTCACCCCGTTCGATCACTTGCCAGATCGCCTCGCAGTGGTCCTCGACGTAGAGCCAATCGCGGACGTTCACCCCCTTGCCGTAGATCGGCAGTGGCTTGCGTTCGAGCGCGTTGAGGATCATCACCGGGATCAGCTTCTCGGGAAACTGCATCGGCCCGTAGTTATTCGAACAGTTGGTGATCTTCACCGGAAGACCGTAGGTGCGATGGTAGGCGCGCACGATGTGGTCGCTGGCCGCTTTGGAGGCCGAATAGGGGCTCGACGGGTCGTAGGCCGTGGTCTCGACGAAAAGGCCGGTGTCCCCGAGGGAACCGTAGACCTCGTCGGTGCTGACGTGGTGGAAAAGGCGCGACCCGCCCGCCGACCATCGGGCGCGGCAGGCCTCGAGCAAGGTGAACGTGCCTTCGATGTTGGTTCGGATGAACTCCCGTGGTCCGAGAATGCTGCGGTCGACGTGACTCTCGGCGGCGAAATGCACGACGACCTCGGGATCGAACTCATCGAAGACCGCGTTGACCGCCTCTTCGTCGGTGATGTCGACCCGGCGAAGGGCGTAGTTGTCTGCGGCTTCGATCGCGCGCAGGCTTCCGAGGTTCGCCGCGTACGTGAGCTTGTCGACGTTGATGAACCGATGCTCGGGAAGTCGGGGCACCAGAAGATTGAGGAAATTGGCGCCTATGAACCCGGCGCCTCCGGTGACCAGAACGTTCATTCAACTCCTGATGAAGCGGAACTCAGCATAGCGGGTCGGTTCCCCACATGCACATCTGATCCGCATCGGGACACTCACGAGTCGCTCGAGTGCCGAAAATGCTCAGCCAGCGGCTCGACAGCGGTCTCCGCGTCGTGACGTGCAAGCACGCGGGCGCGACCTTCCTTGCCGAGACGTGTCAGCTCTTCGAGGGGGGTGTGCAAGGCTTCGACCATCGTGGTCACGAGTGCGTCGACCGAGCCAGCCGGGACCAGCCAGCCGCAAGCGCCTGGCTCGACGAGCTCGGGGATGCCCGCGATGTACGTGGTGAGCGCTGGGCGACCGAGCGCCAACGCTTCCATGATCACAACCGGCAGACCTTCCGCGAAGCTTGGCAAGACCAGGGCGCGGGATTCGTCGAGAACGCGGTGGACTTCATCGCCCGAGGCCCAACCCGTAACGGTCACTCGGTCGCCAAGTCCGGCATCCGCGATGGCCGCGTCGACTTCTTCGCGCATCTCGCCATCCCCGACGAGCACCAGTCGAAACTCCTCGCCAAGATCTCGAAGGCGGGTGGCCGCTTCGACGAGGAGGAGCTGACCCTTCTGTTCGCACAGCCGGCCGACACACACGAACTGGTTTGTGTCCGTCAGGGGGACCGGATCGTTGTCGAGATACGATCGATCGACGCCGCAGCGGGCGACGATGATCTTCGACCAATGCTCGTGGCCACACTGTCGGTACAACTGGCTCCGACCAAAACTGCTGATCGCCGCAACGAAGGCCGCGCGCTCGATCTTGTCTGGAAGACTGATCGACCAGGGCTTGTCGAACTCCTCGGGCCCGTGGACCGTGAAGCTGTAAGGGGGCCCGCCGAGCACACGGCAGAGCATCGCGACCGCGGTGGGGTTCGTCCCAAAGTGCACATGAATGTGCCGGCAGCCTCTCCGTTGCACCTCACGAAGCACCGAGCACGCGACCACCAAATAGGCGATGTTGTTGAGCAAGCCACGCTCAGAACGGTGGCCGAGACGCACCGCAAGCCCAAGGGCCCGGGCGAACCGAAACGGGCGTGAGACGGCGACACCCATGGCGGTGAGGATCAAGCGGGCGAATCCGCGATCGAGCAGGACGCGCGTTCGGTCGAGCTCCGCGATGTCGAGCGGGTCGACGAGCTGGTCCGGTGTCGGACGTATCGAGAACCTCTCGACCTCGAAGCCGCGGTCTTCGATGGCTGCGATCTCCCGCCGAATGAAGGTGTGACTGACCTTCGGGTACTGATTCGTCAGGTACGCGACCTTCATTGCCCCAAGCTGTGTAGCAGAGGTTGGGGGGCCGATGCCAAATCGGCTCCTAACGATACATGTGCTCGGTTTCCTTGCTCACCATCCTGATCGCGGCTCCGCGAGGGAGGATTCGGGCAAGAATGGTGGAGCCGAACCGATTGCGCCGACCGGAAACGCCAGTCGGTTGCTTGCCGAGGTCATCGAGCGCTTGGGCGGTCACCTCTTCGGGTTGCATTGGCCGAGCAAGCCAGCTGCTCGGCCTTCGATCGGTCGACCCGACGAAGCTCGGCGTCAGTGTCGCACCCGCAACACAGGCCAGGACGTCGACCCCGTGTTCGCGGAGCTCGTACCAGAGCCCTTCGGCGAGGATCTTGTCGTACGACTTCGTCGCTGCGTAGTTGGCGACCATGGCGGTCCCCTGAAAGCCGCTCATCGAAGACATCAGGATGAGGCCGCCCTTTCCCCGCGCGGCCAAGCGGCGGCCGAAGTAGTGCGACGCGATGAGGGGCCCGCGAACGTTCACGTCGACCACACTGAAATGATCCTCGAGTTCGACGTCGAGGAATCGGCCGATCGGGGAGTACGCGGCGTTGTAGATCACCAGGCCCACATCGAGGTCGTCGGTGGCGTTACGCAACCTTTCCAATAGGTCGGGGGCGCCTACGTCGAGCGACCGGGTTCGCACCTCGACGCCGTGTTGCTTGCGAAGCTCGGCACCCAAGGACTCGAGCGGGCCCGTCCGTCTCGCGAGAAGGACCAGGTTGAGGCCGTGGCCTGCAAGGCGCCGAGAGAACGAAGCGCCAATACCCTCCGAGGCGCCGGCGACCACAGCCCACGGGCCGTAGCGGTCAATGAATCGAGATGGCACTAGCTTGGCTCCGTGAACGGGGTGTCGGATGGCTCCATGGGCACCTGCGGCTAACCGGCTTCCATCAGGGTGTTTTGCGGCAGAAAGTCGAGCCCGACCATGAAGCGCGCCATCTGAATGAGGTACTCGCCGCGGTCCATGTGGATGATGTGGCTGCCTGGGAACCAGTGCATGCGACAGCGGTTCCAGTGGTCCCAGAGGAGACGCGAGTGCTTTGGCGGCGCAAGCCGGTCGCCGACGCCGCCGACGATCATGAGACGATCCGACGGAAGGACCGGCGCGTAGGTCAACGGACAACTCGCCGCCACGAGTCGCCGTGCATCAGCGAGATCGAGCCGCATGGTGGCGAGCGCGGTGCGAAGCATCCAACCGATCGGTTGCCACTCGAGGACGAGGTCGGCGAGACTGACCACCGGAACGTTCGGGATCGCGAACGCCAGGCGGTCCTCGACGCTTGCCAGCATGGCGGTGGTAAAGCCGCCCAGGCTCAGGCCGGTGACGCCGACTTGCTCAACGCCGCGGTCGTTCTGGAGCCAGTCGAGTAAGATCCGGAAGTCGAACACCGATTGCGCCACGGCTTCGTTCATGCGCGAGGGCCCGCCTGCGAAGTAGCCATGCCCTGAGAAGGGCGAAAACCGGGTTTGACGTGGGCCGTGGAACGGCAACGTGAACAGGACGATGTCGCAGCCCATTCGGTAGAACCACGGAAGCGCGAAGAACCACTCGTTGATCAGGTACCAGTCGGCGGTGAAGCCGTGGATGGCGACGATGGTTGGCCGCGGGCCGTCTCGATGGCGCAGCATCCGAACACGCGCCGTCCTGTTGGCACGATGACGAAGGTAGCTCTTGCGCTGTCGGGGGTTGACCGGCTCGAACGGACTCTCGAATGAGATCGATTCGCAGGTGCCGTCACTTGGTTCGAAGCGAGGAAGCCATCGGCCCTTCTCCGCGCGCACGCGAACACCGGACGGAGGCGTCGCGAAGAACCGCGTTGGATCGGCAGACTCTGCGATGCTTCCGTAGAAGTCTGCGTCTTGATGGGCGCGACGCAGTTGAAGGGGGTGATAGCCGACGGGGATCGCCATGCTGGAGATCATCGACGCGCCGGCAGTCCGCACGACATGATCGAACGCAGCCGCCGCGCCCACCCGGACGCGGTCGGTCAATGCGAGATTGAACCCCTCGGGGCGGTGCGCAAACTCCCGATCCAGCTCCTCCCACCAATGGCCTTGGGCGAGGAGTGGCGGTGATCGAAGGCAGGACTCGTGCGCGATCCGGGACACCACCGAAGTTTCGGTCATCTCCCCGAGCATAGCGGATCACGCACGAACCGCCTCAATTGCGAGTTCAGCAGCCTCCAGACACCTCGAATGGCACCGCCGCGACCAGCGACCCTGACTCGGATCGCACCTCGACTCGCCACAGCCCCACCTCGTCCGTGTGCTCCGTATACGCCCACGTACGCCATCGGGGTTTGTTTGCCGGAATCGAAAGCTCGACGCCGCCGGTCGCCTTTCCAGACGGTGCGATGAAGAACACGGTGAGCGTCTTGTCGGCTTCCGACGCATTCGCCACGTCCAGGAACGCGACCACCTTCTCCTCGTGTACAAAGAACGATGTCGGCGCCACCGGCTCGCGGGCTTCGATGCTGGGGGCAGTCATCAGTCGCTGAACGACGAGACCGTCGTCGCCGTCCAAGAACGGTTCGGGCTCGAAGTGCTCAGGTTCGTCGTCGATGGCATGGGCGCCGTCCTCGACAGGTTCTGGGTGCGCGTCGGCGAGAGACGTTTCGGTTTCCTTGAAGTCGGTTGTCTTGTGTTTGGGATCGTCTTTCGGCGCCGCATCGATTGGCTTGGCGAGTGCAGCCGATGGGATCGGGTTGGGCTTGGTCGAGGCGAGCGTCTTGGTCTCTTTCGAGGCGCGCGCGAGCGGACCGGGTTCTTTCGATGGCTTGTCGCACCCGACAAACGCCATCGTGGCGACTGTGAGCAACATGACAAAGGGGATGCAGGGTTTCATGGGGACCTCCTTCACGTCGATGAAGCACAGTCCATGCCACGGACGATTCCTTGCGAATCCGGGGTTCTGACGCGGGTGGTGCGTGTCAGGTCAGACGCGATCGTGGCTCACTCGCCACGGCGCATGTCGCCCGTTGCTCCGGGAGGATTTCGATAAGCGGGCGAGCCACTGAGGCCGCGGGCTTGTTGGAAGTGATCGATCGCCCAGTACACGGAAGGGAACGCGAGCTCGGTCGCTGGCAGCCGATCGAACGGAAACAAGCCGACCTCTTCACTCTCGGGACCAGCGGAAACGTTGGGCGAAAGAAGCCGGGCGCGAAAGAAGATCTGGAGCTGGCTGATGTGCTCGAGGCTGTAGAGCGCCAAGAGGTCGATGATCTCGAGTTCGGCGCGTGCTTCCTCCCAAGCCTCGCGAGCCGCACCGTGTTCCGGGGTCTCGCCCATCTCCATGAAGCCAGCTGGGAGCGTCCAGAATCCGCGGCGCGGTTCGATGGCGCGCTTGCAAAGAAGGAGTTGGTCCTCCCACGTTGCGACGACGCCCACCACGACCTTCGGGTTTTCGTAGGCGATGTACTTGCAGTCAGGACAGACGAGGCGTTCGCGGTTGTCACCAGGGGGAATCTCGCGAACGCGGGGGCCTTGATCTCGACGGTTCATCAGCGCGGGGTGGGTCGTACCATGGGGATCGCAGTGACCCAAGCGCGGCGCCCCGCTGGCGGCACGGTCGACGCGTCTTAGACTTCGCCCGATGGAGAGGCGTGCACCAAGCGACGGTGCTCAGATATTCGGGGTTTTTCGGCAACTGAAGCAGGGTTTCGGCCTCGTTTGGACGACCAGCCGCGGATTGAGCGTGACCTTGGGGGCACTCAGCTTGATCGCCGGCGTCCTCCCTGCGGCTGCCGCGTGGGTTGGCAAGCTGATCGTCGATTCGGTGGTGCAGGCGGCGGAGACAGGGTCGATCGCAGACCGCAACAACGCACTGATGTGGGTCGCGGTTGAGCTCGGGTTCGTCGCCGTTTTGGCGGGCGCGCAGCGGGGACTCAGCACGTGTCAACAGTTGCTGCGCGCGTTGCTGGGGCAACGGGTCAACGAGATGATCCTCGAAAAGGCGCTCACCCTCGACCTTGCGGCGTTCGAGGATTCCGAACTCTACGATGCGATGACGCGCGCGCGAAGGGAGGCGTCGCAGCGCCCCCTGAGTCTGGTCATGCGAAGCTTTCAACTGGTGCAGCATTCGTTTTCGCTGATCGCGTACAGCGGGCTGCTCTTGCAGCTATCGGTGTGGGCCCTGGTGGCACTCGCGCTTGCGGCGATTCCGTCGTTCTTCGTGGAGACGAGGTTCTCGGAGGTGGCGTTTCGGCTTTTCACCTGGCGGGCACCAGAAACCCGAAAACAGAACTACCTCGAAGTGCTCCTCGCCCGGGAAGACTTCGCGAAGGAAGTGAAACTGTTCGACCTCGGGCCGGTTTTTCTTCGACGCTATCGGGAGATCTTTCGGAAGCTTTTCGCGGAAGACCGGGCGCTCACGTTGCGTCGAGGTGGATGGGGGTTTGCGCTTGGGCTGCTGAGCACGGTGGCGTTCTACGGCGCCTACGCCTGGATCGCGATCGAGACGATCGCCAAGCGGATCACGCTTGGGGACATGACCATGTACCTGCTCGTGTTCAAGCAGGGGCAGTCGGCGTTGGCGGCGATTCTGACATCGATCGGGGGGATGTACGAAGATAGCCTTTACCTTTCGAATCTGTACGAATACCTCGACTACGAAGCGCCGGGGGACGCGGGGAGCGCGACGGTCGGGACGCGACCGGGCGATGGGATCCGCTTCGAGCATGTGAGTTTCACGTATCCCGG
>JBCCEK010000084.1:0-17144 GCA_039030295.1 Myxococcota bacterium | reverse complement strand
TACCCACGCACTCCCCTGCCTTTCCGGGGGAATTTCGGTTGTACGGCAGCACGTGCCGGGCGCCCGCGATGGCTCCGGAAGCAGTGATTTATAAATGAACGAAAACACAGAAATCCAACCCTCAAACCCCGAGAGCTTCGCTGCTCTATTCGAAGCCTCGGCCACACGTACAGACCAGCTCCGCGAAGGCGATATCGTCGCCGGGACGATCCTCAAGGTCGGCAAAGACACCGTCGTCGTCGACATCGGATACAAGTCCGAAGGCGTCATCTCGTTGCACGAGTTCATCAACGCCGAGGGCAACATCTCGGCCACCGCGGGCGACCACGTCGATGTCTTGATCGAGAGCAAAGAGAACGAGGACGGCCTCGTCATGCTCTCCAAAGAGAAGGCCGACAAGCTCAAGGTCTGGGACGAGATCAGCGCCGCTTGCGAGCGGGACGAGCTGATCGAAGGCACGATCACCCAGCGCGTCAAGGGCGGCCTCGCCGTGACGATCAAGGGCGGCGTCAAAGCATTCCTTCCAGGTTCGCAGGTCGACCTTCGACCGGTGCGCAACCTCGACCGACTCCTCGGCCAGACGTTCGAGTTCAAGGTCATCAAGTTCAACAAGAAGCGCGGCAACATCGTTCTTTCGCGGCGCGTGCTCCTCGAGAAGGAACGAGACCGCCTCAAAGAAGCGACCCTCGAGAACCTTCAAGAAGGCCAGGTCGTTACGGGGACCATCAAGAACATCACCGAGTACGGTGCGTTCGTGGACCTCGGCGGCATTGACGGGCTGTTGCACATCACCGACATGAGCTGGGGCCGGGTCAACCACCCGTCCGAGGTATTCGAAGTCGGCGACGAAGTGACGGTCAAGGTCCTCAAGTACAACGCCGACACCGAGCGCGTGTCGCTGGGCCTGAAACAGACCATGGAAGACCCATGGAACGTCGCCACCGACACCTATGTCGCGGGCAAGAAGGTCAAGGGCAAGGTCGTCTCACTGACGGACTACGGCGCCTTCATCGAGCTCGAGCAGGGCGTCGAGGGTCTGATTCACGTAAGCGAAATGACCTGGGCCAAGCCGAAGCATCCCTCCAAGGTCCTCGATGTCGGCCAGGAGGTCGAGTGCATCGTGCTGGACCTCGACGCACAGAACAAGCGGATCAGCCTGGGCCTCAAGCAGCTCGAGCCCGACCCCTGGACGGTGTTCACGCAGAAGTACAATCCAGGCGACATCATTCAGGGCCGCGTGCGCTCAATCACCGACTACGGAGTGTTCGTCGGTATCGAGGAAGGTGTCGACGGCATGGTCCACAAGTCGGACCTCAGCTGGACTCAGCGCATCAACAACCCGGCCGACCTCTACCGCAAGGGAGACGAAGTCGAGGCGATCATCCTTTCGATCAACCACGATGACCGCAAAGTCAGCCTCGGCATCAAGCAGCTCTACGAAGACCCGTGGAGCTTCGTCCCCGAGCGCTACCCCGAAGGCACCGTCATCGAAGTGCGCGCCATCGGAGCGGACGAGTACGGGATTCACGTCGAGCTCGAGCGCGGCGTCGAGGGTGTGATCCCTCGCGGCGAGATCAGCGCCGACCTCAGCCAAGAGCCCACCGACATCGTCAAGACCGGCGACATCGTCAAGGCTCAGGTCATTCGCCTCGACAGCGACGACCGCACGATCACCCTTTCGCTTCGCGCGGCCGAGGGCCAGGACGTCAACCAGGTGGCAAGGCCCGAGGAGGCTCAGAAGCGAGTCGCCCCGCGCAAGGTGGGACCGAGCCTTGGTGGCGCACAGGCCACCCTCGGGGACGCCCTCAAAGACAAGCTCGGGTCGATCGAGCTCACGCCGAGCGAGCCGGCGCCAGAAGAGGCATCCGAGGCCGAGGGGGATACGTCCTCGGAAGAATCCCCGGACGCCTAGCACGACTCACGCTCACGCAACGGCCGGTAGTCCGAGCGCAACACGTCCTGAAAAAGAGTGTTGCCGCTTGGGCTGCAACGGGTGGTAGTGCGACGCGCGAACGTCGCGCATGAGCTTCTCGATTCCGATCCGGCGAAAGAAAGCCTGTCCGCCGCCGACCTCCATCGCCTTGCTGACGGTGCGCACGCAAGCCTCAGCAAGCACCGTCTTGGCTTGGACGCCGATCGAGGCTCGCTCGTCGGTGGCTTCGAATTCGTACTCCGCGACGTTGGCGATCGCCCTTTCCCAGAGGGCTCGTGCGATCAGCTGCTCGTTGAGGAGCTCCCCGGTGAGGTACTGGACGTTGACGTCGTCGCGCTTCCTGCGCGCAGTCTCGATCGCCAGCTCCACCGCCCGTTCGGCGACTCCCACATAGGCGCTCATGATCAGCGGCAGCGCGACCGTCGAGATCACGTTGAAGGCAGGGTGCCACGGGCCGCGGGCGCGACGAAGCGCGATCGATTCCTCAGGGATGAACGCCCCCTCGATCCGAACCGTGTCCGATCCTGTCGCGCGCATCCCGTGGGCGTCCCAGTCGGTCCCGCGAGTCACGCCATCGACCGCAAACGCCAAAGGAAAGTGCAGCACCTGCGGACCCTCCTCGGGGCAATCGTACCTTCCGCTCGTGATCATCACGTGGGCCGCAGGAGAACCGCTGCCGAACGGTTTGAAGGATGTGTAGCGGTATCCCCCCTCGACCTTCTCGAGCTTGCCGTTCGATTCGAGCCAGTCCCCCGCGCCGGTGCTGACCAGGATCAGCCCTTGGTCGACGACTTTTCGTAGAAGAGCTTCGCCGGGTTTGCCGTGCTTGTACTTCCAGACGGTGGCCGCCACCAAGTGCGAGTGCATCGAGTAGGCGAGGGCGGTCGACGGGTCGTAGTGAGCGAGCACGCGGATGAACTCACAGACATCGCGATACCCAGCGCCCAAGCCTCCGAGCTCGCTCGGCACGAGCGCTTGGAACAACCCTTCGTCGGCAAGCGCATCGAACGCCTCGGCCGCAAACGTTCCATCTTCATCGTGACGCGAGACGTACTCGGCGACCTCGTGGCCCAGCTTATGTGCAGTGGCGATCCAATCGTTCGAAGACATGACGACGCTTCCTTTCCTTTCGTGGGAGACCGACCAACACATCGACCTCAGACGCAACCATGATGGGCCGCCCCCTCAGAATCTGGTATGGCAGAGACGCCATCGGTTCTCTCCGACCGTCCAAAACCCCCATGGATGCGCTCTCCGACGTTCTTCAGACCATCAAACTGTCCGGGATGATCTTCCTTCGGGGCGACCTCGGCGCTCAGTATGGCGTGTCCATGCCGCCGCCGACGATCTCTCACCCCACGGTCAAACCCCATTCGCCGGAGCATCGGCTGGTGATGTTCCACATCGTTCGCGAGGGGCAGGGGTACGTCGAGGTGGAGGGCTTCGAGGCCCAGCAGCTCCACTCGGGCGACCTCATCATCATCTTCGACGACCTCGAACACAACCTGGTCGACGCGCCGGGGCGCGAGGCGATTCCCTCGTCCAAGCTCGTCGGGAACCGGTCCCTGCCCACCGTGGCGCCTGCAGTTCAGTTGGGGAAAGGGCCTCCTACGATGCGGATCGTCTGCGGCATGCTTCAGTTCGTCGACCGCGGGTTCAACCCACTCTTCAGGGCGCTGCCACCGTTCCTCCACGTGCCCGGGGAACGGGGTCCCCCGGCGGCCTGGATCCGAACTAGCGTCGACTTGATCCTCACCGAGGCCGAAGCCGACCGCCCGGGCGGCGGCACCTTCATGAGTCGGCTCACCGAGTTGCTCTTCGTCGAAACGCTGCGCGGCTACCTCAAGTCTCTCGCAGGCACCGACGAAGGCGGTTGGTTTTCGGCGCTCAACGACGCCGTCGTGGGCCCCGCACTGCAGCTGATGCACGAGTCGCCGGAGTACCCCTGGACCGTCGCGGAGCTCGCCAAGCGAACCGCCACTTCGCGGTCCGGGTTTGCGGCACGCTTTGGCGAGCTCCTCGGGGTCTCGCCGATCGCATACCTCACCCAGTGGCGAATCCGGTTGGCGACCAACCTCCTCGAGGACCCGACGCTGACCATCGCCGACATCGCGGGCCGGGTCGGCTACGAATCGGAGTCGGCCTTTCACCGCGCTTTCAAGCGGGAGATCGGCCTGCCGCCAGCATCATGGCGTAGGCAGTCCGCGGCCGCGGCCGGCAGTCCCGCAAGCACAACGACCGAGGCCTAGCGTCTCGGGAACGGTCCGTCGGGCGATCCTGCCGGCTTGGCTGCGGGATCACAGGTTGCTTAAAAAGACTCGTGTCGATACGGTCATCGTGTTCGAAAGGAGCTCGATGTCTCGAAAACGCTTCGATCAGATGCAGTGCGGCGTCGCCCAGACACTCGAGCAAGTGGGCGACTGGTGGTCGCTCCTCATCATTCGAGACGCGTTCCTTGGCCTCACTCGATTCGCCCAGTTCGAGGGTAGCCTCGGCATCTCCAAGAACGTCCTGACCGATCGCCTCCAGAAGCTCCTCGACCACGGGATCCTCGATCGGACTCGGCTCAACGAGCCGGGCGTTCGTTACGAGTACTCGCTCACCGACAAAGGGCGCGACCTTTGGGTCCTGCTGACGGCGATGCGGCTGTGGTCGGACAAATGGGTCTTTGGCGAAGGAAACGAACCCCTGATCGCGCGAGACGCTTCGACGGGCCGACAGGTGAAGCGACTCCTGGCAGTCGACGAAAACAATCAACCCATCCGACCGCGGAACCTCGAGTGGGTGCTCGGTCGCGGAAAGGCAAGCTGATGACGAGTACGGAATGGAAACCCACCGCCTGCATTCTCTGCGAGTGCAACTGCGGCATCGAAGTGCAACTCGGCGGCGAGGACGGCCGGCGCTTGGTGCGGTTCCGCGGCGACAAGGCGCACCCGACTTCGCAGGGCTACGCGTGCGAGAAGCCTCACCGTCTCGATCTCTACCAAAACGGGCCGCATCGCCTACTGCACCCTCAGCGGCGGCGCGCCGACGGAACCTACGAAACCATCTCCTGGGAAACCGCCATCTCGGAGGTCGCGGAGCGCTTGGCGAAGGTCCGCGACACCTGGGGCGGGGAGTCGATTTTCTACTACGGCGGGGGCGGGCAGGGCAATCACCTCCCGGGCACCTACGCGACCGCAACCCGGCGGGTCCTCGGGTCCCGCTACAAGTCGAGCGCGCTCGCGCAGGAAAAGACCGGCGAGTTCATGGTGTCGCACCGCATGATGAAGATGCAGACACGCGGCGACTTCGAGCACTGCCAGGTTGGGATGTTCCTCGGCAAGAACCCTTGGTTCTCTCACTCGATCCCGAGGGCCCGAGTAACCCTGAAGGAGTTCGCCAAAGACCCCAATCGGACGATGATCGTCGTTGACCCACGGGTCACCAAGACCGCCGAGATGGCGGACATTCATATCCGCGTGAAGCCGGGCACCGACGCGTGGCTGATCGCGGCGATGGTCGCGGTCATGATCCAGGAAGACTTGGTCGACCACGCCTTCATCGACGAAACCGTCGATGGCTTCGATGCGGTCAAGGCCGCCTTCGCGACGATCGACGTCGCGGACTTCAGCGCGCGGTGCGGGGTCGAAGAAAGCGTCGTTCGCGAGACTGCGCGACTAATCGCTGACGCCGAATCGTTCGCGTGCTTCGAGGACCTGGGAGTGCAGATGAACCGGCATTCGACCCTCGTGAGCTACCTGCAACGGCTGCTCTGGACGCTGACCGGCAACGTCGGCAAGAAGGGAACACACGCCACGATGGCGGGCTTGATCGACTTCGCCAACGGAAAGGTCAAAGGAAAGACCCCGGTCAACGGCGCACCGGTCATCAACGGGCTGGTCCCGTGCAACGTCATCGCCGAAGAGATCCTGTCCGATCACGACAAGCGTTATCGGGCGATGATCGTAGAGGCGGCCAACCCCGCCCACTCCCTGGCCGATAGCCAGCAGATGCGGGAGGCCCTGAAGTCTCTAGACACAGTGGTCGTGATCGACGTCGCGATGACCGAGACGGCACGCTTGGCCGACTATGTCCTCCCAGCGTCCTCGCAGTTTGAGAAAGCTGAGGCCACGTTCTTCAACTTCGAGTTCCCGGAGAACTACTTCCACTTGCGGCATCGCCTATTTGAGCCACCCGCGGGACCGCTGCCCGAGGCCGAGATCCATGCCCGTCTTTGTGAGGCGCTCGGGGCGTTCGACGACGAGGACCTTGCGCCACTGCGTGAGGCCGCAGCCCAAGGGATGGCGGCATACGGCGCGGCCGTCGCCCAGCACGTGCTCGGCAACCCGAAGCTCTCGGGCGTGGCCCCGGTGGTGTTGTACCGGACGCTCGGTCCCGTGCTGCCCGTCGAGGTTCGCGAAGGCGCGGTCTTGTTCGGACTCGCGTTTCGAGGAGTCACGCGCGAACCCGAGGCGATGGGCCGTGCCGGCTTCGACGGGCCCTCGCCGGTCGCCGCAGCCAAGCTGTTCCAGGCCATCATCGAGAGCCCACGCGGATTCGTGCTCGCCAAGGGCGAATGGGACGACGTCCTCGCGAGGGTCCGCAAAGACCGCGTCCAGGTGCAACTCGACGACATGCTCGAGGAAGTGGCGTCGCTGGCCACTCCGGAAGCGCAAGACGAGCGTTTCCCCTTCGTCCTCTCCGCAGGGGAACGGCGTTCGTTCACGGCCAACACGATCATTCGGGACCCGGACTGGCGAAAGAAGGACGCAGGCGGTGCGCTCAGGATGCACCCGGAGGATGCCAAGGAGCTCGGCGTATCGACCTCCGACTTGGTGCGACTCACCACCGAGCGCGGGTCGCTGGTCGTCGGGGTCGAAACCACAGACACGATGCACCGCGGGCATGTCTCGCTCCCGAACGGGATGGGTCTCTCTTTTCCGAAACACGGCGAGGAGTCGGTGTTCGGGGCCCCGGTCAACGAGCTCACCGACGCCTCCGCGAGAGACCCCTTTGCGGGCACACCCTGGCACAAGTTCGTCCCTGCTCGGATCGAACCTGCCTCGACGACAGTTTAGGGTCGCAGCTTCACTGAACGTGAACGACGACCGCGGTGATGTTGTCGCGGCCCCCGCGCGAGTTGGCGAGGTGAATGAAACGCTGCGTCGCGCCCTTCGGGCCCATGTCGATCACTTCGGGGATCTCGTCGTCCTGCAAGTAGCCGTGCAGGCCGTCCGAGCACAGCATGTAGCAGTCGGACGGCTGAACCTCGAAGAAGCCCGTATCGACTTGAACGTATTCGCGGCTTCCGACGGCACGGGTAATCACGTTTCGGTGTGGTGAGCGTGCGGCCTCGGCCTCTGTGATGATGCCTTGCTTGAGTTGCCAGGCGACCAAGGTGTGATCCTCGGTGAGAGGCTGCGCTTGGTGCCCGCGAACGAGGTAGATGCGGCTATCGCCAACCTGCGCCGTGATGCCGTAGTCCCCGCACATCGCGAGTACCGACACCGTGGTCCCCATGCCTTGCTGTTCGGGGTCATGTTGGGCGAGCCCGAACACCATGTAGGTGGCGGCTTGCACCGCACTCTCGACAATTCGGATCGCCGCCCGGAGCGAGCCCTCCGACGTGTCCCCCGCGGCGACTTTGTCGAGCGCCGCGTGCCCGCGCAGCACCATGCCGTGAACCGTGTCGACGGCCTCCTGACTGGCGATCTCTCCGGCCGCGTGGCCGCCCATGCCGTCAGCCACCACGTAGAGTCCAAGGTCGTCGTCGACCATGAACGCGTCTTCGTTGAGCTTCCTGCGCTGGCCGACGTCGGTCAGTCCCGCACTGTGATATTGCAAGTAGTCCCCTTCAACGTAAGTAACAGCCGCGGACCGGCCCCGTGGCTTCAGGTTAGCGAAAATCTTCCGGGCCGAGCAAGAAGCCGTCGGAATTCCAGCGTTCTCGGGGGTCGGCCATCCCTGACAGGCCCCTTGGGACTGCTAAGCTTGGCCGCCCATGACCCCTTCCTCGACCGACCCTGACGAAGCACGCGAGCTAGAGAGCGCCTTCGGGACCATTCGCACGCGGCAGTCTCAACTCCGCGAAGACCGTCGATTGGCCGAGTTGGCGCTCGAGGTCGTCCGCAGTCTCGGGAACGCCTCCGAGCACCAATCGGTGCTGCGCACGGTCGCGGAGAGTTGGACCGGAGACCCGGACATCACGTTGGCGGTGGCAACGCTATTGGTCGAACAAAGCGCCCGGCGCGGGATGGACGAGCCGATCGTTCGCGACGAGACCCCGGCCGCTTGGGCTGCTCGCGCACTCGAGGCCACCCTTGCGGGCCTCGACGCGCAATCCGCCAACGACCCCGTGATCGCAGGGAACCTTCACGCCACACTGGCGAACGCCCTCCGCCTATGCGGGCCAGGTCGCGACGCGGACGCCCGGCAGGCCTCGGAGCGCGCGATCGAGCTCGACGACTCGCGCGCCTCCTGGTGGAGCGACGCGGGGCTGCTCCACAAGTGGCGCGGGCGCTTCCGCGAAGGGATGGGCGCGATCGAGGCCGCCCGTGAACGCGGCGCACCGACCAAACCCACCCTCTGGAACCTTGCGATATGCGCCACGGGCTGCGGTGAGGGCGAAGTCGCCACGCTGGCGTGGCGCGACCTCTCGCTTCCTGCGACCTCGGATCCCTCGACGCAGATGCCCGTGGTCGAGGGGCTTCCGCCGATGATGGTACGCGTCTTGTCGCGCCCGTCCCCGACGGACGGGACGAGCGAGTTTCGAGAGGGCGTTGGGTTCGAGCTCGTGTGGGTCGCGCCGCTGAGCCCGTGCCATGGTGTGGTGCAGTCGCCGACGTTCCGGGACGCACCGATCGACTACGGGGACCTCGTGTTGTGGGACGGCGCGCCAGTCGCGCAGCACGTGCTTGCGGACGATGAAACGGTTCCTGTCTTTCCGCTTCTCGAGATTTTGCATCGTGGCGACGAACGCCGCTGGCCATTCGTCGCCATCGAACGAAAGGAGGGGGCGCTCGAGCGTCTCCGGACGACCCTTCCAGAAGGGGCGCGGCTCTTCGTGCAACAAGAACGCACCGTCGAGCATTGCGCGTCTTGTGAAGCGGGCGTCCCTCATGAGCATCAAGACGCACCCGAGTCACACGATGACACGGTGACGGAAGGAACACGGTTTTTGCGGGGCAAGGTCGTTCTCGGCGCGTCGGTCGAACTCGAGGCGTTCCAGCAGGCGTGGGAGGCTTCGCTCAGCGGCCAAGCGTGGGTGGCATCACTGCCAACGCTCTACGAAGCCCTTCGCGAGACCAAGCGCGCGGGCCAGGAGCACCAAGCCTGGCGGGGTATCGAGCGCAAGTGGCTGGCACAGAGGACCCCGGCGTGACCGACGGCGAGTTGCTGCCAAGCGAACAGTTTCGGTTCGAGGGCTTGCCAGAGCTCGACGCGCGAACGCTCCACGAACGCCGCCAGGTCGTCTTCCTGGTCCTTTCCGGGTTCTTCCTAGGAACGCTGGCGATGCTCAACATCCTCGGCATCACGCGGTTCCTCGATCTCAGCTTCACCATACCGGGTACCGACATCACCTTGCCGATGCCACTCGCCGTCGGCGTTCTGCCGTACCCGATCACGTTCCTGTGCACCGACTTCCTGTCGGAGCTCTACGGTCGCCACCGCGCGAACCAGGTCGTGTGGGTTGGGCTGGGGCTCAACCTTTGGGTCATGCTGATCCTGTGGGTAGGCGGCGCGCTCCCT
Source organism: Myxococcota bacterium (assembly GCA_039030295.1). GTDB lineage: Bacteria > Myxococcota_A > Polyangia > Polyangiales > Houyiibacteriaceae > SG8-38. The sequence continues at coordinate 7,480 of JBCCEK010000084.1, read as the reverse complement.
GGGTTCGAGCCCGCCGATGCCCCGGACGAAGGCGTCTTCTTCGAGGTGCAACGGCTCGCGTTCGGAGCCGTCACCGCCTCGATGATCGCGTACCTCGCTGCGCAGTTCATCGACGTGCATCTCTTCCACTTTTGGAAACGACTGACGCAGGGCAAGCATCTATGGCTTCGAAACAACGGCTCGACGCTGGTCAGTCAACTCGTCGACACCACCGCCGTGATCCTCATCACCCACTTCTTTGCGAAGGCCCTTCCGATCGACCCGGATCGTGCACTTTGGGGCCAGCTCCTAACCTTCATTGCGGCGGGCTACACCTTCAAGCTGTTGGTCGCGGCGCTAGATACGGGCCCGTTCTATTTTGGCGCGCATCACTTGGGGCGATACCTGCGCATTCACCCGATCCACGGAGTCTCGACACCTTCCTAGGGTCCCTCCGGGTGCCGATTGCCGAAAATCGGACCTCGGCCGAGTCTTGCCGCAGACTGGTCAGATGCCCATCGGCGAGGGCCACTTCGACGACTACGTGATCGACCAGACCCTGTGGGTGTCGGCGGGTTTGGGCGTGCATCGCGCGCACACGACCGGGATCGAGGGGTTCGAGAAGCCGGTCGTGCTCTGGTGCGTCGAGGCCGAGAACGGGGCGGCCGACGTGATCGAGGCCGCCCGCCGGATGGCGGTCCTGTCTCACTCGAACATCGCCCAAGTGTTGGACGCTGGCCAGATGGACGACGGGGCCTTCGTCGCGACCGAGTACGTCCCGGGGGTGAGCCTCCATCGGGCCGCCGCGAACGTTCCACTCGGGTGGCCGGTGCTGGTCGAGGTATGCGCCCAGGTCGCGAACGCGCTCGAGTACGCCCACACGCGCCGAGATGCGGAGGGTCGGCTCCTCCGGATTGTGCACGGTCACCTGTCCGCGGCTCGCATTCTTCTCGGGACCTCGGGCGACATCAAGCTCACCGGGTTCGGGACGCCGACCGATGGCGCGAGTTCGCTCCCGGAGGCGCGGGGGGTACGAGACGGCCGGGACGATGTCGCTCGCTTGGGCGCGATGCTCGGAAAGCTGCTCCCCGCGGATGCCCCGGAAGAGGTGGGATCGATCCTCGCGGCGGCGGGTGCCGAGCTTCGTGAACATCGACCCCGCGCGGCCGCTGTTCGGCATGCGCTCCGGCGGGTTCTCTACGACCAAGGGGCGCGCGTCTCTTCAACGACCATCGCAGCGGTTGTTGCGAAGGCCCAAACGGCGGCGCCTTCGGAGCGCCCGCGGATCAAGCCCAATCGACCGGCGTCTGCTCGCGAGCTCGCCATGGCGTTGGAGGCGATCGATCCTTTCGAAGACCTAGGTCGGAGCTTTCGCCTCTACACGAACCTCGGCACACAACTGGTCGAGGCCCGCGCGGGTATGCGAGGCGCTCGCGCCCTCGTCGCCGGGCTCGACCTTGCCGACAGCGTCGGCCATGACGACGAGGCGAGGCAACTCTGCCTGATTCTGTCTCAGCTGTGTGCTCAGGACGGACGACTCGAAGAAAGCCTCGAATGGCGCAGACGTGCCGCCTTCGACGCGAGCGAGACCTTCGCAAGGGCGGGCTAGGGCGCTCAGGGTGTGCTGGGCGCAGGCTCGGATGAGCCCTGTTCCGTGGCGTCGTCCCCCGCTGCCGAGTCTGCAGCGACCTCGGCGTCCGGGGCCGATCCCTCGGCTGCTTCTCCCTCGACCGCAGAAGCCGGATCACCCGTTGGCGCTGCACCCGTGTCCGCCGCCGCTTCCTCTTGGGCCGCATCGTCGGTCGCTTCTGGGGTCGCAACGGCGGCCGCTTCGGCGTCCTTCTGACGGACTGCCCGGTCGAGCGCTTGATCGCCCGAGGATGAAAGGAACGCAAGCCACACCGAGAGCGCCATGAACAGGAATGCGGAGCCCGCGGTAAGCCGCGTCAACAGGTTGCCCGCACCGGCACCCCCGAAGATCTGCTGGCTGGTCCCACCGCCGAATGCCGAGCCGAGGCCGCCTCCCTTCCCAGATTGCAACAGCACGACCAGGATCAAGAAGAGACAAACGACGACGTAAATGATGGACACGATTAATTGCATGACTCAGCGCTCCGACCGACTTACGCCGGCATCGATGATCGGAATGAAGTTCTCCGCCGACAACGATGCACCTCCGACCAGTGCACCGTCCACATCCGGCTGCGCCAGCAGCTCGTTCGCGTTCGCGGGTTTGACGCTTCCACCGTACAGTACTCGTACGCTGTCGGCCCAGGCTTGCCCTTTGAGTGAGCCAAGGTGACCGCGGATCGCCTGATGCACCTCTTGAGCGTCCTCGGCCTTGGCCGTCTTGCCGGTCCCGATCGCCCAGATCGGCTCGTAGGCGACAACCAGGGTGGCGAGCACCTTCGCGTCCAGCCCTCGTGTGCCGGCTTCGACTTGCCCGAGCACCACGTCGAGCGTTTTGCCAGCCTCTCGCTCTTCCAAGGTCTCGCCGACGCACATGATCGGCACGAGCCCGTGGCCGAGGAGGGCGGCGACTTTTTTCTGCACACCTTCGTCGGTCTCGGCGAAGTACTGTCGCCGTTCAGAGTGGCCGATGATGCAGTGGCTACACCCGACGTCGACCAAGAGGGCTGGGCTCAGCTCGCCGGTGAACGCGCCGGAGTCCTCCCAGTACACGTTCTGGGCCGCGAGCCCGACGGCCGAGCCTCGCAGCGTTTCTTTGACGGGCGCCAACGAGGTCGCGACCGGGGCCACGACGACTTCGCACCCCAGGCCCTCACCGACGCGCGCGGCGATCGCCCCGGCCAGCGCCTGGGACTCGCCGACCGTGTTGTTGAGCTTCCAGTTTCCAGCGATGAGGGGTGTACGGGTCACGGCCTGAGCGCCTCCACGCCCGGGAGCGGGCGGCCCTCTAGATACTCCAACGACGCGCCGCCGCCAGTAGACACGTGGTCGAATCGGTCGGCGAGCTTTGCCTGCATGACCGCGGCCACGCTGTCACCGCCTCCGACCACGCTAAACCCAGGGCAATCGGCAACCGACCGGGCCAGCGCCAAGGTCCCTTCCGCGAAGGCCGGGTTCTCGAAAAGGCCCATCGGGCCGTTCCAGAAGATCGACTGGGCCTTTCGCAGGCGTTCACGATACTGCTTCTCACTCTGAGGCCCGATGTCGAGGGCCATGGCGTCGTGCGGAATCCGCTCCACGCTACAAACACCGGCATCGGCGTCCTCGGTGGAACCACCGGTTCGCACATCGCTTGGGAGCAACAGATCCACTTCGCTCTCCTCGGCGGCCGCCATCAAGCTGCGGGCCAGGGCAAGCTTGTCTTCTTCGAACAAGCTCTTGCCGACGTCGAGGCCGCGAGCGGCCAAGAACGTGTTGGCCATCGCCCCGCCGACGAGAAGTGCATCGACCTTGGTCAGGAGCGCCTCCATGACGCCGATCTTGTCACTGACCTTCGCCCCCCCGAGGACCGCGACGTACGGTCGTGTGGGATTGTCTCGAAGCTGGCTGAGCACCTCGAGCTCACGCTGCATCAGGAGGCCCGCCGCGCGCTCTTCGAAGAGCCCGGGAAGTGCACTCACCGAAGCATGGGCGCGATGCGCGGCCCCAAACGCGTCGTTGACGTAGGCGCCACACCCCGCGCCGAGCTCGCGCGCGAAGTCGACGTCGTTGGCTTTTTCCTCGGGACGAAAGCGCAGATTCTCGAGGAGCGCGACGTGCCCATCCCGAAGGTCTTGGACGACCTTCTTGGCACCGTCGCCGACGCACTCGTCAGTGAGGCGTACTTCTCCGCCCTCGAGGAGCTCCGCCAAGCGAACGGCCACCGGTTCGAGCGACAGCTCCGGCACGACTTTGCCCTTGGGCCGGCCCAGATGGGACGCGAGTACCAGCCGAGCCCCCTGGTCGAGCGCATACCGAATGGTGGGAAGGGCGGCCCGAATGCGAGTGTCATCCGTGACCACCCCGTCCTTGAGCGGGACGTTGAAGTCGACCCGCATGAAGGTGGTGACGCCCTCGAGAGAGAGGTCTTCGATCGAACGAATGCCGGGGCTCACGGGACTATCCCGAAATGATCCGAACGAGGTCGACCATCCGGTTCGAGAAACCCCATTCGTTGTCGTACCAGCTCTGGACCTCGACGAGGTCGCCCCCGACGACTTGGGTCTGCGCGACGTCGAGGATCGACGAATGCGAGTTCCCGATGAAGTCGGTCGAGACCAAAGGCCGCTCTTCGTACTTGAGGATCCCGCGAAGCGGGCCTTCCGCGGCCTGCTTGAAGGCGGCGTTGACGGCGTCTCGGTCGGTCTGCTTGCCGACCTGCGCGGTCAGGCACGTGAGCGAGACGTTGGGCGTGGGCACGCGAATCGCGGTTCCGTCGAGCTTGCCCTTCAGCTCGGGCAGAACGAGCCCAATCGCCTTGGCCGCACCGGTCGAGGTTGGAATCATCGAGAGCGCGGCGGCTCGTGCACGGCGCATGTCCGAGTGGGGCAGGTCGAGGATCCGCTGGTCGTTCGTGTAGGAGTGCACGGTCACCATGTGGCCCTTTTCGATCCCGAAGCTGTCATTCAGGACCTTGGCCAAGGGTGCGAGGCAATTGGTGGTGCATGAAGCACAACTGACGATGCGGTCGGTGTCCGCATTGAACTGGTCGCTGTTGATGCCCACACAGAAGGTGCCATCCACCGGACCGCTTGCGGGAGCACTGATGATCACGCGGCTCGCGCCCGACTCGAGGTGAGCCGACGCCTTCTCCTGCGTGCGAAAGAGGCCGGTGCACTCGAGGACCACCTCGGCCCCGAGTTCCTTCCAGGGGAGCTTGGCGGGGTCGCGTTCCGAGGTGATGGGGATGCGGTGATCGCCGATCCAAATGGCGCCATCGGCCGCCTTGACGGGATGCGAAAACTCCCCGTGAACCGAGTCCCATTGGAGCAGATGCGCCAACATCTCCGCGCTCGTGAGGTCGTTGATCCCCACGATCTCGATGTCGCCCTGCGCTTGCTCAGCGACAACGCGCGCGACGCATCGCCCAATCCTTCCGAAACCGTTGATTCCGATTTTCGTGGCCATCGAATCGACTCCTGATCGTGTACGCTGACAACGTCCGTCGTGCCGCCCAGCGAGCGGCGAACGTAGCGTTGGGGTCGTGTGGGGTCAAGCGGCCAAAGGCGCGAATCGGCTGCGCTTTTCGACCGTGGCAGTGAGCCGTCGCCGAAGTGTTACTCGGCCGCTTCTTGCGCGTCGCGAAGTTCGGTCGTCACGAGTTCGAGCACGGCGTTGGTGAATGCAACGATGTCCGAACGGCTATGACCGCTGTTGCGCAGCTCGCGGTAGACCGACTTGGCGATGATCCGAACGCCTCGGGCGTCGACCGCCTGGCTCTTCGGGCTGTGATTTGTGGATGCCCCCATCTTGGTCGGAGGATGATGCAGAATGCGTGCCAGCTGAAGAAACCCGCAAACCCCCGTGATTCCTAGCGGTGTTTCTGCCTGTTTTTTGGGGCGCGGGCGCCTTTTGCCACAGATCCGACCGGTATCGTCTCCCCTGGTCACAGTGCGCAATCTGTTGCGCGCCCGCGGCCCAAGCGCGAACACGCGTACGCACGTAACCCCCCGGGAACACTGGAATTCGGCCCGGCGGCCAGGTTTGAACTACGGGCTGAGGGCCTCTCGCAGCTGGGCGAGCGCACCCGTATGCAGCCGGCTCGCCCACGACCGCGAGACGCCGAGCTCGCGTGCAAGGGCATCGAGCGAACGGCCCTCAAAGTAATGGCCGCGCACGATCCAGCGTTGGCGCTCGGGTAGCTGCCGGAGCGCCTGAAGGAGCCGCGCCACGCTTTCTTCGTGGATGAACTGATCCTCGGGAGAGCGTTCCACAGTCTGGCCGTGAAGTGGGCCGACCATGATGAGGGTCGCACTCAAGCGCGCGAACACGATGTGCAGGGGCACCGGCGCAGGGGAGGCTGTGGCTTGGGCGGCAGACGCGTCCGCAACCTGCTCGTGCGCCCTCCGCGGCAGCTGCGTCATCTTTCGGATCCCGTCGAGCATGGCCCCGCGGACGCGATGGTACGCGTAAGTCTTGAACCGAACCCCGCGGGCGGCGTCGAACCGCTGCTCCGCCTCCAGCAACCCTCCATACCCGAACGAGATCAGATCGCCGATTTCACCCGCGAGCGAGAGCTCCCGGCGAAGCTTGGAAGCCAACCCATGAACCAGCTTGTGGTGCTCGTCGTCGAGGCGCGTGCGTGCTTCCATTCGAATCCTCCTCGCTGAACGGATTTTCTTTAGCCAGGTGGGTGAATGAAGTCAAGTAGAATACATACACATACATCTAGAAAACACTCGTATCTCGATGATCGGCAGGGTATAGGCAGCGTTGTGTCGACCGACCGAGGTCCTGGAATCGCCCGAGCTGACCGCCCTCGACGGGGAGAATTCGCCTCTTTCCTCGAGAGGTTGGCCGAGGACGATGACGCCCTCGACGGTCTGGCGTTCGCGTACACGGCGCTCTCCGCGCCCGACCGCCGGCGTCTCGCCCGCGCTGTCGCGCAAGACGTGCCCAACCCGGCCCAAGGGCTGGGGCTCCTGCTGGCCCTCGAGGAAGATGGCGCCGTGGCCGCGGAGCTTGTCGCCCTCATGCGGAGCCTCGCCGCGGACGGACCCACGACCGCCACGCACACGGTCGGGCCTTCCGGGAGCGAAGTCTGCCTGGTTCACCCGTCGTTCGGTCTCGCCCCCGAGGTCATGCGAATCACCCAGACCGACCACGATACCGTATCGGTGTGCCTCGAACCTCTAGAGAGCTTCACCTTTGAGGGCCGCACCCAAGTGCCGCTCGCCCAAGCGATCGACACGGCCGCGCCCGCCCTGTGGCGCTACCTCCGAAGTGGCGGCACCATGCCCCACGGCGCCGCCCATTTCGCCCCCCTCTTCTCCGCAAGGTAGGCTCAGTGTCCGCCGTTGCCGAAGAGGACGTTGTCGAGCTTCGGGGTCTCCATGAGCGCGCCGTCGGCCGCATCGCGCCGCACGGTGAAGTAGTGACGCGCTTCTGAGTCGCTGTCTTCGCGCGCCACGATCATGACGTTGTTGAGGCCGGGTTGGAGTGGGATCTTCGCGTCGAACGCGAGCACGTTGGGTGTGGTGCTGTTCTCGTTCGACTCGTAGTAGACCTTGCGGCCACCCGAAAAGATGTAGAGGTCTCGGACACGATTGACGTCGCGCGCCTTGCCTTGAATCCGGAACTCGTCGTCCTGGGTCACGAACGTGTCGAGGCCGACGATCTCGAGTTCGGGTGCGGCGCTCCGTGTTGTCCAGGCGACGGCCGGCGACGCGGTGGCCTGCCCCTTGGCGCGGGATACGTCACTGCCGCGCACCCAGCCCGGTCGGCCACCGCCGAGATTGACCCTCACGTATCCGTTGGGCCCAGTCGCCGTCTCCAAGAGCTTCGCGGTCGCTTCGAGGCGCCCGACGATGGTGGACCCGTCGTTTGGAGACTC
>JBCCEK010000083.1:0-17294 GCA_039030295.1 Myxococcota bacterium | reverse complement strand
TCTGATGATCGTCGAACCCGAGAAGTATGTTCAGTCGTTCGCCGACGCGGGCGCTGACGTGATCACCGTGCATGCCGAAGCGTGTTCCCACCTCCACCGCACGATACAGCAGATCCGCTCTCTCGGAAAAAGAGCCGGCGTCTCTCTCAATCCCCATACCCCTCCGGAATGCCTACGCTACGTCATGGCCGACGTCGACCTCATCCTGGTCATGAGCGTAAACCCCGGGTTTGGGGGTCAGAGCTACATCCCCTCGAGCGCTGCGAAGCTCGCCGAAGTCCGCGCCATGATCGACGAGACCGGCCGAGACATCGATCTCGAAGTGGACGGAGGCGTGAAGCCCGGGACGGCGCGCACGGTCGTCGATGCCGGCGCCGACGTGTTGGTCGCCGGAAGCGCGGTCTTCAACGCCGCCGACTACGCCGACGCGATCCAAGCACTCCGGAGGGATGCCGAGTGAACGAGGAGCCCCTCGTCGACAGCGACCCCGATCCGGTCCTTGGGGACTCGAAGGCGACCAAGCGAACCCTTCGGCGAAGTCGCCTCGTCGTCGTGGAGGGCCCGGAGCAGGGACAACGCGTGGAGCTGGCGAGCGAGCGGATCACCATCGGTCGCAGTCTGATTTGCGGACTTGCTCTCACCGACAACTCGGTGAGCGGGACGCATTGCGAGATCGTCGTGAGCGAAGCCGGCTTCCTCCTTCGAGATCTCGGTTCGACGAACGGCACGACGGTGCAGGGCGTCCGCGTACGCGAGGCTTGGCTGAAACCTGGCGATGCGATTCAGCTTGGCAATACGGTCATCCGGTTCGAAGTCGGTTCGGGCACCGTCGAGATCGACCTCAGCCATCAAGAGCAGTTCTTCGAGCTGATCGGGCACAGCGTTCGAATGCGAGAGATCTTCGCCGTCCTCGAGAAGGTTGCAGCCGCCGACCTCACGGTTCTGATTCGAGGCGAGACAGGGACGGGCAAGGAGCTCGTTGCGCGCGCGATTCACAAGGCGTCGAAGCGCGCCCAGCGTCCACTCGTCGTTCAAGACTGCAGCGCGATTCCGGCGAACCTGATCGAGAGCATCCTGTTCGGGCACGAGCGAGGGTCGTTTACCGGCGCGGCGGATCGCCGGCGCGGCTGTTTCGAGCATGCCGACGGAGGCACACTTTTTCTGGACGAGATCGGCGAGCTCGACATCAGCTTGCAGCCGAAGCTCCTCCGCGTACTCGAGACCCACGAGGTCCAGCGCGTCGGGAGCTCACGCACGATTCCAGTGGACGTCAGAGTCGTCGCAGCGACCAACCGGGACCTTCGCCAGATGGTCAACGATGGCCGTTTTCGAGAAGACCTCTACTACCGCCTCGGCGTGGTCCACGTTGACTTGCCGCCGCTTCGCGAGCGCCCTGAAGACATTGCAGCCCTCGTCGGCCAGTTTCTCGATGAGTCCGCGAAGCGCCACGAGGGCACCCGGTTCACGGTCACTCCCGATGCGATGATGAAGCTCCAAGCCTACCCTTGGCCTGGCAATGTCCGCGAGCTCAAGAACACCATCGAGCGCGCCGTGTCATTGGCAGACGGAACGGAACTCGGGATGCATGATCTTCTCCCGGCCTCCCAGAAGACGCCGCCGGTGTTCCTCCCGGGGGGCACGGCCGAGCAGTTCGTCGCCAGCGACATCCCTTTCAAGGACGCCAAGCAGAAGGTGCTCGACGCCTTCGAGGCCCAGTACCTAAAGGCGCTTCTCGACAAGCATGGAGACAACATCAGCCGGAGTGCCCGCGCGGCCGGGCTCACTCGGTACCATCTTCGGGAGCTGGCGAAACGCTACGGGCTTCGAGGCGACGCCACCACGACACTTTCGGACGAAGAGTAGCCCTCACCTCCGCTTTAACCTGACCCGAGGCCTGGTCCCCACTACGCTTCTAGAGGGATGCGGTGGACCGGAGTCGCGAAGGCGGGAGCCGTCGTCATGGCCCTTGGGCTGGTGTCGCCGTCGACCTTCGTCGTGGCTCAGGAAGGCCGAGCGGACCTCGAGCTGGCCGTCCCGCCACCCTCCTGGGGCCGCTCGATCGAAGTCGTTGATGACGGCGCCCCCTTGATGCTCGAGCCCGGCGCCGGGTCGATTCGGCGCGGAACCGTCCGGGCTGGGACTCGGCTCGGGTTCGAGCAGCGCGTCTTTGGCGAGGGGTGCTCGACGGGGGTCTGGTACCAAACGAGCGACGGCCTCTTCATCTGTGAGGCGCACGTCAGGCCGTCGACGGCGCCCCCCGGGGTCGCGCCCAATCCTGCCATCGACCCCGATGCGCTCCTTCCCCAGCGATACGCGTTCGTCAGGGTCGACGGAACCCGCGCGTTCCATCATCCGAGCGACTACTTCGCCAACGACTACGTGGAAGCGCTCGGACGAGGCTTCGGCATCGTGGTGACCGGCGAGCAGGTCTACCAAGGCGTCCAGTTCGTTCGTACGCGAAAGCACACCTGGATCGAGAGAGCCTCGTTGCGTTTCGTCCGTGGCAGCCCATTTCGCGGCACCGCGATCCAGCCCGGAACCTCGCTCGATGTCGCTTGGGTTCGCGCGAAAGCCACCCGCGTAGTCGACAGACCGGGTGGTCGAACCGTAGGGCGTCTCGACCGCCACGCGCTCGTACACGTGGAGCAGTTTCGAGGCGCCATGGCCAAGATTCGCCGCGGAGGCTGGGTACGCACCCGCGACTTGGCCCGCGCCAGCCTCGCGTCGCCGCCCGAAGGCGCGGGGCCGGACGACCGCTGGATCGACGTCGACGTCGACGCGCAGGTCCTGGTGGCCTACGTGGGCACGCAGCCCGTCTTCGCGACCCTCGTCTCGTCGGGCCGTGCGACGAAGGCTTCCGAAACACCGCTGGGTGTGTTCGAGCTCTGGGCGAAGCTGGACTACACCGACATGGATGACGTCGAGCGCACCGACGTGGCCGTGAACTACTCGATCCAGGACGTTCCATGGGTCCAGTTCTTCAAGGGCTCCTACGGGTTCCACGCGGCGTTCTGGCACGATGATTTCGGCCGCCGCCGAAGTCACGGCTGCATCAACCTCTCGCCGGCGGACGCCCGCACGCTATTCCAGTTCACCGAGCCTGTCTTGCCTCCCGGCTGGGCCGCGATCCTCGCGCTGCCCGAAGACAAGCCGACCCTGGTCCGCGTGCACTGACCCACGGCGCGCCGACCGCCACGGATGACAGGGCTGTCAGGTTTTGCCGCTCGCCGCGATCCGCACGATCACATCCTTCGACGCCGGTGTGAAACTGCCGTCCGCGACACGCCCAAGCGGGACCAAGACGTTGGCCTCCGGAAAATAGGTGGCGACGCATCCGCGGGGAATCGGATACGGGACTGCAAGAAAGCTCGGAGCCACACGGCGTTCGCCGCCGTGGTCGTTGTGGAGGTCGACGATGGCCCTCGATTCAATGCCGTGCTCGCGCATGTCGTCTTCGTTCATGAAGACCACGCGGCGGCCGCCCTGCACGCCGCGGTAGCGATCGTCCTTCCCATACACGGTCGTGTTGTACTGGTCGTGACTTCGCACCGTCATCATCCGGAAGGTTCCCTCGGGGATCGTCAGGTCGGGCGCCTGGTTGATCGTGAACTGCGCCTTCCCGCTCTCGGTATTGAACTCGCGTTCGCGCGCACCGTTGTGCAGCGAGAACCCGCCCGGATCGCGAACCCGCTCGTTGAACCGCTCGAACCCTGGGATCGCCTGCTCGATCAGATCGCGGATCCGGTCGTAGTTCTCGACGAGCCAGCACCAGCTCACTGGGTTCTCGGGGCCAAGAACCTCCTGTGCCAGTCGCGCGATAATCGCCGTCTCGCTGTAGAGGCCCTGGTGGGCTGGCTTGAGGGTCCCCTCGGAAGAATGGACGACTCCCATGGAGTTCTCGACCGTGACGAACTGGGGGCCGTAGGCCTGGTGGTCGACCTCCGACCGCGCCAAGCACGGCAAGATGATCGACCATTTGCCGTGCACGAGGTGGCCCCTGTTGAGCTTGGTGCTGACGTTGACGATCAAGTCGCACTTGCGCAGGGCCTTCGCGGTCTTTTCGGTGTCCGGCGTTGCTTGAAGAAAGTTTCCTCCCATCGCGAAGAAGACGTCGACTTTCCCGTCGAGCATGGCCTGGATCGCCTCGACGGTGTTGTAGCCATGGGCACGTGGCGGGTCGAAACCGAACACGCGTTCGATGCGATCCAGGAAGGGTTTCTTGGGACGGTCGTAGATCCCCATCGTCCGGTCGCCTTGAACATTGCTATGCCCGCGTACCGGGCACGTCCCTGCCCCTGGCGCACCCAGACTTCCGCGGAGCAGGAGCAAGTTGACGATCTCGCGGACGTTCCCGACCCCGTTCTTGTGCTGGGTGAGCCCCATCGCCCAGCACACAATCGTCTTTTTGCTCCGAAGGATGAGCCGGACAGCTTCCTCGACCTCCTCGCGTGAGACGCCTGCGCTCTCCAATAGCGAATCGACGTCTTGTGCCTCGAGGTGCGCCACGAGCGCGTCGAACCCTTCGGTGTGTTCTTCGATGAACGACCGATCGACGACTTCGCCCGGCTTCTCCGCTTCCGCCTCGAGCATCAGGCACATCATGGCCTTCAGCAGAGCCACGTCCCCGTTGATCTGTACTTGCAGAAAGAGGTCGGCGATGTCGGTTCGGCCTCCAAAGAACTGAGACGGGCGTTGCGGGTTCGAGAAACTCATCAGCCCGGCCTCGGGAAGGGGATTCACCGCGATGATCCGAGCCCCGTTCTCTTTGGCCTTCTGGAGCGCGATCAGCATGCGCGGGTGATTGGTCCCCGGGTTCTGGCCCATGATCACGATCGTATCGGCCTGGTGGATGTCCTCGAGGGTGACGGACCCCTTGCCAACACCGAGAGTTTCGCCGAGGCCAACGCCGCTCGACTCGTGGCACATGTTGGAGCAGTCGGGGAGATTGTTGGTCCCGAACGCTCGGACAAACAACTGGTAGAGGAACGCGGCCTCGTTGCTCGTACGACCCGACGTGTAGAACACTGCCTGGTTCGGGGAGTCGAGTTCGCCAAGCGCGCGGGCGATCAGCTGAAACGCTTCCTGGTAGTCGATCGGTTCGTAGAACCGAGACCCCGGTCGAAGCATGAGCGGTACCGTGAGCCGGCCCTGCTGCCCCAGCCAGTGGTCCGACTTCTGTGCGAGCTCGTCGATGCTGTAGCGTTGGAAGAACTCCCAGGGAAGTCGTCGCTTTGTCGTTTCCCACGCCGCAGCTTTTGCCCCGTTCTCGCAAAACTCGGTAAGGGCGGCTCGGTCGTCCGGGTCGGGCCAGGCGCAACCCGGGCAATCAAACCCACCGTGTTGGTTCATTCGCGAGAGGATCCGCAGCGCCCCGGGCGCCGAGTGGCCGTGCTCACGCATGTGTTTGAACGTCGCCAAGACAGACTTGAACCCTGCGGCATTGGTCGCCGGGGAACGGATGCCGACCGCCTTGTCTTGGTCGTCGGGCACCGGGGGCTGGGCCGGGCTCTTGGGGTCGTCTCGCATCACTCCGCCCCGAGCTCGATGAACCGCCCGTCCCGACCCTCGTCGGCGATTCTCCGTCCGCCGGCATAGATGGTGAGTCGCTCCTGTCGTGCGAAGCCGACCAGTGTGAGATCGAATCGCGAGGCGGTTTCGATAGCGAGGCTCGACGCGGCGCCGAGTGCCACGAGCATCGGGATACCGGCGCGAACCGTTTTCTGCACGAGCTCGAAGCTCGCCCGGCTACTGACCACGGCAAACCCGTTCGACGAGCTTGGTCGTGTGGGGAGCCAAGCCCCAATCGCCTTGTCGAGTGCGTTGTGGCGACCGACGTCTTCCCGATGCACGGCGATCGCGCCATCCGCGTTGAAGAGCGCGGCGCCGTGGGTGCCGCCGGTGTTCCGAAAGAAGGCTTGGGCCCGGTCTAGGGAGGCCAGCGCGTCCCGGATCGTCTGCGGACGGATGGAGCCCGGCGCGACGGCGATCGGTGCGCACCCGGCGTTGTCGAGGGCGTCAAGCGTGCGCTCTCCGCACACCCCGCAGGCGCTGTTCATGGTGAGGGTTCGTTCGAGAAGGTGCGCGGGGACAGGGACGTGGGGTGCCAGCTTTGCGCGAACGACGTTGTCGGGGGTCTCGGACTGGGCGCAGTGTCGGACGCTGAGCAAGTCGTCGACGCTCGCGATGACTCCCTCTCCAAAGAGAAAGCCAGTGACCAAATCGACATCGTGCCCGGGCGTACGCATCGTCGCCGCCAGTGGCGCTTCTTTGCGTGCGTGGCCTTCTCCGTACTCGAGCAGCACCTGTAGCGGTTCTTCGACGGCCACCAAGTCTTCGGTGACCGTGCGCGCACGGCGGGTCAGGTGCTCGACCCGAGTGTGCATGACCGGTTTGTGCGCCATGACCCCGCTAGCGTACCCGGCATGCAACGCGAGACAAAGGGCGGCGGCCCCCTTTTTCAGCGAACGAGGGTGATGGCGCCCGTGGGGCAGTACTTGGCGGCGAGCTCGACCTTGTCGTGGACTTCTTCCGGGGGGTGGTCCTGGAGAATCGTGAGGTACCCGTTGTCATCTACCTGAAACACTTCAGGCGCCTCCCCCATGCAAACTGCATGTCCCTGGCATAGATCGAAGTCGACTCTGATCTCCATAGCGGCGTCAGTATACCCCAGGAATGATTCGGTACCGGACCTTCTCGCAGTATCGCTCCCAATCATCGCCGTATTTCTTCGAACAGAAGTTGTGATCGCGGCGCTCGCGGTGGATCAAGAGCACCGCAAAGTAAGCCGGGTAGAAGTACGGCAGAGCGGAACCAAAAAGACACGGCAACGACCATGACAGCGCCATGAGAATGTCGCCGACGTAGTTGAAATGACGCGACCAGCCCCAGAACCCTGACAGCAGCAGCTTGTTCCCGTGGGTGGTCTCGAAGTACTCGGCCTTCTTGCCCCAGATGACAGCGTTCTCGGGGTCCTTGCGGAAGTTGTGCTTCTGCGAGTTCACCGCGCGGAAGATGTAGAGGCCCAAGAAGTTGATGCCGACGATCAGGGCCGCACCCCACCATGCGAGCTCGTGCACGTTGTCGATGAGGTAGTGCGCTTGGAGCGAATAGGTCATCGGAACCCAAACCAAGTCGCCGAACACGAGCATGTACCCGAAGTTCTCATGCTTGATGTCCATCGTCGTGAGGATCGCCTCTTCGTTCCAGAAGTAGTCCAGGATGTAGAACATCTGAAACACCCAGACGAGGATCATCGACGTTGAGACGAAGCCGTACACCTCGTACTGCACGAACGCGAACGAGGTGTTGATCAGCACCCAGAGAATGAGACCGGGGCGCGCCTCACAGAAGAGCTTGAAGTCGAAGCCCCCGGGACCAGGCGGCCAACGCGGGTTGTGCCCCGTGCCCATCCAGAAGTCATGGATGAAGCTTCCGCTGAGGTGCCGTGCTTGGCCGTGCCGTTTTCCGTACACGTAGAGGAAACCACTGAACGCGAACGAGAAGATCGTCATGACGCTGATCAGGGCTCCAAACTCGGAGTACAGCACCGCAATCGACACCACGCCTGACAAGTGAAGCGCCGCGACCACGACAAACGTCGCGATCAACGAGAAGAAACCGTTCATCCGGTACGGGAGACGCGATCCATCGGGCAAGGGCGCGCCGAGCACTTCACGACCCGGTGCGTACCTTTGCAGAAGCGCCTGCAAGACGAGCCATCCACCGTAGAGCGCCGCCGCGCGCCAGGTCGGCATCATCGCCTCGCCGAACTCGCGCCACTGTGCGTAGGGCCCGGGAAACACGTCGCCGTCGTTGAAGCGTACGGCGAAGAACAAGTATGCGGTGAACACCGGGAGCCCGAAGATCATGGCGAAGTTGCCAGGGATCCCACCGAACTCGAGCTTTCGCTTCTCCTCACTCATCGCCGCGCACTCTAAGGCACGTCCCGCGATCGTCACTCAAAATCTGCCAGAGACGGACAAAACCGGTGCGGATCCGGCGCTGCTTGCGATCTTTGTCGAACGTCATACGAGTGATCAGCGATGAAACGATTTCAAGGCCAAGTTGCGGTGATCACGGGAGCAAGCGCGGGAATCGGCGAAAGCTGCGCCCGCAAACTGGTGGCTGAGGGTGCGAAGGTCGTCCTCGCCGCCCGCGGCGCCGAAGCGCTCGAGCGTTTGGCGGCGGAGCTCGGCCACGACGTCGCGCACGCCGTACCGACCGACGTCGCCGATCAGAGCTCGTGCGAGCATCTTCTCGAGGAGGCCAAGTCCAAGTTCGGGCCGATCGATGTCCTCGTGAACAACGCGGGTTTCAATTCCCGGGGCGCACTCAAGGACGTCCCGGTCGAAGAGATGTTGCAGGTTCTCAACGTGAACCTTCGCGGCCCCATGCTCCTGACCCGGCTGGCGTTGCCCGACATGCTGTCGCGTGGGTCCGGCTCCATCGTCGGGGTCGCATCGCTTGCGGGGCGCATTCCCCTCGAAGACGAGGCCTCGTACTCGGCGACCAAGTTCGGCCTTCGGGCGTTTTCGTTTGCCTTGGCAGACGAGCTTCGGGATAGCGGGGTGAAGGTGTCGGTCGTTTCTCCAGGGCCTGTCGAGACGGGCTTCATCATCGACTCGATCGACGAAGTACCCGACATCGTGTTCTCTCAGCCGATGAGCACCGCCGATGAGATCGCCGACATGGTCCTCGACTGTGCCATCGACGGGCGGAGGGAACGCGTCAAACCCGTGATGGGTGCCCGCCTCGCGACGCTCGGCTACCTGATGCCCGCGGTGCGTCGTGTCCTCAAGCCGCGCCTCGAGGCCAAGGGCCGGAGGGAAAAAGAGAAGTACCGGAGCAGGCACTAGACCGCGCCGATCTAGTCCTTGCGGAGGGCATCTTCCTGGGTCGTTGCAGGCGGCAGCGAGGAAACCCGCTTTTCGGAGGGACCCCAGAGCTTCACGTTCGGCAGCATCTTGTAAAGGAGCCAGTGATAGGTGTTTCGCGGCAGCAATCGACGCAGCGCGGAGAACACCCTGGCGTCCGCCGTCGCCGGCACCCGAAGGGGCGGATTCGAACGTCGCATCGTGCGAACGACGACCCTCGCGACCGACTCCGGGGTGGCGCTCGAGCTCCGCATCAGGCGCGCGATGAATGGCCCCATGTTCACGTAGTGTTCATGGTAGGGCTCCGCCAGTTCGTGCTCCGACCGGTCGCTCTTCGGCGTGTAGCGCACCTTCTGAAAGCCATCCGAATCGATGAAGCCGGGTTGTACGAGCGTGACCTTGATGCCCCAAGGTCGCACCTCGTACCATAGCGACTCGTGTGCACCTTCGAGCGCAAACTTCGAGGCGCTGTACGCTGCCATCGTGGGCATCGCCATCATGCCACCCACTGAGCTCACGGTGATGATCCGTCCCGCCCGCTTCTTGCGCATCCCGGGGAGCACCAGCCGGATCAGTTCCATCGGCGAGCGAAAGTTGACGTCCAGCTGAGCCATTCGATCTTGCTCGGTGACGTGCTCGACGACCGCGCGATAGGTCGTACCGGCGTTGTTGATCAGGACGTCGATGCCACCCGCATCCCGCTCCACCTCTTCGACGATCGCCTCCCGTTGTTCGGCCGACGTCACGTCGAGCGGGCGAATTCGCACTCGCTCGGACTCTTGAACCTCGTGCATCGCGAAACGTGGAATGGAACTCTGGCGTGCCGTCAGGTACAGCCTGCACTCCGTTCCGATCAGCGCGCGAGAGATCGCGAGCCCGAGGCCTGCGCTCGCACCCGTGATCAAGACCGTCTTGCCTCGCGTCATGCGAGTCGATGATACTCAACGACCGGAGTTTGGCGCATCGCAATTCCCCCCGTACGCAGCCCGCAGGACGCTCTCTGCGGGTTTTCCTCGGGGCGAGAAACCCCGAGGGCCTTCTTCGGCGGTGTTCGGGTCGGTGAACCACTTCCACCAGTAGACGCCGGCGACCCATCGTCGCTCCCGAACCGCGGCCACGAATTCGGCGTAGCCGATCGCTTGCGTTTCCTCGTCGACGCTCGCGTCGTCGGATCGCCCTGGCCATGCATGCGGTCGGACGAGGGCGTCGGCGTCGCTTCGAAACCCGACTTCGGTGAAGAGAACCGGTCGCTCGGCTCTCGCGGAAAGCGCAGCGACTTCGTCGAGGCGTGCGTCGAGATACCTCCGGACCTCCTCCGTGCGGGCGCCAGGCGCCTTGGCGAGTGGGGGGTAGAACTGCACCCCGACGTAATCCACGGCGTCCCACCACGGCAGGGCACCGGCATCGTCCCAGTTCGCACTGTAGGTGATCTTCCCTTTGTAGCGTCGCCGCACCTTGCGGATGAGTCGTCGCCACCGTGATTCGAGTCGAGCCTCCGTCGTTCGCAGCTCGACGCCGACGACGAGGAACTCCACTCCATGCGCTTCGGCGAGATCCGCGTAGTGCAGTAACCAGTCTTCGTACGCGTCGAACCACGTCGTCCACTTGCTGTCACTTTCGAAGTCGATGTGTCCGCGCCACTGGCCATCGACGATCCAAAGATGCGGCTTCAGCATGATCCGAAGCCCGAGCGCTTTGGCGGCCTTGATCTCGCGGACGATACGACTGTCGGTCTCGCCCGCGCGGTAGTCGCCGATGGAGTGCACCGTCGGCTCGTCGAGGCGCTGCATGAAGCCAAACGGGGTGAGACTTACCGAGTCCACGCCCAGCGCTCGGAGTTCTTGGAGCGTCGCCTCGCTCGTTGCGCTTCCATACCCCTTGGATCCGCCGCGTTGGTAGTTGTGTGCAACGCACACGCCTCGCTCGATGGTGGGCGGTAGGGGTTCGACGCCTCGGGCGCACCGCGGGAGCGGGGCGACGATCTTGGGGGCTTCGCCCTCCGTCGTTTGAGCCTCAGGCGCGTCCTTCGACTTTTGGCACCCTGTCCACAACACGAGGAGGACCAACGAAGCTCTGACGACGACCATGAAGCGCGGTCATAGCATGCGTCGATGGCCGGATGGCGTCGCTCCTCACCGCGCGATGTTGATGTTGTTGGGGTCGGCCCCTACACTGATCCCAGCCTGGGCAGCAACAAGGGGGTAGCCATGGCGTGGTTGATCGGCCTACTCGTCTTCCTTTTCATCGTGGTGATGTGGTTCGTCCGAACCTACAACGGCCTCGTGAACCTGCGGAACCGCGTCAAGAACGCGTTTTCGCAGATCGACGTTCAGCTCAAGCGTCGCCACGACCTCATTCCCAACCTGGTCGAGACCGCCAAAGGCTAC
This sequence comes from Myxococcota bacterium, assembly GCA_039030295.1. Classification (GTDB taxonomy): domain Bacteria; phylum Myxococcota_A; class Polyangia; order Polyangiales; family Houyiibacteriaceae; genus SG8-38. The sequence goes on along the minus strand of JBCCEK010000083.1, from coordinate 6,034 downwards.
TTGTCGCACGAAAGGGAGACGCTCGAAGCCGTGATCGCCGCGCGAAACTCTGCCGAGGGGGCCCGAGAGGTGGCCGCCGCGGATCCGTCGGACGGGGGCGCCATGCGCAAGCTCGCCAGCGCCGAAGCCGGCCTTTCCGGGGTGCTCGGAAGGCTCTTCGCGCTTTCCGAGGCGTACCCAGATCTCAAGGCCAACCAGAACATGATGCAGCTCAGTGAAGAGCTCTCGTCGACCGAGAACAAGATCGCCTTTTCCAGGCAAGCCTTCAACGACGCCGTTCTGAGCTACAACAACAAGTGCGAGATGCTGCCTTCCAACATCGTGGCCGGCATGTTCAGCTTCCGGCGGGCCGAGTTCTTCGAGGTCGAGGACGCCTCCGAGCGAGACCCGGTCAAAGTACAGTTCTAACGCATGGACTTCTTCGAGGAGCAGGACCTCGCGCGCAAGCGGTCGTTCCGTCTCACACTCCTCTTTGGCTTGGCGGTGACCGGCGTGTGCGCGGCGGTCTACTTTCTCGGTCTCGGGATCGCGACCTGGCTTGGCGTCGATGCGGCCGGCGTGAACTACATGGCGGGACGGTATGACCGAGTCGGCGACTTCGCGCTCCGCTGGTGGAACCCCACGGTGTTCGCGGTCGCGGTCGGAGGCTCGCTGGTCCTGATCACGCTTGGTTCGCTCTACAAGACCGCTCAGTTGCGCGGAGGCGGTGCCGCGGTGGCGCGTTCGCTCGGCGGTCGACGCGTCGATCCAGACACCACCAAGCTGGACGAGCGGCGCCTTCTCAACGTCGTCGAGGAGATGTCAATCGCGTCGGGTGTCCCCGTGCCCGACGTATACGTGCTCGACGACGAATCCGGAATCAATGCGTTTGCGGCCGGCAAGACCACGAGCGACTCCGTCGTGGGCGTCACCAACGGAACGCTCCAACTCCTCCGGCGTTCGGAGCTTCAAGGCGTGGTCGCCCACGAGTTCAGTCACATCCTCAACGGGGATTCACGCCTCAATGTCCGCGCGATTGGTCTTCTGCATGGCATCTTCCTTCTCGCGCTCATCGGTCGGATCGTCCTTCGGGGTGCGCGAGGGTCGCGAAAGGAGGGGGCCAGCCTGGTTCTCGTCGGCCTCGGCCTGTTGGCCATCGGATCGATCGGCTTGTTTTTCGGGCGCATGATCCAAAGCGCGATCTCCCGTCAGCGCGAGCTTCTGGCCGATGCCTCGGCGGTCCAGTTCACGCGGGACACCGACGGCCTGGTCGGGGCCCTCAAGAAGATCGGAGGTGCCCATGCAAGCTCGTTCTTGGGGACCCCCAACGCCGACGAAGCCAGTCACATCTTCTTTTCGAACGCCATTCGCCGCGTTCGCATGTTCCAAGGTCTCTTTCGGACCCACCCACCTCTCGCGGACCGCATTCGCAAGCTTCAGCCCGGCTGGGATGGCGAGTTCCCCGAGGTCGCGCTTCCGGGAATCGCGAACAGCATGAGCACGCCGCCCGACGCGCCCCCTTCGGCCGTCCAGTCGTTGGCGATGACGGCGGCCTCGGTCGAAGATGCGATCGCCCACATCGGCGCCCCTCGCCCACGCCAGATCGCCCACGCCCGGTCGATCCATGCGTCGCTTCCCGAGCGCTGGGTGCACGCAGTTCACCAGGCGCCCATGGCGCAGGCCATGATCTTTGGCCTGCTTCTGGCGCAAGACGAGGTGCTCCGCGGCAACGAGATACGCGCCGTCGCAGACCTGACTGACGCCGCCACCGCCGACCTCGCGCTTCGGTTCCATTCGGAGGCCGGTGACCGTTCCTCGGCCCAGAAGATCGCGCTCGTCGACATGGCGATGCCCACCCTGAGGAACTTGTCTCGCGAGGAGTACGATCGATTCCGCGGCGTCGTTCAAGCGCTCATCGAGAGCGACCGCCGCGTCGCTCTCTTCGAGTACACGTTGAGCCGGATGATTCAGAGGCACCTCGCAAGGCACTTCGAGGGCGAGGGGTATACCCCGGTGAGGTTTCGGCAACTTCGCGCGGTCCTGCCGGACTTGAGAGTCCTGCTTTCGACGCTCGCCCGCGTGGGTCAGAGGTCCGACGACGACGCGTCGATGGCGCTTCGCGAGGGCGCGAGGGCCCTGCAGCTCGACCCGACGCTCTTTCCGCTTCTTCCGGCCTCCGAGTGTGGCCTCAGCCAGGTGGATGCCGCGCTGAATCGCTACTCGGCTGCCACGCCAGCGCTCAAGAAGGGCCTCATGAGGGCCTGTGCGGCGACGGTCATGGCCGACCACCGAGTGACCGATCGCGAGGCCGAGCTCATACGGGCGATTGGTGATGCCATCGATTGTCCGGTCCCGCCTTTTGTGGCATCCGGGGATCAAGATGGAAACCACCAGCGTCTATGAGACGGACGACGAAGTACAGGCTCTGGCGCTCCAAGAGGCACTTGAGCAAGAAGGCATCGCGGCGGTGCTCATCAACCACCGCGACACCGCATACCCCGGGATCACCGATAGACTCCGCCATGGGACCGAAATCCGCGTCGAAGCCGAGTTTGTCGACCGAGCGCGCGCCCTGATCGACGGCTTCCTCGCAGCGGAGCCCATCGAAGGGCCCCCGCTGGCCCCGCCCCCAGACCCTTCGCCTCCGCCGGGTCTCCGAGGCCCCGGCTGGCTCATCACGACCTTGGTTTTGCTGGGGTTGCTGGCCGCCGCCGCTTATTTCCTAAATGTAAAATAAGGTCTTGCGAGGGCCGCTTCCCGTGCGCTATAAGTTAACGGTTAGTAAAGGAAGCGCACGATGGCCACGAAGACCTACGAACTCAAAGAGCTTGCCCGACTCCTCCAGTTTCACCCTGCCCACTGCAAGGTGATGGTGAAGCAGTACGGTGCCGATCCCGCCGGTCCGATCGGCGAGGAAGTCGCCGCACAGGTCGCGAAGCGAGTCCGACGCCCCTGGCCGCCCCAGCCCGAGCTCGCCGAAGCATCTGCCTAGACCGCTCTCACCCGAAACTGATCGGCTGCGACTTGTCCTCGAAGCCGCTCGCGGCGTTGCTCACCCTTGAAATAGCGTTGCTATTCCTGCGGGTTCCCGCCTTGCGAGCGACTCCGAGTCCTGCGTCTCGCTCGCTCACTTTCAGGTGAGAGCGGTCTAGCCCGCTGACGCGATGAGGGCGGCGGCATGCTCGCCGATCATCATGCTTGGCGCGTTCGTGTTGCCACCCGTGACCGCCGGCATAATCGACGCGTCAGCCACGCGTAGCCCTGCCACACCGCGCACGCGGAGTTCGGGGTCGACGACCGCCATCTCGTCGACGCCCATCTTACACGTGCCGACTGGGTGATACACCGTCGTTGCACGGAGCCTGATTTCGTCAGCGAGCTCCGCGTCGGTTTCCCGCGCCGCCCCCGGGGTCAGTTCTTCGTGGAGATGATCTGCCATCGCACTGTGCCTGCAGATCTCGCGACACTTCCGAATCCCGTCGAGGAACACCTGAAGGTCTGCTGGGTCTTCGAGGAAGTGCGGGTCGATGTGTGGCGCCGCGCTGGGGTCATTCGAGTTGAGGAGGAGCTCGCCCCGGCTCTTCGGGTAGATCAGCGTCGGCATGACGCAAAGGCAATTGCCGGTGTCTACGTTTGGGCGCTCTGGCCCGTCCTGGTTTGGATCAGGATACCCCCACGGGAGGGTGTGGACCTGCAAGTTCGGAATCGGCTGGTCGTCTGACGTCTTGATGAACGCGCCTGCCTCGAACACCGTCCGCCCGAACCAGCTGTTTCCGACGAGGTACTCCTTGATCATCCCCGCGAAGAAATGGCGAGCGGTCCCCCGATGGAGACTCGTCGCGGCGCGAAAGACCAGTGGGACGAAGAGATGGTCGTGGAGGTTCTGACCGACTCCTGGCAAGTCGACGTGCACATCGAGCCCGTGGGCCCGGAGGTGTGCGGCGGGCCCGATCCCGGAGACCATCAGAAGCTGCGGAGAGCCGATCGCGCCCCCGGAGAGGATGACTTCTCGGCTCGCGCGCGCCGAGACCACCTGGCCGGCTTGTTCGTACTCGAGGCCCACCGCGCGACCCCCCTCGATCAGGATCCGGCGCGCGTGGGCTCGGATCGCGACGTCGAAGTTCGGCTTGTCGAGGTTCGGCTGGACGTAGCCCTCGGCTGTGCTGCTGCGCACGCCCGCGTGGGCCGACATATGATAGGTGCTCGCGCAGTGCTGGTTCTCCGCGTTGAAGTCGTCGAGCACGGGGATCCCGCATACCGCCGAGGCCGCCGTCATGAACGCCTTCGACACGGGGCTCAGTTGGTCCTCTGGGTGCCGCGTGACGTGAATCGGCCCTGAACCGCCGTGATGGGCCGTCTCACCGTCCTCGTGGTGTTCGAGCTTCTTGTAGGAGGGGAGCACGTCCTCGAAGCTCCAGCCCGTGCAACCACGGGCGGCCCACCCGTCGTAGTTCGCCGGGTTTCCGCGAAGGTACAGCATGCCGTTGACGGAGCTCGATCCGCCCAAGACTTTTCCGCGCGTGTAGGGGATCCGGCGTCCGTTCAGGTGGGTTTGCGGCACCGTCGTGAAACCCCAGTCGAACTTCTTCTTCAGTGGTTTGATCTGTTGCACGAGGCTGATCATGCCGGGCTTGCGTACAAAGGTGGTCCTGTCGCTGCCGCCGGCTTCGACGAGGAGCACCCGAATGTCAGGTCCCTCCGCCAGCCTTGCGGCAACGATGGCGCCCGCGGATCCGGCGCCGATCACGATGTAGTCGTACTCCCGCATCGCTCGCTCCAAAGTGAAACGTGTTTCACTTGTGGCTATAGCCGATCACCGTTGTGGGGCCAACTCTGCGATGCGATCGACGAGGCCCGAGAACCGTCGGGCGCGCTGAGACAAAGTGTGCGCGATGATCTCTCGGGTGCCGACCAAACGGACTCCGCTTCGCGCGCGACTCACGGCCGTGTACAATAGCTCCCGCGTCAACAGCGGGTTTGGTTGTTCCGGGAGCACGACCAGCACGTCATCGAACTCGGAACCTTGCGCCTTGTGCACGCTGAGTGCGAACCCGGCCGCGTACCTCGGCAAGCGAACGGCGGCCAGCTCCGTGATAACCCCGGGGGCACGTTCAACCGCGGCCCATGTCGAGCCGTCACGATCGAACGTCACGCCGAGGTCTCCGTTGTAGAGGCCGAGCTCGTGACGGTTCTCGTCGAGGATGATCGGGCGCGTGGCGGACCTCTCCCGTGGGAGTTTCTCTGCGATCTGATGTCCCAGGGCCACAGTCCCGAACGGTCCACGGCGAAACGGGCTCAGCACCACGAAACCACCCCGCCGCGCAAAGTGCTTGTCTGGGTCGCGGGGCTCGAGGATGTGAGCCCATCGGCGAGCCGCATCGTCGAGCTCGGTGTCGAGTTCGTTCACGTCCCCGAGGGCGACGTCCGTAGGATGCACCTCGAGCAGCGCGTGCACCGACGCGATGTCACCGGAGCGCACCGCGCCCACCAGCCGGCCGAGAGCGGCGGCACGGTCGTACCGATAGGTCGTCGTCAGCGTGGTGACGTGCCCCTTCCACCACGTTTCGGCGTCGGCTCGGACGAGATCCCTCAAGACCGACCCGGCTTCGACTGAGCTCAGCTGGTCCGGATCGCCCACGATCAACAACGTCGCGTTCGGGCCGATCGAGATCAACAACTGGCGCATGAGCGAGAGGTCGACCATCGAGGCCTCGTCGACGATCACGAGGTCCGCGTCGAGTGGGAGGTCGGGGCCGCGACGAAACGACAGCCCCTGGCGCCGCATCCCGAGTGCGCGATGCAGGGTCGTGGCCTCGTCCGGGATGCAGGCCAAGACCTTTTCGTCGGCGTCGAGCATCGCTTTGGCGCGGACCACAGCCCCGCCGAGGCGGCCGGCGGCTTTGCCCGTTGGCGCGAGGAGCAAGACCTTGGGATCGAACCGGCCACCTCGTCGGTGGCTCTCGACCAAGAAGGCCGCGATGGCGGCGACCGTCGTCGTCTTGCCCGTGCCCGGCCCCCCGCACAGGACCGACACCCGGTGTTCGAGTGCGTTCTC
>JBCCEK010000082.1:0-17456 GCA_039030295.1 Myxococcota bacterium | reverse complement strand
CGTGCAGACGACTCCCCCTAGTTAGACCCTCTTTCGCAGTCCTGAGACGTCCCGGATGACGACGCGACGGTGATCGGTTGCGATCAGCCCCCCTCGTTTGAACGCGCCGAGTACCAGGGTGACGGTTTCCCGGGTCGAGCCCACATAGCTCGCGATCTCTTGATGGGTGAACTTCACGCCGATCAAGATTCCCCTAGAGTCCGGGATTCCATGTCTCGAAGATGCATCGAGAAGAAACTCTGCGACCCGCGACTCCACGCTGCGGGTCAGAAGTGCATCGATTCGCCGCTCGGCCATCAGCCGCCGCTCGCCCATCAAACGATGCATCGCGGAAGCGAACTCGACGTCCTCGCTCATCACCATCTTCACCAGGCGCGGCGGGATGCGGAGCGCTTCCACATAGTCCAGTACGACCGTTTCGAGGCGTGCCTCGGGATCCACCAAGGACATCTCCCCCACGAGATCTCCCGGTCCGTAGTATCCAAGCGTCAATTCGCGCTCGGGGGTCCGCCGTACTCGTCGTACGCGTCCGCTCCCGATGACGAAGATCGCAGGATCGCTGGGCATGCAGAGTGATTCGCGTCGATCGGCATCGACCAGCGCGCTGCCGTCGAGGACCCGCTCTCTGAGGTCGTCGCTCAGCGCCTCGAACACGCGGCACCGCGCGAGGATGCGAGTTCGACGCTCTTCCGTCGTTCGCAAGCGTCGTGCGCCGGAGCCGTTTTGAAGTGCAGGAGCGTTGGAATCCATACTTACAGCCTTAACGGTATGGTGCACAATGACAGGATTACCGTCAAGGCGTAGTTTCACAAATATAACTGAAGCTGAGATTTACGCGTGTTGACCGGAACCCTCGCCTTCGCTAGGGTCGGCCCGACCGGTGGGGGTCCGGTAACCCTCCGAGGGCGATCTGCAAGCATGCGACTTTACTCAGGAAAAATCAGCCCGATCGTCGACGATTTGGTGAGGGACCTCACCACGAACGGCGACATCGAGGTCGAAGATGAGGCCGAGGTTCGGCTCGATCTGGAAGCCGTCCTCAAAGAGTTCGTTCGGCGGGAGCGGCAAATGGTGGACGAGGCCAAGGACCAAATGGAGAAGGAGGGCCTCGGTTACTCCAAGCTTGGTCGGGTTCGGCAGCGACTCGCCAAGGAGATGGGGTTCCCCCAGCAGGACGAGATCCTTCCCTACTTGGTCGACCAGCTCCTCAACATGCTGTTCCACAGCGGTAACGTCGTGGAGATCTACGCCGAAGATGTGGTCTTGCGAAAGAAGATCACGCCGGTGCTTCGTCGGCACATGGAGGTCGAGACCGGGCTCGACGCCGAGGTGCGCTCCAAGATCCGGAACCTCCAGGACGGCACCGCGGCGTTCGAAGTCGAGTACGCCAAAGTGATGGACCAGATCAAGCGTAAGCGCGGGCTCGAATAGGCGTCCGATGCAGAGCATGACCGGATACGGAAGTGGCCGAGCGACGCTCGGCGGCGGACACGTCCTGATCGATTTGCGCGCCGTCAACCATCGCTACCTCGATGCGCGCGTGCGACTGCCCGCTCGGATTCAAAGCGCCACGCCTGTCGTCGAACGCGTGATCCGCGAGCGCCTCGAACGGGGACGGGTCGACGCGACCGCTAGGTTCGAAGGACAGACGCTCCCACCTCCGGCGCTCGATATCGACCGCGCGCGCGACGCGTTCGAACAACTCCGTTCGCTCCGAGACGCACTGAGCCCGTCGGATCCTCTTCCCCTCGGGCTCTTGGCAAACGTCCCGGACCTCTTCACCGCGACTCGAAGCCTCGATGAGGATGAGCTCCAGCGGGCGTTGACCGTGGCGACCAAGACCGCGTGCGAAGCCGTCCAAGCGATGCGACAGCGTGAAGGGGACGCGCTCCGGGAAGAACTCGGGCAGCTCGTCGACGCCTTCGAACGGGGCGCCGAGGAGGTTGAACGACAGGTCCCGGCGCTGATCGAGGGACGGCGGGAACGCCTCCGCGATCGGGTGACCGCCCTACTCGCCGACGTCGACGCCGAGCTGGAACCTGGACGGCTGGAGCAGGAGATCGCGATCGTCGCGGACCGCACCGACATCTCGGAGGAACTCGCGCGCCTGCGGTCGCACGGAACTCAGATGCGTGAACTCCTTGGCCATTCCGAGAGTCCTGTGGGGAAGCGAATGGACTTCCTGCTGCAGGAGATCGGCCGCGAGGTGAACACGATCGGCTCGAAGATCCAGGACGGGGCGATTACGACCCAGGTCATTGCACTCAAGGCCGGGGTCGAACAAATGCGCGAGCAGGCACAGAATGTCCTTTAAATCGATCTCAGGAAACGGTAGGTCCTCGAGAACGGTGCTCTCATGAGTGGTTCCGCCTCCACCGACCCCGACCTGATCCTGTTGATCATCAGCTCGCCCTCAGGTGCAGGGAAGACAACGCTCACGCATCGACTGCTGCAGGAGTTTCCGGAACTCCGATTCAGCGTCTCGCACACCACACGCGCGCCACGCGCCAACGAAGTCGACGGCCAAGACTACCACTTCGTCGACGAGAGCGGGTTTCGGTCGCTGATCGACGAGGGGTCGTTTGCAGAGTGGGCTGAGGTGCACGGGAACCTCTATGGGACCAGCGTGACCGAAATCGCCCGCGCTCGCGCGGATGGCAAACACGGGTTGCTGTTCGACGTCGACTACCAAGGTGCACGACAGATCAAAGAGAAGTTCCCCGAAGCGGTCGGTGTCTTCATTCTACCGCCGTCGATGGCGGAGCTTCGGCGGCGCCTCGATGGGCGAGGCTCCGACGACGCAGACTCCCGGCGCCGTCGTTTCGAAAAAGCGCGCGAAGAGATCGAGCACTACCCATTCTTCGACTACATGATCGTCAACGACGAACTGCAGCAGGCGCTTGCGGAGCTTAGGGGAATCGTCCTCGCCGAGGGCTGCCGCCAGTGGCGCGTCGCCGCCAAAGCAGAAGCCCTCCTCGAACGCTAGAAACGAAGCGAGCGGCTTCCAAAACAAGACGCGGCCTGTCCTTTTGGGGTGAGCGCGGTTTTAGAACTGGACGCCCAGGATGAGGCGCCATGTTTGGGCGTTGCCGATGCTGATGTCCTCGCCGCCCGGTTCCCGGACGCCGTCGACCTCGAGGTACTTGAGGCCGTTCAGAGGGAACAATACGCCGTATTGGAACGCTGCGTAGAAGCCGTCTTTGAAGCTCGGCCCATCCTCGGTGCGGTAATAGAGAGACAGATCGATCTCAGCGCCGAGGTTCGGTTGCGACGAGTAGGTCTGTTGCTCGAACATGGCGCGGCTGTAAATGAAGTCGAACCGGGCGCCGAAGACGCGCCCGAAATCGGTTCGAATCACGTCGTAGCTGATCGCAGGCGCGACGTAATACGCTCCCGAGATCCGGCCGAGGATCTCTCGGAACAGGATCAGGTCGATGCGGTAGTCGGGGTTGAACGAAAACGTGCTGATGGTCTTCTTGCCGACCGGTTGAGTGACCAAGTCCTCGTACTGCGACAACCCGACCACGTCTGGGTCGCCGGAGGCGCCACCGCCTTTCAGATAGACGCCGAGCTTCCTGTTGAGGAACCGATACTCGAACTCACCGGCAAACCCGAACTCGCGGAGCTTGAAAGGCTCGTCGTCCGCGGTCGGCGGAAACTCGCCCGGAGAGATGTTCTGGATCTTGCCGAGGACGCCGGCGATTTCGAGACGGAGGGTGAGCGTCTTCCACTTGGCCTCCACGAACACGTCGGGAATGTGGACCTTGGCGTCGCGTCGCACGAACGACGCTTCGATCGCTTCTGGGGATCCGAAGAGCGGTGCCGTCGACGTCGACAAGAACTGGGTCCGGTAGATGTAATACGCGCCCGTCGCGAACACCCACTTGCCCTGTCGGAGGCGCTTCTCCTGTTCGATGGGGTCGAGGCGTCGCGCGATCAAGAAGCTCCACTGCCGAGTGTCGTCTTCGCGGGTGCCGTCTCGCGGGATGCCTTGGACGTCGGCGACGTCGTCGACCACGAAGCCCTGATTGACGAAGTCCCAGGACACGCCGAAGAAGATGCCCTTGAACTTGGCGATCAACTGAATGCGGTCGATCTCGTTCTGGAAGTCGGAGTCGAGATCGGTATCGAGGATGTTCGTGCCCTCGCCAGCGTTCCACAGCATCCCTAGCCCCCACTGGTGGCCCATGCGGCCAAAGCGGAGTTGACCGATGGTGCTGTTGGTGATTTCGCCCCATGCGCGGCGGACGACGAGGTAGTCCCCCACGGTGTTTCGGAAGCCTTCGGGCGCTGACTGAGTCAGGGTCAGGCTGTCGACCGGCACGCCAGGTACACGACCCGGTACCTGTCCGGCAGCGTTGACGGCGCGGACGTCCGGGGTCGAGCCGAGCACGATGTTGTCGAACGCGTCGAACATCATGTGGAGGCGAATGTTGTCGCCGAGGGCCAGGGTCGGCTGGAGGCGAAGCCGCATGTTGGCGAACCGAATGCTCCGGCTGCCGGGGCAGCGTTGATCCTGGGTAGCCGGGGATGCGGGGGGGCCCGTGCACCCGCCGGCCGGAAGGACCCCCTGGTCATCTTGCCCGGCATCGATGCCGATCTGCCGCCCGAAGGGTTCGCCGGTGAGTCGATCGAGCGGCAGCCGATTGAGGTTGAATCGGTTCTGCATCAGGCCCCGAACCCGGAAGTATCCGTTCAGGGAGAACACAGGCCTTGGATTCGTCCACGAGGCGAGCGTCGGGTCGGATGCGGGGGGCTCGGCGAAACCCAGCAATTCCGCGTCTTCCGCGGCCATTTCTTCCTCGGATTCGAAGTCGAACTCATCGGGCTCGTAGACCTCGACCTCTTCGGTCGTCTCGACGATGGCCTCTTGCTCGGGCAGGTCGAGGCCTTCGAACGTCGGGGCACGGAGTTGAGGGGGCGGGCCCTCCACGGAGTCGACCTCGACATCGACCTCCTCTTCGGAGTCCTCGGCAACGACCTCATCCTGTGCCGTCACCCCAGCCGCCCAAAGGCAAACTACCCCAATAATCGCTAAGAAACGGCGCATGAACTCGTGCGGTCCGGGGCGTAGCACGGCGCAAACACGCGGGTCAACGAGGCAATTGTCTCCTTGACCCACCGCCCGCCCACCTCTAGCCCGGCACCCTAGAGTCCAGTGACCCACCGATTGCGCTTCATCCCTCTCGGCGGCCTCAGTGAGGTCGGCATGAACTGCGCCGCCCTGGCGCTCGACGACGCCTCGATCGCGATCGACTGCGGGGTTGGGTTCACGGACGAATCGGGCGCGGACATGATGCACCCGGACTTCAGTTGGCTCCACGATCCGGCCAACCGCGTGAGCGCGGTCGTCGTCACGCATGGACACGAGGACCACATCGGCGGGCTCCCTTACTTTCTGAAACGGTCGCGCGTGCCGGTGTACGCCCCGCCCTACGCCGCGGCGTTGATCGAAGACCGGCTCGCGGAGCACCGGATCGAAGGGATCGACGTCCGCGTCACCGAGGTTGGGCATTCCTTTGAGATCGGGCCGTTTCGAATCGAACGGTTCGCCGTGCATCATTCGATCGCGGACGCCACCGGGCTCATCTTGGATACGCCTGTCGGCACCGTCGTTCACACGGGCGACTTCAAGATCGAGAGCGAGCCCTCGCCCGGCCAGCGGTTCGACCACGACAGGCTCGAGCGGGCGGCCCGGCAGGGCGTGCGCCTCCTGTTGAGTGACTCGACGGGCGCCGACGTCGAGGGGCGTTCCGGACTCGAGAGCACCGCCGCTTCAGGGATCGAAACCTGCGTCGCCGCCGCACCCGAACGGGTCCTGATCGCGACCTTCTCATCGAACGTGTTTCGACTGCGCGCAGCCTTCGAGACGGCCCGTGCACACGGCCGCAAAGTTTGCCTACTGGGGATGTCGGTCCAGAAGCACACCGAGGTGGCGCGTCAACTCTCGTACGTGTCGGGGGTCGACTCTCTGCTCGTGTCGATCGAGGAGGCCGCCACCCTTCCCCGCGACCGCGTCATGATCGTCGCGGGCGGAACGCAAGGGGAACCCGGTGCTTCGCTCACACGTCTCGCGCGCGACGAACATACGCACCTTCGATTGGATGCTGGGGACATGGTTGTGTTCTCGTCACGAATCATCCCCGGCAACGAGCGCGCGGTGTTCGACGTGATCGATCGGTTCGAACGCAGAGGCATCCGAGTGATCACGCGCCACTCGCACCCCGAAGTCCACGCCAGCGGCCACGGCAGTCGCGATGAACAGCGGGCGATGATCGACCTGGTTCGCCCCAAGGCGTTCGTCCCGGTCCACGGAACGCATCACCATCGACAGCGACACGCCGAACTCGCGCGAGACGCGGGCGTATCGGAGATCGAGTTGATCGGCAACGGCGACGTACTGGAGGTCACGCGCGACCGCTTGGAGGTCACCGACCAGGTCCGGGTCGGACGCGTCTACGTCGAAAGGATGGTCCCCCTCGCCCCTGGCGTCATGGAGGATCGGCGGGCGATGGCGGCTGGGGGCCTCGTCACGATCCTGGTCTCGACCGACGGGGACCGGGTTGGGCGGTCGCTTCGGGTCATCTCGGAAGCGGTCGTCGGGCACCGAGAACGACCCGAGCTCGAGCGACGGATCGCGGCGCACCTGCGTTCGAGGCTCGCGAACCTCGACACCGACGATGTCGAGCAGGCAGAGGGGGTCATTGGAGACGCGGCCCGTGGCTTCCTCTTTCACGTGTTCCGGAAGAAGCCGCTGGTGCGGATCATCCTCGGGGACGAGTCGTGATGCGCGCCTGGATCCTTCTCGTCTTGGCCGCCGCCATTGCTTGCGGTGCGCCGGCGACCGTCGTGGCGCCGCCAGAGGTCGCCCCCGCCGCAATCACGGAAGAGCCTCCGCCGCGCGAGACGCCTGACACCAGAGGGAGCGAAACCGAAGGCGCAACGTCTGGCAACACGCGACCCGCGACACCGCGAGAACGCGCCGCGATCGAGCGACTCGCGCACGCCGCCGAAAGCGTCCGCCAACTTCGCTTCAACGAAGCGATCACCATCGAAGTCGAGGACGAGACCGCGATCGGCGAAAGCCTCCGGGAACAGGTTGAACCTGAAGAGCTTGAACGGGCGCGAAAACTCTATGGCGCACTCGGCTTGGTCGACCCGAGTGCAGACCTCGAGCAGATGTTCTCCGATGTTCTCGCCGAGCAGGTCATCGGTTACTACGATCCAGACGCCCAGCGACTCGTGATCCGCGACGACGTCATCGCCGGCCTCGCGGGCGGCTCGGAGCCCACCGAAATCGAAGAAGCGCGACTCGTCCTCGTCCACGAGTTGGTGCACGCGCTCCAAGACCAGCGGCTTGGACTGAGCGAGTCTTACGACGTCGAGCGCACCGCCGACGCCGACAACGCGTTTCGGGCGGTCATCGAGGGCGACGCAACCTTGGCCATGCTGGCGAACACCCTACGCGGTCAGGGGATCCCGCTCTCGGCCGCCACGCGCGGCATCGAACAGATGGGTGGCTTCATCGACGCCGACGCGTTCGTCCAAGGCGAGAAGCTCGACGGCGCTCCCGCGATCGTGAGGGTCACGTTGGTCGCGCCCTACCTTCGGGGTCTCCAGTTCGTCGCCAAGGTCCATTCAGTCGGTGGCTGGCCTTCGGTCAACCGCGCTCATCGACGGCCCCCGACCACGACGGAGCAGGTCCTTCATCCGCAGAAGTACCTCGACGGCGAGCCGGCTGAGGGGGTCCGGGTTCCCGACATCCCAGCGCTCATCGACGCGGGCTACGAACGCATCGCAGAAGATACCTTGGGCGAGCTCGAGATCGCGGTCTACTTCGGGCAGGGCCTGGAGTCGGGCACGAACGAGGTGGCGGCCAGAGGGTGGGCAGGCGACCAGGTGGCCATCTTTGCCCGCGGGGACGACACCGTCGCCATCTGGTGGACCACCTGGGATACGGAACAAGAGGCCATCGTCGCGACCAAGGCCGCCAAGCGAGTTGCGCCCAGGCGTCCAACCTCACTGACGGAGCGACGCGGCCGCGCGCTCCTGATCGTGCGCGATCTGCCCCCCGGGCTCCACAAGCCGGTCCGACGCGCCTTCCAGCGGTTCGCCGAGGGTGTCAACGCCGCGCCGCCACCGCCGAGCGGCGTCCGCTGAGAGGTTGTCGCCGGTCGAACCCCAGGCTAGGAACCGGGCGTGAGTCGCGCCTCTTGGGAAGAATATTTCATGGACATCGCCACCGTCGTCGCGGCGAGGTCGACCTGCCCGCGCAAGCACGTAGGCGCGGTGATCGTGCGGGACAAAACGATCCTCTCGACGGGGTACAACGGCTCGGTCCGCGGCCTGCCGCACTGCGACGACGCCGGACACATGATGGAAGACGGTCACTGCGTCCGAACCATCCACGCCGAGATCAACGCGATCATCCAAGCGGCCAAGAACGGGTCCAGGATCGACGGCGCCTCGATCTACGTGACCGCGTCTCCCTGCTGGCAGTGCTTCAAGGCGATCTGCAACGCCGGCATCAGTCGAATCGTCTTCGAGGAATTTTACCGAGACGAACGCATTTTCGAGGTTTCGCAGGCGCTCGGCATCGAGCTCGTCGAGCTCCATCGGGAGCAAGCGGCGGTCAAGGCAGCCCCTTGACGCCCCTGGGACTGAGCAGTACGAACCGCCTTCGGTTCGCCCAAAGGGCCCCCTATGCAGTCTGAAATTCGCGAGATCAGCCCGGTCCTGTTCGAGGTGACCATCGAGGTCCCTTGGGAGCGCATCCAGAAGGACCTCAACGACACCTATCGTGAGATCGGCAAGACCGCTCGCGTGCGCGGCTTTCGTCCCGGCAAAGTTCCGAAGGACGTCGTGAAACAGGTCTACGGGCCGCAGGTCAAGGCGCAGGTCACGGGCACACTCGTCGAGCAAGGGCTGATGCAAGCCGTGCAAGAGCACGAGCTTCACATCGTCGCCCAGCCGGAGATGGAGGAGGCGCCGAAGCTACAGCAAGGCAAGCCGCTTACCTTCAGCGCGAAGGTCGAGGTCCGCCCCAAGATCGACGACGTCACGACCGAAGGGATCGAAGCTTGGGAGCGCCCCATCGAGGTGCCCAACGAAGACGTCGACGCCGAAGTCGAACGCCTCAGAAACCAGCACGCCGAGATTCAAGCGCCCGACCCAATGCGACCTTCGGCCGAGGGCGACTTGGTCACGATCGACTACACCGTGTCGATCGACGGCGAGGTCAAGGAAGAGATGGGTGCCGAAGGGCGCCAGGTCGAGCTTGCCGACGAGAACTTGCTGCCCGAGCTCAAAGAGGGCCTCGTTGGCGTCGAACCGGGTGCCGAGAAGACCATCGAGATCTCTTTCGAAGACGATCACCCCAACGAAGACCTACGCGGCAAGACTGCAGCGTTCGCACTCTCGGTGAAGGCACTGCACGAGAAGCTTCTTCCGGAAGTCGATGACGAGTTCGCCAAAGACTGCGGCGACTACGAAACCCTCCTCGAACTCCGGCTGAAGATCCGCGAAGGCCTCGAACAGAGCTTGAAACAGCGAGTCGATGCCGAAGTCAAAGAGCAGCTCGTCACGAGTTTGATCGAGCAAAACGACATCCCGGTGCCGCCGTCGATGGTGCAACAGCAGCAGCAAATGATGATGTATGAGATGGCTCAGCTGATGCAGATGACCGGCCAAGCCGGCGCACCTGGGGCTGACTACTTCTCCGGACTCGAAGCACGCGCACAGCGTCGGGTGCAGGCGGGCATTCTCCTTGGGACCCTGGCCCGGCAAGAAGGCATCGAAGTCACCGAAGCTGACATCAACGCCAAGTTCCAGGAGATCGCGGACCAGACGGGCAAGCACGTCGCCAAGGTCAAAGCCGACTACCAAGAACAGCAGCGGGAAGCACTCGAATCGCAGCTCCTCGAAGAAAAGGTGATGGCTTTTCTGACGGAGCGCGCCAATATCAAGGAGGGGGAGCCGCCGGCGCCCGAAGAACCTGCAAGCGATTCGGAGGAACACTCCGTGGCAGGAGGGGAAGAAGGGTCGGCAGAAGGGGAAGAAGGATGACGGAGCCAACGAAGGCGCAGATGTACATGCCGTGGGTCGTCGAAACGACGCATCGCGGCGAACGCCAATGGGACATCTTCAGCCGCCTGCTCAAAGACCGCATCATCTTCTTGGGGACCGAGGTCAACGACGACGTGGCCAATGCGATCATCGCGCAAATGTTGTTCCTGGAAAGTGATGATCCCGACAAAGAGATCACCTTGTACATCAATAGCCCAGGCGGTTCGATTACAGCCGGGCTCGCGATTTACGACACGATGCAGTATGTTCGTTCACCGGTTTCAACCGTGTGCCTTGGTCAGGCAGCGTCGATGGCCGCGTGGATCTTGGCGTCAGGGACACAGGGGATGCGCAAGTGTCTGCCAAACAGCCGCATCATGATCCACCAGCCTCTCGGCGGAATTCGTGGGCAAGCGACGGACATCGAGATTCACGCGCGCGAGATCCTGAAGCTTCGTGAACAAATGAACACGATCCTGGCCAACCATACAGGTCAGAGTCGTGACCGTATTAAGGAAGACACCGAGCGCGATCGCTATCTCTCGGCCGAGGAGGCCAAAGAGTACGGCCTCATCGACGATGTGATCGCAGCACAGCCGGACGAATAAACTGCAAAACGCAGGGCGAGCGCGTCGCGAGGTCCTTGCCGTAGCCGAGGCAGGACGCTAGACTCACCGGAGCAGGTATATGGTGGATCGCAGGCGAGACGACGGACACGGCAACCTTCAATGTTCCTTCTGTGGGAAGTCCCAGAAGGAGGTCAAAAAGCTCATCGCCGGCCCGACGGTCTACATCTGCGATGAGTGCATCGGCCTCTGCAACGACATCATCGCCGAAGAGGTCGAACGCGAAGAATCGCTCACGACGACCACGCCACTTCCCAAGCCCGCCGAGATCAAAGAGATCCTCGACGAGTATGTGATCGGACAAGAGCGCGCGAAAAAGATCCTCTCCGTCGCGGTGCACAACCACTACAAGCGGATCGATTCCAAGGTCGCCACCGACGACGTCGAGCTTCAGAAGTCGAACATCCTTCTTCTCGGGCCGACGGGTTCCGGCAAGACGCTCCTCGCGCAAACGCTCGCACGCATCCTCAACGTACCGTTCGCCATCGCGGACGCGACCACGCTCACCGAGGCTGGCTACGTCGGCGAAGACGTCGAGAACATCATCGTTCAACTCCTGCAGAACGCCGACCACGACGTCGAGCGCGCGCAGCGCGGTATCGTCTACATCGACGAGATCGACAAAGTCGCGCGCAAAGGCGACAACCCGTCGATCACGAGAGACGTAAGCGGCGAAGGCGTGCAGCAAGCGCTCCTGAAGATCATCGAAGGCACCGTGGCCAACGTCCCGCCCAAGGGAGGGCGTAAGCACCCGCAACAAGACTTCCTCCAGATCGACACGGGGAACATCTTGTTCATTTGCGGCGGCGCCTTCGTCGGCCTCGACGAGGTCATCGAACGCCGAATCGGCGAGCGAACGCTTGGGTTCGGTGCCGACATTCCCTCGCGCCGCGACAAGAAGATCGGCGCACTCCTCGAGCGCATCGAGCCCGAGGATCTGCTTCGTGCGGGGCTCATTCCCGAGTTTATCGGTCGCCTGCCGGTCATCGCGACCCTGCACGAGCTCAACGAGGATGCCTTGGTCGACATCCTCACCAAGCCCAAAAATGCCCTGGTCAAGCAGTACCAGAAGCTTTTCGAGATGGATGGCGTGAAGCTGAAGTTTGCTCAAGGCGCGTTGCATGCCGTGGCGCGCCAGGCTCTGAAGCGGAACGCAGGTGCGCGCGGTCTCCGCGCCATCATGGAAAAGTCGATGCTCGACATCATGTATGACGTGCCGTCACAGGCCGACATCCGCGAAGTCGTCGTCAATGAAGAAGTGATTGCCTCCGGCGAGAAGCCGCTCATCGTCTACGAAAAGGAAGAGGCGGAGCTCGCCTGATGCGGCTTCGGCCGCGAACCCTTTTGCCCTCCGTGGGCACCGAGTAGATTGATGTTCTTCCACCGAAACGACAACGACGAAAACGGCCAAGGCGCCAGTGCCGTAGGCGGCGACGCTTTTCCTCTTCTTCCCTTGCGCGACATCATCGTGTTTCCACACATGGTGGTTCCACTGTTCGTCGGTCGCGAGAAGTCGATCAACGCGCTCGAAGAAGCGATGGGGCAGGACAAAGAGATCCTGTTGGCGGCACAGAAGAAGGCCAAGACCAACGACCCAACCCCCGAAGACATCTTCGAAGTCGGGACCATCGGAACGATCATCCAGCTCCTTCGTCTCCCGGACGGCACCGTCAAGGTCTTGGTGGAAGGCAAGCGTCGTGCCCGGATCACGCGGTTCCTTCCCAACGACGAGTACTTCCTTTGCGCAACCGAGCCAGTCGAGGAGATCTACGCGGCCAACGTCGAAGTCGAGGCGCTCATTCGTTCGGTGCAGTCGGCGTTCGATGTGTACGCCAAGCTCAACAAGCGTATCGCGCCAGAGATGCTGATGACGGTGCAGACGATCGACGACCCGTCGAAACTGGCCGACACCGTCGTAGTGCATCTCACGAGCATCAAGCTCTCAGACCGCCAAGAGATTCTCGAGACGGTCGACCCTGCAAAGCGCCTCGAGCGTTTGTTCCAGCTCATGAACGCAGAGATCGAGATCCTCCAGGTGGAGAAGAAGATCCGCTCTCGCGTGAAGAAGCAAATGGAGAAGACGCAAAAGGAGTACTACCTCAACGAGCAGATGCAGGCGATTCAGAAGGAGCTCGGCGAGCGCGACGAGTTCAAGAGCGAGATTCAAGAGCTCGAAGCACAGCTCAAGCAGAAGAAGCTCACCAAGGAAGCGCATCTCAAGACGCGCAAAGAGCTCAAGAAACTCAAGATGATGCAGCCGATGAGCGCCGAGGCGACGGTCATCCGCAACTACATCGACTGGGTGCTGGCGCTCCCCTGGGGTGACAAGACCGAAGAGAACTACGACATCGACGGCGCCGAGCAGATCCTCGACGAGGATCACTACGGGCTCAAAAAGCCGAAGGAAAGAATCGTCGAATACCTCGCCGTGCAGGCGCTCGTGCAGAAGCTCAAGGGCCCTGTGCTTTGCCTCGTCGGGCCACCTGGTGTGGGCAAGACCTCGCTCGCGCGGAGCATCGCACGGTCGACCGGCCGAGAGTTCGTTCGGTTGTCTCTTGGTGGAGTTCGCGACGAGGCCGAGATCCGAGGCCATCGCCGAACGTACATCGGCGCCCTTCCCGGCCGTTTGATTCAGTCGCTTCGGAAGGTCGGCGCCAACAACCCGGTGTTCTTGCTCGACGAGATCGACAAGATGTCGTCCGACTTTCGAGGCGACCCGGCTTCGGCGCTCCTCGAGGTACTCGACCCGGAGCAGAACCACAGCTTCAACGACCACTACCTCGATCTCGACTACGACCTCTCCGACGTGATGTTCATCACGACCGCGAACACACTCGGTGGCATCCCGCTACCCCTTCGCGACCGGATGGAGATCCTCGAGATCAGCGGCTACACCGAGTTCGAGAAGCTCAACATCGCGATGCGCTACTTGGTGCCACGCCAACGCGAGAACGCCGGCCTCACCGACATCGAAGTCGAAGTGACCGAGAACGCCATTCGGCAGATCGTCCACTACTACACGATGGAGAGCGGGGTTCGTAACCTCGAACGCGAGATCGGAAGCGTGTGCCGAAAGATCGCCCGGCAGGTCCTGAAGGACGGCGACGAGGCGAGGACCAAGACCTATCGCGTCGAAGCGAAAGACGTCGCCGACTACCTCGGCGTGCCGAAGTACCGCCCCGACAAGACCAACGAAAAGGACCACGTCGGTCTGACCAACGGGCTCGCCGTCAATGCCTTTGGTGGTTCGATCCTCGAGTGCGAGGTCGCCGTTGTTCCTGGAAAGGGCAAGCTCCACATCACCGGCCTCCTCGAGAAGGGAATGCAAGAGTCGGCGCAAGCGGCGATGAGCTACATCCGCTCTCGGCAAAAGGTTCTCGGCCTCGAAGAGGACTTTCACTCCCGCTACGACGTGCACGTTCACTTCCCCAACTTCGTTCCGAAGGACGGGCCGAGTGCCGGTATCACCATGGCGACGAGCATTGCGAGCGCGCTGCTGAAGATCCCGGTCCGCAAGACGGTCGCGATGACGGGCGAGATCACCCTACGCGGCCGCATCATGCCGATCGGCGGCCTGAAGGAAAAACTGCTCGCCGCGCACCGCGCTGAGATCCAAGTCGTTCTGATTCCGAAGGAGAACCAGAAAGACCTCAAGGAGATCCCACGGCGCGTGCTCAACGCACTGAGGATCGTGTTGGTCGAGCACATGGACCAGGTTCTCCGCGAAGCACTGGTTCTGAGCGACCCCGACGCGCTATTCGGCGAACATGCCGTCCGCCCCGTGGAGTATCGGGAAGGCCGAATGATCACCCCGGACGACCCTGAACAAGGCGACGTGCCAGAACCTACGGTCGACGCGCCTGGCGCTCGCCAGTAGCGCCACCGTACGCTGCGCACAGAGGTGCTAGGCGCCACCAGTGTGCTAAAGGCTGCGACCTCGGGAGATTGGCGCAGTGGCTAGCGCAGCGTCTTTACACGGCGACGGTCCTCGGTTCGAATCCGAGATCTCCCACCACGCGTCGGGCTGACGTTCTTTTTCAGGACCTCTAAATTAT
This sequence comes from Myxococcota bacterium, assembly GCA_039030295.1. Taxonomy (GTDB): domain Bacteria; phylum Myxococcota_A; class Polyangia; order Polyangiales; family Houyiibacteriaceae; genus SG8-38. The sequence continues at coordinate 2,710 of JBCCEK010000082.1, read as the reverse complement.
TGAAATTGTAGTATTTTTAGTATTGCTCTACGAGTCTCTACAGCCTAGCCCTACCGACCGATTCCCTGGTTTGCTAACTCCTAGTCAGGCACTGACCAATGGTCATTTTGGCCCTAAGGAGAGTACGTGGCGGTTGCAGAACGGCGGGAGCGAGAGCGTGTGGCGCGGCGCGAGGCCATCCTCGACGCGGCCGAAGAGCTCACCGCCAACGTCGGTTACGAGGCCCTTCGGATGGACGCCGTGGCCGACGCCGCCGAGCTCAGCAAAGGCACCCTCTACCTCTACTTTCAGAACAAGCAGGAGCTTTGCGCCGGCGTCGCTGCGCGCCTGATCGGTGACTTCATCCCGCTTCTCGAAGCCCACGTGGCCGACGCGCGGTCCGGGCTCGACGCGGCGCGACGGGTGCTCGAAAGCTACTGCGAGTTCACCCGGGAAAACCCCCAGCACTTTCGGTTCGCGCTCACCTGGCTGAGCGCTGGCGAGAAGCTCGACGACGGCACCGAAGCCTTTCGCTCGTACCAGCAGCGAGTGGGCGAAGTTCTGCAACACGCCGTCGTCGCCATCGAGCGCGGCCAACAGGACGGGAGCGTTCGTACGGACATCGAACCGCTCCCGCACGCCGTCCAGCTCTGGTCGAGCATGCTGGGCGTCATCCTGATCGACCTGAACAAAGAGAGTATCTCACAAAGGATCCCCGTCCCCGTGGACCTCGACCAGGTGGTGGACCTACATATCGATGCTATGGCACGTGCGCTCGGTGGAAAGGAGCAAGCTTGATGCTGTCCAAGAGAGTCGCCTTGTCCTTTGCGATGCTGGCCGTTGGGTGCACCCACAACTTCGACAAGGACGAGGTCGTTCCACCGCCGCTGGTCGTTCCCGAAGCCTACACGGAGGGGCAAGAGGCGCCGCCACCGACCCCTGAAGTCGGACAGATTCGCGACGCGCGTTGGTGGCGGACGATGGGGGACCCCACCCTCAGCCAGCTGATTGAGGAAGCGCTCCGGCGGAACCAGTCGGTGCGCGCGGGGTGGGCCCGGGTGAACCAGTCGAAGTACCTCGCAGATCAGGTACGCGCTGCGCGCATGCCTCAGGTGGGGCTGAACGGCAGGTACGAGATGGGCAAGGGCATCTTCGCATTCGGCGACTTCAAGACTCGCCAGGCCACCGGGTCGGTGCCGGTCTCCTACGAGATCGACATGTTCGCCCGCTGGGCCCGCGAGCATCAGGGCGCGAAACTCGATGCGAAAGCCGCGGCGCTCGATCAGGATGCCCTGGCGATCTCCATCTCCGCCGAGGTCGCGGAAGCTTGGTTCGACGCGATCAACGCGCGCATCGAGGTCGCCGTCGTCACCACCCAACTGGACACCGATTTACGATTCCTCGAGCTGGTCGAGCTCCGCTACCGCGAGGGCCTGAACTCGGCAGTCGATGTCCATCAACAGCGTCAGCGGGTGGCAAGCCAACGCGCCCTCCTCGCCGTCTCGGAGGCGCAGATCGACCTCACGGATCAGCGGCTCTCGGTGCTTCTCGGCGAGGCACCAGGGCGCTCTTTCCCACTCGACGACAGGACCCTACCGGATATCGGCCCGACCCCCGATGTGGAAGCCCCCGCGACCCTGCTCAAGAGCCGGCCTGACATACGAGCCGCGGAGCACCGCGTGCGAGCGCAAGATCGCCGTCTTGCCGCCGCTCTGAGCGAACGTCTCGGGTCCGTGGTGGTGGACGTGACACCGGGTTACACCTGGCTCCGCGCGGATGGGACCGAGCTGATCGAAGACCCAAACAACCCTGACGGGCCGCCCTTGCCCGTGGGCGTGACCAACTTCGCCAACGGCTTCACGTGGTCGATGAGTGCCAACTACATCGTCCCCCTGTTCGACGGGCTTCTCGACCAGTCAGTGATCAAGCAACAGCGGGAGATCGTCCAAGAGCTGGTCGAGCGCTACGCCGAAACCGTCATTACAGCGATCTCCGAAGTCGAAGGTGCTCTCGTGCTCGAGCGTCAGGAGCGCTTGAGGATCCAGTTTCTTGAGGACGAGTTTCGTCTTGCAGGCATTACCCTAGAGGCGACGCGTGATCGCTATCGCGCGGGGCTCAGTGACTTCCTCCCCGTGTTGACCGCACTCGCCACTCGTCAGCTCTCAGAGCTTCAACTCATCGCGTCTCGGCGACAGCTCGTGTCCTATCGGGTCCAGCTCTACCGAGCCCTCGGGGGCGCGTGGCCGGAGGAGTTTGGGCCGCCGGAGGAATCTGGGGACGAGCCGAAGGACGGACAGCGAGACAAAGGATGACCGGGGCATGACCAACGGGATGCGAGACACCCCATGAGCAAACGGACTCAGAAACGCCTGAAGTGGGGCCTTTCGCTCGGCGTGCTCGCGCTCGCGATCGCAGGCGCGTCGTTGTTCATCGTCACGAAGGAAGAACCGCCACGCGCGGAAAAGGCCCTCGAGGGCACGCTGGTCGAGGTCATCGAGGTGAGCGCCGCCGACCACGAGGTCGACCTCCTCGCCAAGGGCACCGTGGTCCCCGCCCAGGAAGTCGAGCTCCAACCGGAACTCGGCGGCCGCGTCATCTGGCAGAGCGAAGAGCTCGTCGCGGGTGGTCGCTTTGCCGACGGGCAACCCGTACTCAAGATCGACGGCCGGGACTACGAGCTCGCCGTCGAATCGTTCCGCTCGGAGGTCAATCGTGCGAAGCTCGATCTCCG
>JBCCEK010000081.1:0-17504 GCA_039030295.1 Myxococcota bacterium | reverse complement strand
GGTACGTCGAGTTCCTCCGGGGTTTGGTGTCACAGGCGACAGGAGAGCTCACCGTCTCCAAAGAGGTCGCCGAATGGCTCGACGAGACCGCCAAGGCCTTGCAGGAGCTGCGCCCTCGGCTCGACGGTGAGCCGGTCACCCGCGAGACCCGAAGTTGGCTGCTCACCAGGTTGGGTGAGGCCGCATCTCGATATCGGCAGACGTTGTATCGCCAGGAGGGTTTCTCGGGCACGGTTGACGCGCCCGTTGCCAACGTGGCGGCGATGCTCGACGACGCACTCGCCGCGATCGACCAGAGTATCGCTCACAACAGGCGTAGCGATGCCATGTACCACGCGTACAACCTCCTCCATCTCGAGCCCAACACCGTCGAGGTCGAGCGGCTCTACGCAATGCTGGAGGGGCAGGTGGCGGCACTCAGTTCGGGTGCGGTCAGCCCCGCTGAGGCGATCGAGTTGCTGGAGTCGTTGTTCGAGAGCGATATGTATCGCGCCGATTTGGGCACGTTCATGTTGTATCCGGACCGGCCGCTGCCGCGGTTTCTCGAAAAGAACGTCGTCCCCGCGGACCAGATCGAGTCGATTCCGCTGCTCCAGGAGATGCTAGCGCGTGGGGACGAGAGCATCGTCGTGCGTGACGCGGACGGCAACCACCGGTTCAACGCGGACTTCCACAACGTCGACGACCTCCTGGCGCGCTTGGAGGTCCTGAGCGAGGAGTCTCCTGAAGCGATTCAGGCGGCCCGTGCAGCACTCGGGCAGTTGTACGAGCGCGTGTTTCAGCACAAGGCGTTTACCGGTCGAAGCGGAACCATGTTCCGGTTTGAAGGCCTCGGCTCCGTGTACTGGCACATGGTCTCGAAGCTCTTGTTGGCGACCCAAGAGGTGTTCTTCGCGGCCATCCACGAGTCTGCGGACGAAGAGACGGTGCGAAAGCTAGGAGGCCTGTACTATCGGATCCGAGACGGCCTCGGCTTCAACCATACCCCGGCGGAGTTTGGTGCGTTTCCTACCGATCCTTACTCCCACTCGCCCGCGAACTCGGGTGCGCAACAGCCTGGAATGACGGGATCGGTCAAAGAAGAAGTGCTGACTCGTTTCGGGGAGCTCGGCCTTCACGTCGACGAGGGAGCAATACGTTTCGATCTGAGCCTGCTTCGAGGTCGTGAGTTCGTCGAGAGTCCTCAGCCGTTTCGGTTCCTCGATGTGGATGAGTCGTGGCAGGAGCTTGTCGTTCCCAAGTCAGGGTTGGCTTTCACGTGGTGCCAAGTTCCGTTCGTGTACCGCATCGGTGAGTCGGCAGAGCCGGCCGTCACCGTGATGCAGGCGGACGGCAGTCGACTCACGCGTCCGGGGCTCACCGTACCGCCCAACTTGAGCACGGAGCTCTTTCGGCGAACGGGTCGAGTTCGACGGGTGGAGCTCGTCGTCGCCCGGGGGCGGCTTCTGCGCGAGTAGCGATCGGGTACGCTCATGAACGGGACGCAATCACAACCTCCCCGCAAGCCGCCGACACAGCGCGAGCTTCTCATTCCCACCCTCGGGCGTTGTCGCTTCGAATCGCCGATCACGGGCAGCCGGCGAACGTTCTGCGATGATTCCCATCGCATCGAAGTCACGCGCCGCGTTCCTGTCGGCGAGCACGGAGCGAGTGAGCTTTCGTTCGAAGAGGGTGGCCCGCGCCCGAAGATCTTCTTCGATCCTCAGAAGACGACGGCTGCGTTCGTGACGTGCGGCGGGCTCTCTCCTGGGCTCAACAATGTGATCCGCTCGGGCTTCCTCGAGTTGAACTTCAATTACGGGGTTCGGCGCATCCTGTGTATCCAGCACGGGTACGCCGGCCTCAACCCGGACTCTGGCCTCGACCCGGTTGTGATGACGGAGCGCTTCGTCAAAGACATCCACTACATGGGCGGCACCGTCCTCGGCACCTCGCGTGGTGGCCAAGACCCGAAGGTGCTGGTCGACTTCATGGTCGACTCGGAGATCGACATTTTGTTTTGCATCGGTGGCGATGGCACCCAGCGCGGTGCACACCTCATCCGGCAAGAGATCGAGCGTCGTGGCTTGGCGAAGTCCATCATCGGCATCCCCAAGACCATCGACAACGACGTCCCCTATGTGGAGCTTAGCTTCGGGTACGTGACGGCCTTGGAGGTGGCCAGCGAGGTTCTCCGGGGTGCTCACGTCGAGGCCAAGGGAGCCCTCAACGGGGTCAGCTTGGTCAAAGTCATGGGTCGTGGGGCGGGTTTCATCGCCGCGGGCGCAGCGCTCGCGAGCCAGGAAGCGAACTTCGTGTTGGTTCCAGAAGTAGCGTTCCCCCTCGACGGGGAGGGCGGTTTTCTCGACTGCCTAGAGCGAAGGGTGCGCGCGCGTCGGCATGCGCTGGTCGTCGTCGCTGAGGGCGCAGGTCAGCACTTGTTCGACGCGGAGAACCAGGAGCGAGATGCTTCAGGGAACCCCCGATATCGAGATATTGGGATCTACCTTCGAGACCGCATCAACCAGCATTTCGCTGGCCGCGGCCTCCCGATCAACCTCAAGTACATCGACCCGAGCTATGCGATCCGTAGTGTTCCGGCGAACGCGTGGGACCGTATCTTGAGCGACCGCATGGCGCGTGCGGCGGTCCACGCCGCCATGGCCGGCAAGACAGACGCCATGATCGGCTACTGGGGCAACGCCATCGTGCACGTGCCCATCTCGCTGACGGTGGCCGAGAAGAAGCAGATGTCACTGGAGAGCGACCTTTGGAACGCTGTTCTGGCCACGACCGGGCAGCCTGACTGGCGATAGCCGCGGCTCGTACGGCGCGCTCTATTCGGCGTCGGATTCAGCGGCGTCGCTGGTACTCGGAGGTTCGCAGGGGTCGACGTCGTCTGGGAACTCGAATGCAGGACCAGTCTGGCAACTGAACTCGTCTTCGGTGCACGCCACGGGGCGGCACACCTCGCCGTCACCGCAGTCGCGTGATGTGTCGCACTGGCGTAGACAAACGCTTACTGGGATCTCTGTGAGGTCGAACTCAAGGCTGCGGGTGATCGTGCAAATCAACTCCGACCCGCATTCCGAGGTGGATCCTGGGGTGTCGCAGGTCGTCCCGACGCCGTCGCATCCGGCGACCAAGAACGCGACACCCAGCACTACGGATATGAGTTGCCTTCGCATGGTGCCGCTACTTAACCACACTGGCGAGCCGCATGGAAGCCTTTCCGGTCGACCCGACGCACCTCGCACAAGCGAACGAGGGCCTCTGCGAAGCGCGTCTTGAGCGAACCAACTCGCGCCTGATTTGCATCATGATTACAAAGGTTTGGCACCGGGCCGTGGATTCGCAAACAAAGGTCGTCCGTGCGTGCTGATGAGGGTTGTGGGCGAGCGGATCATGCTTCCCTCGAACCCCGAATTCCCACCCCTTCGATGAAGACGTGTTGGGAGTCTACTTGCACACGAGTCACCGAGTTGATCCAGCACGTACGCGCGTTCGGTCGGCCATGGCTTCTCTTCGACGCGCAGCTGCACGGCGCCGACTCTGCCACCGTGCGTGTCGATACGGACGCCGAATCACCACTGAAGCTTCAAGCGAGAGTCGTCGCCCGCCATGGCCGCGCGGACGCTCTCCTCGGTGCCGAGCCTCTCGAACTCGTAGAGGTGACCGGATCTGCGCTTTTCCGACCAAACTAGCTCTTGATAGCGATACACATGGACGCCCTTGTAGCCGTTCTTGAGCCCGACTTCTTCGGCCGACCGTTTCGCGTGGAACGCCTGGCAGCTCACCTTGCGCTGCTGACCCGCCCGACAAGGCCTCCCGATGTTTCCGGGCACCCCCGTCGCGTCACGGAGAACTCTCTCGAAGGCCTCTCGGTTTTTGATCGGTCGGAACGTCTCGAGCGCGAGGACTTCGGGTAGGGCTCGGTCACTCTTGACGCGCCAGTAGCTCCCGTCTCGAAACGAGCACTTGTACAAGGTCGAGGCGCCGCTGTTGGTCTTTTCGTGCGTGTACTTCCCTTTGTGCGCGCCGCAGTACGCTTGAGTGAGCCAGGCTGCCTCCCCGAGGCGAGGGGTTTCGTCTTCGTCGGGGGGTTTGGCGTTGGCGCCGTCGACCAAGACGAAGACAAGAATACTCACCAGGGGAAGCCAGAACGGGCGTCTGGCGGGCGTGGCTCGCTGGGCAGTCACGCGTCGATGGTTTCACTCGCACCGATCAGGGTCCATACGTAATAGTTCGTCCGCCGGCAGCTAGGATGCCGTCCATGGAGGATCTCACGCGGGTACACCCTCGCGCTCCGGGTTGAAGGTTGCGCCTTGCCAAGCCCGTTCGGCCCGACTCGCTGACGTCGCGCATTGACTGACGTCCGTCGGTCACTCTCGGCGATCGTCGGCGGTCCTTGGCGAGAAACACGGCGTTTTTCGTTGGCACGCGGCCTGCACATCCGAGGCGCCAAGCAACGCCGGCCATTGGGCAGGGCCCCGGAGGAACACCATGCAGCGACCGAAAATTGACTCGAAGATCCTAGAAATCGTTGGACGCGTGAGCCGCCCCAACGTCGAGTATCTTGGCTCGCCGGATACTCGACACCTGAAGGGGAACGACGGGGTCCTGGCCGGCCTTGCCAATCTCGCCGGCTGGTTTCGACGCGGGCACGAGCACCTTCAGCGCCAAGCGCGCGAGCAGGGACCCGTGTTTCGATTGCGACTCGGGAACCACAAGTTCGTGTGCGTGACCGACCCTGCGCTCGGAGGCGAGGTGCTCCGCAATCGCGACAAGTGCTGGTCGACCGCGCTCGGCTGGATGGTGCAGTTCGGGGGTATCACCGACGGTCCGATGGACTCGCCGGTCACGCTCGACAACGGGCCTCACCGCGACGTGCGCCAACTCTTGATGCCTGCCTTCAGTGCAGACGCCATGCGCGGCTATGTCGACATGGCGGCGCCGATCTTCGAAGACGCGGTGGAGTCGTGGCTTGCAGCGGGGCGGGTATCGTTCAAGCCCGCGGTTCGTGAGCTCTTCGCGCGGGTGTCGGCCAAGGTGTTTATGGGGGTCGACGATCCAAGCGAGGCTGCCCGTCTCGACAAGGCGATGAGCGAGTTCTGGGCGGGGAGCATGGCGCTTTCCAAGAAGGAATGGATGAGCCCGACCTGGCGTCGAGCCCGGCGCGCGTACCGGCTCCTCTTCGATCACTTCTACGCACAGGTCGAGGACCGTCGCAGGAGCGACGATCCCGATCTCTTCAGCCGTCTTTGTCGCTCCAACGAGAACGTCGACTGGCTCGACGACGGCGCACTGGTTCGGATGTTCCTCGCGCTGATGAGCGCCGCATTCGACACCACGTCGGCAGGTGTCGCGAGCATGGGGTACCTGCTGGCGAAACACCCCGAGTGGCAAGAGCGTCTCCAAACCGAAGCGCTCTGCACGACGATCGATCGCGCGACCTACGACGACGTCAAGCAGCTGACGCAGCACGAGCTCGTCTGGAAAGAGACGCTCCGCTACTATCCGGTTGCGCCGAGTGTTCCTCGAGCCGCGCTTTGCGACGTCGACCTCGGTGGCTATCACATCCCGTCTGGCACGATCGTGAGCGTCGTCATCAGCGCGGCGATGCGCGATCCGGCCTGCTGGACCGCGCCCGACGAGTTCGACCCCGAGCGCTTCAGTCCCGATCGCAACGAGGGGAAGAAGAGTGGCGGCGCCTACATGCCATTCGGTGCAGGTGCGCACTCGTGCATTGGCGCGCAGCTCGCAGGGCTCGAAGCCAAGGCGTTTTGGCATGCGTTCGGGACCCGCGCGCGGTTCAAGCTCGCCGAGCCCTACGAGGCCCGACATGAGTTTCGGCCCCTCGGGATGGTCTCGGGCGACGTCGACATGATCGTCGAGCCGCTCGCCGTCGCGCCCACGGCTCGGAGCGTGCAGGCCGACCCCGAGCACGCGGCAAGCCCGGCCGCTTAGGCATTAATGCTTGCAATCCGACAATAGCCCCATCAGGATCCTCCCTTCGTTGGACCTGCCGGTGGCCCCGTCGTTGCCGCCCGGGTCTCGGGTGTGCTGCGACGTGTGGCACGTGGCGCGAAGCGAGGAGACCTTATGCGAGATTGGAAACGAGAACTTACTGTATTGATGAGCGCCTCTGCGCTGATTGGGGTTGGCGTCACGGCTGGCGGGTGTGGAGATGGTTCCAACGTCACCGCTTGCGAGGCCAACTCGGCTCCCGCACTGCAGACTTGCGTCTCGGAGCTGAACGATGCCTGGGAGAGTTGCTACAGCACGACCGATGCGCCGTGTGCCGCCGACGACGCGAACGTGGCAAGCGCCCTGAGCGCACTCGAAGACACCGTTCGCGACTCCTGTAGTGACGACGAGTTCGGCGCACTGACCGTCGATGGCGTCGTTGGAAGGCTTCGGAACTCCTGCTCTTCAGAGACGGCGACGCTGGCTTCGCGCACCTACGGCGGCCCCCAAGGAGCTGTCTGGCCAGCGGTCGAAGCGGGCGACCGAACCTGCCTGACCACCGCGCACCAAATTGCCTCGACCCTCGTTGATGACTCGCTTGGCGCGATCAACATGTGTCTGCTCAACGGATCGTGCGACAACATCGACGCCGAGCGGCAAACGTTGACCGATGCGGCCGTCAGCGAGGTCGACAGCGCGTGTCCCCTTCTGGCGGACCTGATCGCAGTGACCCCTGAGATTTACGTCGACCGCGCCAACCACCAAGTGGATTGCATGACCGCGACAGGCCACGCAGACACGGGTTCGCTCACGCTCGGCTGTGGGCCCAGCAACACCGACTTCGAGCCGGTCCGCGGCGAGTACATCCAGGTCGAGGTAGACGGCGACAAATGGGGAACACTCTGCGGCGACGGGACGCCTTTCGCGTTTCAGGTGCGTTTGGCGCCCGAGGGAGAGCCGCTCGACCGTATTCTCGTGGGCCTCCAGGGTGGCGGCGTCTGCGCGTTCGAGGACGACTGCACCTCCCGGTTCGAGAATAACCCCGGGCTCTTCAACGCCCTCGACGATGAGCCGACGAGCCTTGGCATCGCGTCCGTCGACCCCGAGGTGAGCCCCTTTGCCAACTGGACCAAGGTCTACGTCCCGTACTGCAACCAGGACGTCTTCGCTGGAGGCGGAGTCGACGAGGTGCTGGGTGACATCACCGTCCCCCGGTATGGGTCGACCAACATGCGTGCCGCGGTCCAGATGGTGCGCGACGTGATCTGGAAGATGATGGACGAAGAGGGTGGTGACGGGTTTCGGTCCGACGAAATCGTCGCCCTCTTTGGAGGATGGTCCGCCGGAGGCTACGGCGCACTCTACAACTACCACTGGTTTCTCGACGATCTGCAGTGGCCGAGGACCGCCGCGTTCCCTGACGCCAGCGGCGCCCTCGACAACGGGCAGATCCTCGGCGTGGCAGGCCTCGGCGACCTGAAGATCCCTGCGTGGGGCATGCTCCCGAACCTTCCGCCGTACTGCTTCGCCGGACGATGCGCGCTGGGACCCGTGATCTACAACGCCCATGCCCCGAGGCTGAAGCGAGTGCCGGAACAGCAGATGCTGATCACCAGCAACCAGTGGGACGACACGCAGCGCCGCGACGCGTTCTTCCAAGGCGATCCGAGCGACGAGTTCTGGCAGGTCGAGTGGTTCAACACGATGCGCCAAGACTACTGCGAGACAAGAGACCTCAACGGCATCAGCTACTATTACACGGCGGCGCCGGAGTCGATTCACGTAGTGACGCTCAACCCCAGCCTCTGGGAAGGGAGCATTGACGGGGTCGTGATGAAGGATTGGTTCCTCGACGCGGTCACCGGAGAAGGCGAGGTCGAAAGCCATACGATCGAGGGCGACTTCGTGGAGATCTTCGAAGGCGTCGAACCATACCCTTGCGAGGTCGGCGAGTAGAAACCGCCCAGCGACGCTGGATTGTCGTGGACACGGGTATTTGACCAGTCGTTCGCGAGGCAATTACGATCGGCCTGACGGCGACTCTTTTCCCGTTCGAGTGCACGTTGCCACGACAATCCTATCCGCCTGCCGTCTGGGACGGCACGACCGAAGTGCTCGAGAACGTCGTCGACGTGAAGTCTCGGTACTGCCGGCATCTCGACGCCAAAGATTGGGGTAGGTGGGCGGCGCTCTTCGTACCCGACGCGACGATGCAGATCGGGCCATCCTCGGATGCGATCGTCCGCGGCCGCGACGCGATTCGGGACCTCGTGGCCGCCCAGCTCCGGAAGGCGACCACACTTCACGAAGTCCGCGACCCGGAGCTTCGGGAGGACGGACCTGGGCACGTACGGATCGTTTGGCGCATGCGGGATCGGGTCGAGTCGCCCCTTTACCTGCTCGAGGGCACGGGTTTCTACGAGGACGTGTACGCACGGACCCCGGAGGGTTGGCGGATTGCGTCGCTCCGTCTACACCGAAGCAAAGTGTCGATGACACCCAAGACGCTCGTCATGAAGACGGTCCTCAGTGCGCACCGAAGTGGTTGGCTCCGTCGGGTGTCCCCCGATGCCGACCGAACGCTCGGGCAGGCGCTGCACGTCGGGCTCCGCCCCGGCCAACGACCATGAAGCGGGTGCTGTTGACGGGCGCCGCCGGGAAGGTGGGGCGCTACGCCGTTCAGGCGCTGACGGGGGCCGGCTTCGAGGTGGTCGCCACGGATCTGACGCTCGAAGGGATTCCAGGCGGGGTACGTTTTCAACGCTGCGACCTCACCAATGCCGGCGACGTCGACCAGATGCTGTCGTTCGTTCGTCCTGACGTCGTGGTCCACGGCGCCGCGGTCGTCGCGCCTGTGGCCTACGCCGAGCCCATGCTCGCCGAGGCTGTGAACCTCGGCGGTACCAAGAATCTGATCGAGGCGACCGAGCGACACGTCCCCGATGCGTTCTTTGTGTTCATCTCGAGCTACGCCGTCTTCGGGCCCGTGTCCCCAACCGACCCGATTCGCCGTGCCGACGACCCCTGCGCACCGTGCGACAACTACGGGGGGCAGAAACTCATCGCAGAGCGTTGGCTCGCGGCTTCGCCCTTGAGGCAGTGTTCGCTCCGGCTTGGCGGGGTGCTTACACCGCAAGACTTGATGCCCAAGCATCCGGCATATCGGCCGTTCCTGTTCATGGTGTCCCTCGACCAAACTGAGCACGGAGTCGACGTTCGTGACGTCGCCCGCGCCATCCGGGCCGCAGCCGACAAGGAGCTCGACGGCAGAATCTTCTTGATCGGGGGTGATGACTCTTGGAAGGCGACCGCCCGCGGCCTGCGGCGGGAAGTGTTCGGCGCCATTGGGCTCCCCACGCCTCCAGAGCGAGCGTTTCGTGTGACGGCCGATCCGTCATCGCCCGTCGGCTGGTTCTACGAGTCGTGGATGGACACGGCCGAAAGCGAGCGCGAGCTTGGGTTCCAGCAGACGACTCGGCGGGCGCTCATGGATGAGATCCGCCGCAACCACCGGCTTCAGACGCGGGCGCTCTTCGCAGCGCGGCCGTTGGTTTCCGCCGCGATGCGGGTCATGTCTCCGTATCTATCGCCTCGTCGTATCGAGCCGGGGCCGACGATCTGGGACGACATCTGCAAGGTGTACCGCGTGCCCGCGGAGATCGCGGAGGCACCGCTGGTCAGTCGCTTTGTCGAAGCCGAGCCAGCACGCGCAGGGTGAACGAAGGGCGGAGGTAGAACCCTCGGGGCATGGTCCACTGGAGGGCCCCTTCCTCGTCCGGGGCTCGTCTGCGGCTTCCACCGGACGCAGCTTTCGGACGGACCTGAAGCGCGCTTCCGAGATGCCCGGTGATCGTGTCGACCTCGCCAGCCGCGATCAGCGCAGCCAGGTGCTCCCAGTCTGCCCTGAGCTCTGCCTCCTCGGCGGCAGTGGGACACCAAATGAAGGCCCGCCCCACGCGGCGATCGCGGAGCGGTGTTGCCGACGCCGCCTCGACGGGGACAAACAGCACCTTGCGCAACTTCTTCCAAGCCGAGCTTCGCTCCCAGTCGGTGTCGACCATCGACGGCAGCGAGATTGAACACACGAAGGTCGATTCTTTCGGTTTTCCGCCAGGATCGAGCGGGATGGTCTTGAGCTCGACTCCGAGCGATAGGAAATCCGGCTCCGCGCGCGAGGAGGCCGTGGCTCCGAGGGCTTTCTCGAGCAGCTGCCCTGCAAGCCCTTTGGCGTGCACGCCCGAGGTTCGGACCTGGATCCCAAGCTGCGCCCCGACCTCTCCGAGGGTGTAACCCGAAAGCGCCCGCGCACGAGCCAGCAGCTCCGTCTCGGACTTGGGTTCGTCGACCGGTGTGGCCAAGTCCTTCACCGGGGTGCCTAGTGGAGCTCGCAGACCTTCGCGCCGAACAGGCGCTCGAGGGCGGTCAAAAGGCCGTCACTGGCGTCGACGTACAGGCCGGTCTCTGCCATGTCGACCCTCCAGCCTCCCGCAGACGCGAGCTCCAGAGACACAGGGCAGGGCCCGGGAAACTGCTCGAGCATGGCACGAAGCGAGCTGAGTTTGTCGCGATCGAGGTCGTCGATCGCGAGTTTGACGGTGACCGCACTGGTTCGTTCCTGAAGCGCGTCGCTCAGCAAGGTGACCTCCTCGAGCAGGATCTTCGGTTCCGTCGGTGCACTGTCGTCGTTTCGGTCCTGCTCGTGCTTGACGCGACCCTTGAGCAACACTGGTTGACCCGATTGAAGCGCCTCGCGAATGCCTTCTTTCTCGAGTGGCCTCGGGCGTACGATGACTTCGATTCGCCCTAGGGCGTCTTCGAGGTGAAAGAAGGCCATCGTGTGACCCATCTTGGTGCGGCGCTCGCGGTACCCTTCGACGGTGCCGCCAATGGTCACTTGGCGCAAACCTTTGAGCTGACCGACGCCCTCGGTCGTCGAATCGGCGAATCGTCGGAGCTCCCCTTGGTACCGATCGAGCGGGTGCCCGGAGACATAGAAGCCGAGTGTGGCCTTCTCGCGCGACAACTGCGCGCGCGAGTCCCAAGCGTCGATCAACGGAAAGCTCCCACCGGGGTGTTCGTAGGCTTGAGCCTCGTCGTCCTCGCCCATCAGCCCGAAGAGGCTCTCCTGGCCGCTCGAGCGCTCCGCCTGGATGCGCTTTCCGCGCTCGATCGCTTGCTCGATCGCCACGAAGCCTTGGGCTCGATGGACGTCGATGGCGTTGTGCACGGTGTCGAACGCGCCGCACTGCACAAGCGCCTCGATGACGCTCTTGTTGACCCGTCGAAGATCGACCCGAGACCCGAAATCGAAGATGTCGACGAAGGGACGTTCCGAAAGCTGCTCCTCGTCATCAGGCTCTGCCTGCCGCGCCTCGAGGATCGCGTCGAGGGCCGCAGTGCCCACGCCTTTGATCGCGCCGAGCCCGAAACGGATCTTCGGGCCCATCGGATCGTGGACCTGGCCGTCGTAGCATACCGGCTTGTGTCGAAGCCGTGCGATGTCCTCGGCATCCTCTGGCGTGTACACCACGGTGAACTCGATCTCCGATTCATTCACATCCGGCGGAAGCACGGTGATTCCCATCGATCTTGCCTCCGCGACGGTGCGAACGACTCTGTCGATCTTTTCCTTGTCCGCGGTCAGCGTCGCGCAGGTGAACTCGACGGGGAAGTGCGTCTTCAGGTACGCCGTTTGGTACGTGATCAGGGCATACGCGGCCGAGTGGCTCTTGTTGAACCCGTACCCCGCAAAGTAGGCCATCAAGTCGAAGACCTCTTCCGCCTTTTCCTGCGAGTGGCCCCTCTCTACTGCTCCATTGATGAAGACGGCCTTCTGCTTGTCCATCTCGGAGGCCTTCTTTTTTCCCATCGCCCGTCGGAGCAGGTCCGCGCCGCCGAGCGAGTAGCCGGCCATCACCTGCGCGATTTGCATAACCTGTTCTTGATAGACGATGACGCCGCGAGTTTCGCTCAGGATCTCTTCAAGCGAGGGGTCGGGATACGCGACCGCTGCGCGCCCGTGCTTTCGGTGGACGAAGTCCTTGTCCATCCCGGCGCCCATCGGCCCTGGGCGATAAAGGGCGACCGCGGCGACGATGTCGTCGAAGCGGTCAGGCCGGAGCTGCTTGAAGAGGCTCTGCATCCCGCTCGACTCGAGCTGGAACACATTGGTGGTCTCCCCAGATTGCAGCAAGGCGTAGGTCGCCAGGTCGTCCATGGGAATCTCTTCGATCCGGAACGGGTCGCCTTGGCGGTCCGGACGCTTGTCGATCAGACGCGTGGCAATGTCGATCACCGTCAAGGTACGAAGGCCGAGGAAATCGAACTTGACCAAGCCGGCTGCTTCGACGTCGTCCTTGTGAAACTGGGTGACGTAGACGTCGGGTTCCGGGCAAAAGACGGGGACGTGGTCCCAAATCGGTCCTTCGCTGATCACGACGCCCGCCGCGTGCATGCCGGCATGGCGGGTCAGGTTCTCGAGCGCTTGGGCCGTATCGAGCAGCTCGTGTGCTTGGTCGTCTTGCTCGTAGGCGGACCGCAAGCGCGGTTCCTGGTCGAGTGCGACTTCGATGGGCACGCTCTTGCCCTGGACCGGTTCCGGGATCAGGGTGGCGATCAATCCAGCCTCGCCTGGCGTCATGCCCATGACGCGTCCCACGTCTCGAACGACGCTTCGGCTCTTGAGTTGATGGAACGTCGCGATCTGACCGACGCTGTGAGCGCCGTACTTCCGGCGGACGTACTGGATGACGCGATCGCGCTGGTCCATGCAGAAGTCGATATCGAAGTCGGGCATCGACACGCGTTCCGGATTGAGAAAGCGTTCGAAGAGGAGGCCGTGCGTGATCGGGTTGAGGTCCGTGATGCGGAGCGCCCAGGCGACGAGTGAACCGGCTCCCGATCCTCGGCCGGGCCCGACCGGAACGCCGTTGTCCTTGGCCCAGTTGATGAAGTCCTGAACGATCAGAAAGTAACCTGCGAACCCCATCTTCAAGATCACGTCGAGCTCGAGTTCGAGCCGACTGTGATAGGCGTGGTCGTCGAACGACTCGTGGCGCCGACGCATCTCTTGCATGCGTCGCCCGAGCCCTGCCACGGAGAGGGCACGGAGGTAGTCTTCCTCGGTTCCGTCTCCGGGAACTTCGAACCGCGGCAGGCGGGGGTCGGCTAGCGGTGTTGCGTTCCCCGCGCACATCTCCGCAACCCTGAGCGTGTTCTTCACCGCGTCGGGCATGTGGCGAAACAGGTTGCGCATCTGCTCGGGGGTCTTGAGATACAGCTCTGACGAGTGGTGGTGGACCGCCTCCATCTCCCGGACGCTTCGTCCCGCCCCGATGCACTGCAGCACCAGCTGTGCATGCGCGCCTTGCCGTTCGAGGTAGTGGCAGTCGTTTGTGGCCACGGTTGGCAGCGCGAGATCGTCGGCCAGGCTGGTGAGGACCTGGTTGAGTGGGCGGTTCTCCGGGAACCCGTGATCTTGAAGTTCCACAAAGAAGTACCCTGGGTCGAACGAGTCGCGCAGAGCGGCCATCGCGTCGCGTCCCACCTCGGGCCCCTTGTTGAGGATCTCTTGAGCGAGGAAGCCGCCCATGCAGGCACTCAAACCGACGACACCCTCTCGATGCCGTCGCAAGACCTCGAAATCGATCCGCGGGTGATCGTCTGTCGACATACCGTCGACCCAGCCTGAGCTGACGAGGCGGACCAGGTTTTGGTAGCCGGTCTGCGAGCTGGCGAGGAGCAAAAGATGAGCGTGCTCCCGGTTCTGAGGGTCCGTTCGATCGCCGGCGGTGAAGTTCACTTCGCATCCGAGGATCGGCTTGACCCCATGCTGTTCGCACGCGTGGACGAGTTGCACGGCGCCGAACATGTTTCCGTTGTCGGTGAGCGCGATCGCGGGCATCCCCATCTTGCTCGCATGCTCGACCAAGCGAGGAATCCGAATGGCACCATCCAGCATCGAGAACTCGCTGTGGACGTGCAGGTGAACGAACTCGGAGGTCATGTGGTGGCAGGCTCTGCTCGGAGGAGGTGCCTCCCCCCCGGGAGGCGTCTAGGGGGCTCGCGGCTAGTCTGCGTCGTCTTCTCCCGATAAACCACGACTTTTGCGCCTTTTTTGAAGATCGTCAGCCCGCGCGCATTTCTGGGGTTGAGGGGGCGTTCACTACACACCTTGTAGGATAGACGCGAGGCGGTACAATCGGGCGCTGCTGCAAAGTTGGCAACGGATCGAAGTGAAGCAGGCCCGCGTTCTAGGGGGCCTGCACAGGTGAAAGTAGTAGACCATGAGTAAGAGACTGTTCTGTGGCGGGCTGGCGTGGGCCACGACGACTGAAGACCTTCAGGAGGCCTTCACCCCGTTCGGTGAGGTTGTGGACGCAAAGGTCGTCACCGACCGAGAGACCGGGCGCTCGCGCGGCTTCGGGTTCGTGACGTTTACGACCGAAGAGGCCGCGTCGACGGCCCGCGAATCGATGGACGGCGCGACGCTCGGAGGCCGAACGATTCGCGTCGACCTTGCGCGCGAGCGCCAGGGCGGCGGTGGCGGCGGCTATCGGCGCTGAGCAGTCACCGCAATAGGTCGAAGTACCACGCAAGAATTCGATCTCCTGCGAGGAGGTATTCGAGCGCCCCGAGTGCGAGGAACGGGCCGAACGGCAGCTTCAGCTTCCCGACGCCCACAGACTCTTCGGGGCCCGGCGCTTCGATGTGTTCGCCGTCGATCACGCGATCTTGGACGTCGGGGGCAAGTCGGCGTCCGGTGAGAAGCGAGACCGCCGCATACGCGAGGCCCTGCATGGAACCGGCCACGACGCTGAAGACAGCGCCCTTCCAACCGAGGAACGCGCCGATCATCATCAGCAGCTTCGAGTCGCCTTCGCCCATGCCACGACGCCCGGCCAGGTGTTCGTAGCCCCACACGAAGATCACCTGCACCGCCAGGTACCCGGCGCCAGCCCCGACTGCCGCCGACCAAACTCCGGGCTCCGCGCGAAACGGCGCGCTCAAGAGACCAAGGGCCGCGCACGGGAGGCTGACCTCGTCCGGGATTTCCATCCACTCGAGATCGACGAATGTGGCGATGAGTAACCCTCCGGCGAACACGAAGTAGAGAAGCGCCTCAATCGTGACGCCGAGCAGAGGTGCACCGAGATCGGCGCGTCCGATGAACATCTCGGCGATGGCGACGCTGAGCACCGCCGACAGAAGCTCGACGGCGGGGTAGCGCGGGGAGATTCTAGCCTCGCAACACGCCGCCCTCCCGCGGAGTGACAACCAGCCGACGATGGGCACGTTCTGCCATGCTCGGATCGGGGCGTCACAAGCAGGACAGTGGCTTGGGGGTCGCACCACGGACATCCCCCGTGGCCACCGGTAGATCGCGACGTTGAAGAAGCTTCCCCACGAAGCGCCCCATAGGAACGCCGCCAGCCACAGGAACCAGCGCGGAATCTCCGACGCGAGCATGAATGAATGCTAGCAGCGGCGTCGCGCGGCGTCGGGTTCTTTACAGGAGGCACGATCGCGGACCTCGCTCCTTTCCAGGCGAGCGAGGTCTAGTTGCAGGATGCTGCTGAGGATGCGATTCAGGGGCAGTCATGGCTGGTGGTCACACCCGTGCGGCGCTTCGCGATTGCAAGCGAATCGTCGTCAAGATCGGCAGCCGCGCGCTCTGCGCGGAAGGGGGACGCTACGCGCAAGTCGCGCAACAGGTCGCCACCCAGGTCAAGGCTGGACGACGGGTGGTTCTGGTGTCATCCGGAGCCGTAGCCGTCGGCCGCGAGCGCCTCGGTCTCGCGGAGCGGCCGAAGAAGGTGGCACGCCTCCAGGCAGCGGCGGCGACGGGTCAGTCGCTCCTCATGCGCGCCTATGAGGACGCCTTTGCGGCACTGGGGGTGCACGTGGCCCAGGTGCTGCTGACACACGACGCCGTCAGCGATAGGGATCGATACCTCCATGCGCGCCGCGCGATCGACGAGCTCCTCAAGCTTGGTGTCGTACCCATCATCAACGAGAACGACACCGTGTCGATTGAAGAGCTTCGATTCGGAGACAACGACCAACTCGCGGCCATGGTCTGTACACTCGTCGGCGCAGACCTGTTGGTCCTGCTGAGCGATGTCGAAGGGATCCTCGACGACCAAGGAGAACGGATCTCGCTCGTCACGGACGTTGCCGAGATCGAGAAGTTCATCAAGCCACCCGAAGACGATCTCGGCCTAGGGGGGATGCAGTCGAAGGTCGAAGCGGCTCGGCGAGCAACCCACCACGGCCTTCCCGTCGTCGTCGGCCCGGCCGCCTCTCCTGTGTTCTTGGCCAACCTGCTGGATGGTGACGACGTCGGGACGCTCTTGTTGCCCAACGGCTCGCCGTTGCCGAGTCGCAAGCATTGGATCGCATTCACCCTCAAGCCGCAAGGTCGCATCGTGGTCGACGAAGGGGCACGCCGCGCGCTCGAGGACCGCAAGTCGAGTCTACTGCCCGCGGGTGTCCTATCCGTGACGGGTTCGTTTGCAGTTGGAGACGCCGTGTCGATCGTCACCGAGGAGGGGGGCGAGTTCGCACGCGGGTTGGCCAGATATGCCGCCTCTGAGATCGGCCAGCTCGCGGGCGGGCAAAGTGGGCAAATCGCGGAGCGGATCGGAAACCACGCCGGTGACGAGGTGGTCCACCGAGACGACCTCGTTTTGACATCGAATCGCGACTGATCCGGGTCACTCCCCGTTTCTCGAAAAGGTGCTAGGTTCTTGGGCTATGAGTGATGAACTCACAACCCTGGTCACCGATCTCGCCCTGACCGCCAAGGAGGCCGCCCGCACCCTCGCGGTCGTCCCGACGGACGTCAAGAACGCCGTACTGCGTCGGGTCGCGAAAGCGTTGCGTGGCGAGGCCGGCGACGCCGTGATCGACGCCAACAAGCGCGATCTCGTCACCGCCAAGGAGATGGGCCTCTCGCAGGCCATGCTCGATCGCCTTGCACTCGACCGAAGCCGTCTCGACGGTGTGGCTGACGGAGTCGAGCAGATCGCGGAACTTCCGGATCCCGTCGGCTCGACGGCCGAAGAGCGCATTCTCGAGAACGGCCTTCGGATCTCAAAGGTGAGAGCACCTCTTGGTTTGATCGGGATCATCTACGAATCACGGCCAAACGTCACCGCTGACGCCGCTGCCCTTTGCCTCAAGAGTGGCAACGCGGTCTTGTTGCGCGGCGGCAAGGAGGCGTTTCAGAGCAACCAAGCGATAGCCCAGATCTTCGCGGACGCCCTCGAAGCGGAGGGGCTTCCATCGGCGGCCGTCACACTTCTGCCAACCACGGACCGACAAGCCACTTTGGTGATGATCGGCCTTGATGGTATCCTCGACATGGTCATTCCGAGAGGCGGAGAAGGATTGATTCGGTTCGTCGCTGAGCACGCAAGAGTTCCGGTCATTCAGCACTACAAAGGTGTGTGCCACGTCTTCGTCGATTCGAGCGCCGATCCACAGATGGCGCTCGACATCGCGCTCAACGCCAAGGTTCAACGACCAGGCGTGTGCAATGCGATGGAGACGCTGCT
>JBCCEK010000080.1:0-17614 GCA_039030295.1 Myxococcota bacterium | reverse complement strand
TTCCATCGCGTAGTAGAAAACCCCATCGGACGTGTGGCCGTAGTCGAAGATCGTGATCGTGTTGGGATGCCTAAGGTTGGCGGTGAGCTGCACCTCCCGTTCGAAGCGTTGAAGCGTCTCGGTTCCCGCTCGGTTGGCGGGCACCAGTTTGACGGCGGTAGGTCGTCGCAGGAACGCGTGGTCGGCCCGGTAGACTTCGCCCATCCCCCCTTCGCCGATCTTCTCTTTCAAGCGATACTGTCCGAGCTGTTCGGCGTCTCTGGCTCGGCGACGGAGGCCGTAGAAGACTGCCGAGGTGGCGGCCGACAACGCCGTGGTGATGGTCCACCACACCGATGCCTCGATCGTAATGAAGGCCGCGGCGCGTTGTGGTGTTTCGCCCGCAAGGGACGGAAACACGACCGACCAACTCGCGATGTCGATCCGTAGCGAGCCAACGTAGATACAACTGAGAATCACCAAGCCGAGCACCGCACCGATGCCAAGGGTCCGCCGACCAGTGGACGGTACCAAGATTGCCCTTCCAAGAACGACGTATGAGAGCGCGAGCAGGACGATGAAGTCGGGGCGCCTCCCAAGGGGGATGTAGAAGCCCATCATGCACGTCGCGAACACGCCGACGACCAGGGCGGTGACCTCCGCCGTCCAACTGAATCGAATGCTCCGCGACGTACTGCCCCTGCACAGGTACCAGGGCGTCAGGAACGCCAACGTCGCCACGAAGTGCCACAAGAACGACGGGGTGGTCAGCCGAGAGACCCCGTCGAAGACGATGATCGACACCATCACGTAGACCAAGAAAACGAAGTAACCACCCCCGATCGAGAAGCCCAACATCGCTACGCGTTGTTGCAGAAACGCGCGATCCTCTTCGCTAGCCGACCGGGCCGTGAAGCGAGCGGCTTCCATGAGTCACACGCCTTGCGCTTGCTGGGTTCGGCCCTTGAGTCGTCGCGCGACCCGGTGGCCGGAAGAATCGGTGTGACCCCCCATAGCTACGAGCGTACCACCGACGAGGGGTCACTTGGCGCGGAGGTCTTGCGGATTCTGTAAAAGTGAGGTTTACTCACTTTCGAGGCCCAACCCATGGGTGCATGCCCAGACAGTAGTAGGATGCGGCCGCGCCCGATCCTGCGACGTCGACTTATCACTCGAAAAAAACGTCGGGTCGTCGAAGTCGTTTGCCTGCTCGCGGTGACTCTGGCTATCGGCGCGTGCGGGGAGATCGACGGTACGCTCGGACCGGATCCATCGGGAGCGGGCGGACAAGCCGGAGCCCTCCCTGCGACACCATGGGAGATCGTCGAGTTCCCTCCGCTTCCAGCAAGCATGGTCGATGTGCCCGAAGAACGGATCGAAGTTGGCCGACTCCTGTTCTCGGACCCGTTGCTGTCGGCAGATGGCGAGACCGCTTGCCTCACGTGTCATAGCGAGGTGTGGGGCATGAGCGACGCGCTTTCAGTCGCGGTGGGCCACGGGGCCGGTATCGGCGCAGGTCCCAATCGCGTGGGACCGAACGTGTCTCGGCGCAACTCGATGGCGCTCTTCAACCTGGCGTTTCGTGAAACGTTGTTGTGGGATGGGCGGTCTGACTCGCTCGAAGAGCAAGCGGTGTTGCCGCTTCTCGCGGAAGAAGAGCTCGCGATCGAGCCAGGCACGGTGCTGACGCGGATCGCGGACATCCCGGAGTACGCAAGCCTTTTCGCGGCTGCATTCCCGGACGACCCGCGGGTCACCATCGAGAACTTTGGTTCTGCGCTGGCCGCGTTCCAGCGAACGTTCATCTCGGACCGCGCCCTCTACGATGCCTACGTCGAGGGAAACATCGAGGTGTTCGACGACGAGCTCGTCGACGGAATGTTTCGGTTCGCGGAGATGGGCTGCAACAGCTGTCATGCACCGCCTTTGTTCGAGTCGGAGACCTTCGCCGATCGTAACGTGCCGAGCGAGGTCGGCGTCATCGACTTCGGTCTCGCCGAAGTCACCCTGCGCGGCGAAGACATCGGAAAGTTCCGGACGCCATCGCTTCGGAACATCTTCGTGACAGAACCCTACTTTCACAACGGGTCCGCTCGATCGATACGCGATGCCGTGGAACACGAGCTGACTCAATCAGGGCTCCCTTTCGACGACGAGGACGTGCGTTTGATCGAAGGCTTCATCGACCGCGCACTGCGTGACACCAGTCGCGGCATTCAGCGGCCGAGGTCGGTCCCGAGCGGCCTTCGCATTCCGATCGACGGCGAGGGCGTCGCGGCGATGGGGTCCGGGGACTAGGCAGTCCCGAGGGCGACCCTCCGCACAACACCGGAAGTGGCCTGTTCGGTCTGCACCGGCAGGTCGCTCTCGATTCTTGTGTCGCTCAGCTCGCGCTCTCGGTCCTCATGAGAAAGTCAGTGACCGCCCCCCACAAGGACTCGAACTGCGCGCGGTCGAAGCCGCTTCCCGTAGCGAGCCAGTCATAGTGTGGCGGGTCGTGTTCCACGTCGTCGAAGTGACCGCAGACATCGAGGTGGTCGCCACGGCCCGCGTAAACGAGCTCACCCCACAGCTGAGACCGTGTGGGCACGATCCCGTCGGTTTGGGTCGGTCCGGGCACTTGGCCGTAGCGGTCGGTGAGCATGCGGTCTTGCTGTGGCGTCGGGTCGGGGTACTTGGACGCTTCATCGGTGCCGACCCACTTCAAGAACCGGTACACGAGATTCGACGCTTGCCGATACGGATCGAACCCGATGGCGCGCACGGTCTGCCACCCCGGGTCGCTGGCCTTCATGACGACGCAGCCATACCGGACGCCAGGACGGTCCTCGGTGGCTGCGTTCAAGAGGTCGATGCCGCCCGGCGTGAGCTGCCCCAGAGCAGCGTTGTCGCCGCCAACCGACGCGAAATACTCCTTCACCACGCCCTGGCGCTTCGTATCGAACTCGTCGAGAAGGTGCTCATAGAGCTGATCGAGTACCGAACCCCGCAGGCCGATCAAGTCGTCGAGGCGCGTGAGCACGCCGCCCAGCCGGACGAGGAGCCCGAGGGGGAGCTTGCCGTACTTCAACGTGTAAAGGGTGACGAGCGAGACGACGCCAAGCAGCTGACTTCCCATCGCCGAACTGAAGAAGCCTGCGACTGGGGCCCCATGGTTCGGTGTTGCGACGGTGGTGACAGTGCGCACGCGTGCGGCCAGCGCCTCGAGCTCGTCTGGCTCGATCTTGAGCGCCGCATTGGGGGTCACGAACAAGCGTGCGTCGAGGCCGCCCGTCGAGTGGCCGATGAGGTGGATGGGGCCGTCATCGTCCGCGGTCTCCTGAATGGAGGCATACACTTCGGCGGCACGCGTACGAATCGACGCGGTGGGCGAGGTGGCGACGCCGTGGACAGCCACGGACTCGCCGGCGGACTTGAACCAAGCCTCGATGAGCTCACGGACGTGATTGAAGTACGTGATCTGACCGATCTTGCCGAAGCCGAAGAGGCCAGGGATGAGGTACACCTGGTGTTGAGAAGGCATCGGGGCGGACGCTAGCACAGCGATTCGTGGGCCGCCGCAGACGCCCTGCGGCTACTCGCAGGCCGACGAGATCGCTAGTGCCTCGTCTTGGCAGGCCTGCAGTCGCGCCTCGCTGGCTTCCTCGATGTTGCATGTCCCGACACACTCGAAGGTGACCAAGATCGACCGCAAACAAGCGAGGCCGACGACGTCGATCTGAGCTTCGCAAACCTCAGCGCAGTTGTCGTCGGGCACCGGAACGCCGAGTTCGACATAACACTCCGATGGGAAGCTACAGAGCTCGGCACAAACGCCGCTTGCAGAGCGCGGCGTACCAGAACCCGAGTCACCGCACGCGCCGATGAGCAGCATCATCGCAAAACCAATCGTCCACTTCATGGTCCACCCCCGTATTCCATGTTGCACGACGGCAAGCGCTCCCCCCAAACGCGCCTGGTAGGGCCGCGGGTGATGTCAGCTCACAAGCAACCACACCGCGGCAGCAAGCAGCAGGATCGCCACAGGAAGTACGACCTTGAGCACCAGGCTCGAGCGATCGATGAGAGCGTCGTTCTTCGCCTGAATTCGCTCGGCACGATCGTTGATCGCATCGGCACGGTCGTACTGTGTCTTGGCGAGCTCCAGGTGTTCTCGTTGGGCCGCTAGCTGCTCGCGCTGGGCTTGGCGGATCTCCTCCAGCAACGCCGCAAGTCGATTCACATCATCATCGTCCATCGCTTGCCCCCCTCGCCAGGGTAACAGCCATCGGGCTACGGCTGCACGGCCTCGACCGCGCCCACATCACAGAAGAGTCCCTGCGGTCGGACAACCCCGCGTTGGTCCACCGCCACGGGGGCGCCGTCAACGTCGACACAGTCTTCCAAGGGGATCTGGTCGATCGCTGCGCTCCCAGCCGTTGGAAGGTAGTTGCGTGTCGGTCCGCCGTTGTCCTGCAGTGCAGTCAGTCGGAGCGCGAACTCGTCGACGTCGAACGCGTCGGTCGCATCAGCTGGGAAGAAACAAGTGTTGGGGCCCTGAACGATGTTGTGGCCGGAGGTCAGCGCGGGAACAACACAGGCTCCGAGCAGGAGACTGTTCTCGAAGGACACCGTGTCTGCCACCCCGTCTACGTCGCCCGCCACGGTGGCGTGGCGAAACGACAAGGTCCCTGAACTGTGGGAGGACCGCACTTTGCCGAAGAGAGTCGAGTTGAGCACGTCCACTTGGCTGACCCCAGCCACGCTTCCTTGAGTAAACAGAGCAAAGCCGCCTGCTTCGAGAAGGCTCCCTTGGATACTCACCGACGAATCGATCACCGACAAGGCCACACCTGTTGGGTATGACAGAGTCGCGTTCGTGAGAGTTGCCGTCGACGTGCGGAGCTCGGTCAAACCAAGAACGGTCGTGTCGTTCAGTTCGAGAGACGCGTCGTTTGCGGCAATGATTCCGATCAAGGTCATCCCGATCAATTGGGCATTGGCGCCTTGAACCGACACCGCCAGGGACGCAGCGCCGGGGCGGCGTACGGTCAGCGCCCCGCCGCCATCCAGAATCACGTCCTCGTCGATCACCAGCGGACTCAGGATCTGGACGTTCGTCGGCTCGGTGCACGCGAAGGTGTTCGGTCCGCCGCCCGCGGCCGCAGCAGCTCGGAGGCCCGCTTCGGTGCATGGAAAACGACCGGGATTACAGGCTCCACTCGAGCAGCTCCCGGCGCCTTCGTCGCATAGCGTGCCGTCGGGTGCCGGCACGAACTCACACTGCGAAGCAGTGCAAGTATCGGTCGAGCATGGATTGCGGTCATCGCAGTCTCCGGCGCTGCATGGAGGATCGATCGCGACGGAGTACGTTCGGAGCGCGCCGCCGGTCGTACTGACGAACACGAAGAGGGTCTCGGAATCAGCGAGAACCGGGATCGACACCTCGCCGGTCCCCGTCGTGAGCCGACCAGACTCGGCGCCGTATGTCCATTTCACCTTCGCGGCCGGCTCCATCGGTTGGGCGCGAAGCGTCATCGTCGCCGCTCCGTCCACCCATGCGTCGTAGCGGAGCGTATTTGGCGCAAAGTTTGCGACCCGATCGATGCCGCTCGCTTCGAGCTCGAGAGAAGCCAGGGCCGGGTCGCCGGAACGCTCGCAGTTGATCTGGAGAAAGGCCGGCGACAACACGAACGCCAAGAACACTGGAGACCATAGGACGATTCGCTGCATGGGTTCCTTCTCGCTTCACGCAGCATAGCGGATTCGTCGGCGGAGGGCCCCGGACGAAGCGCCGCGACCCCGTAGAAGGGTGCGACCTCTCGCTCTTCGTGGTTGGCGCCAAGTCCACAACAATCGTAGCGTCCTGGCTCCGGAAGCCACCCCGGACGAGGAGATTCAAGATGAAGGAACTTCGAGGGAAGAACGCTGTGATCACCGGGGCCGGGTCCGGCATCGGGCGGGCGCTCGCGATCGAGCTTGCGGAGCACGGCTGCGGGCTTGCTCTGAGTGACATCGATCCGCAGGGCCTCGAGGAAACCCAAGCCATGGTCGGGTCCCGTGACAAGACGCACACGTGGGTTGTCGACGTCGCCGATCGGGCCGCGATGCAGGGGTTTGCGCGCGACAGCCTGGAGGCGCTGGGCAACATCGACATCGTGATCAACAACGCGGGGGTCACGGTCGACGGAGACTTCGAGTACGCCAGCTACGAGGACCTCGAGTGGATCCTCGGGATCAACCTCTGGGGCGTGATGTACGGGTGTAAGGAGTTCTTGCCTCACCTTCGAGCGCGCCCCGAAGCGAGCCTCGTCAACATCTCGAGCGTGTTCGGGTTGATCGGGTACCCAGGCCAAGCTGCGTACAACATCACCAAGTTCGGCGTGCGTGGGCTCTCGGAGGCCCTCCGGCAGGAGCTTGAGGACACCGGGGTTACCGTGACGAGCGTCCATCCGGGAGGCATCAAGACCAATATCGCGCGTCGTGCGCGCATGCCGAACCGTACCGAGGAAGAACGCATCCGCATGGTGGAGCGGACCGAGGCGCTTTTTCGGACAACGGCGAAGAGCGCTGCCAAGACCATCGTCAAGGGCATCCAAGCGAAGAAGCCCAAAGTGCTCGTGGGCCCGGACGCACACTTGATCGACTACCTGCAGCGAACGGCGCCGACGGCGTACGAGAAGATCATTTCAAAGGTCTTTCCCCATCCCGGGCGCTAAGAGAGACCGGACTCCCAAGGTCTGCTGACTGTGACGGTCGGGTGAACCAGCATCGAGCGATCACTCGCCGACGGGCACTCTGAGACCCGCTGCCACTTTCGAACGCAAGCTGTCGTTCGGGCGGCTAGAAGCCGACGAGGCGCATCGAACGGTTGAGACGGACAGGCTTGACGGGAGCCGTCGTGCGCGATAGCGGAGTTTGGCGAACGATGACTTGGGAACGTGCGGGCGGCGAAGTAGCTTGGAGCCAAGTCCAGCGGATGGTGACCGGGGCGGCCGTCGGCAGCCTGTTGGTGTTGGCAGGTTGCGGGTGGTGGCGGGGCGCCGAAGAGGGGTCTCCGGGCCACGTCAGTGAAGCCAACCAGGCGTGCGCGACGCTCTTTTGCACGGCCGAAGAGCAAGAACGGACGGAAGGGCAATGCGCGCCTTCGTGCAAGTGTGGGCAGTACACGTTCGCGGAAGCAACATACGACGAGCACGACATCCATGCCCTTCAGAGTTGGAGGCTCTTGAACCCCCCGGCCGTGCTTCCGCTCGACCCCTACGAGGACCCCGCCTGGAACGACGCGATCGACGACGACGCGCCGGCGTTCTGCGCAGCCATCCCGGTGGATGCGAGTCCCGAGAAACGAACCTACCGGCTCGAAACGTTTCCCACCGAGCCCGACGCGACGCGAGCGGGAGGGCAGGTGACCCATCGTGGAAAGTGCGGGGCGTGTTCCTCGTTACAGGACTTGGCGGTCTACATCGAACGACGAGACCTTGGGAGCGCCGGGCGCAACTGTGGCCTGCTCGGGACCTTCGGCGACCGGACTCAGATGAGCTGCCTGAAGGGCCTGGGCTTCACCGACCCTTGTGCGCAGATATGGAGCTTCAACGTCGACAACACGAGGGGCGAATGCTTGGGGCTCTGCACGGTGAACCTGCCCGCGGACAATACGGTCGACAACGGAAGCCTGAATGCATGCCTTGCATGCGACGAAAAACGAAGCGGCCCGATCTTCAAGGCTGTGGCAGGAAGGACACGCCGGCGGTCAGGGCTCTCGTCGGCGATCGCGCGCCCATGTCTCGACGAGCGGGGGCAGCCGGCCGTATACGCCGCGCACCACTACTACTTCGACCGCCAAGCCTCGGGCGGTGCGTCGGCCGGCGGCTCGAGTTCGGGTGGCTCCACCGTGCGTTGAGCGAGTCCGACCTGGCCGACTGGGGAGGTGCGATTGACGCCAAGTCGTGATCGATTGTAACGTTGGAACTCTGGTGCGGCAGTTCGGGTCACGGCGAATGAGGAGCCTGCTGGTGCTGGGCGCGTGCGCGCTCTGGGCGCTCGGTTTCAACGTCCTTCCGACGCTCCACGTCGCGTTCCACCACCTCCTCGGGCCGCACCACCACGGGCACCATCACGGCGAGGTGCACAACGAACCGCGGGGCGGGTTCGAAGCGGAATCGCACCCGCACCAGTCGCGGACGGAAGGAAGCGGCCACCACGACTCGGAGCACGATCCCAACCATGGGCAGGGGAGCGTCGCGCATGGGGACATCGCCGTGGTCGAAGCGCCCGTGTCGATACCGTTGGTTTCGGTGGCCCGCGTTGCGCGCGCCACAACCGATGAGCGCCGAGTCTCGCAGCCACCTCGGGAAACGCCATTTCACGTCGTCCGGGCGCGCGCACCGCCCGCTTGATTCCTCGATCACAGAACTTGGCGGCGGCGCCGGCCATCGCGCCATCCCGAACGCGGGATCGCGTGCGGCGTCTTGTCTTCGGCGCGCGCTCAGGCGTGCACGATGGGAATCGACTTGCGTACTGTCATCACAACCGTTGCGTGCTTCGCGGCGATATTCGTCGCATCCGCACCCGTGCGCGCGGAGCACCCGGACGACGTGGCGCCGGCCCTGACACCGCCGACTGTCGCACCGGGGGGGCACGCTCACCCGCCCTACCCGAACGGCGCTGACGGTCGGCCGGCCCGAGTGCGTCTACGCCTCACCATCGAGAAGGACGGACGGGTCTCGGACGCTGTGGCCATTTCAAACGATCACGCGGGCGAAGACGCGCGTACGTTCGAGCGAGGCGCCATCGACTACGTTCGGGAGCTCAGGTTCGAGCCGGCGACTCGAGATGGGGAACCGGTGACCGCGAACGTGACGTTCGAGGTGTTCTTCGAGCGGGACGAGAGTCCTCCGGGTGAACACGAGGACGCATCTCCAGCACTGGCAACGACCGCGGAACCAGTGGACGAGTCGGACGGGCCGAGCGGTTCGGCCTCCTCGGATCCACCCGCTTCGTTTAGCGCGACGGCGGTCGTTCCGGTCGCGGACTTGTCCGCCTCCTCGATCGAGTTGACCGGCGACGAACTGAGGCTCCGACCGTACCTGTCGACGGGGGATCTCTTGAACGCCGTGCCCGGGGTGTACTCGATTCAACACGCGGGTGGAGGCAAGGCCAACCAATACTTCCTTCGAGGGTTCGACGCCGACCACGGGACCGACATCGCCTTCTATGTCGATGGCATTCCGATCAACGCGGTCAGCCACGGACACGGGCAGGGATACACCGACCTCCACTTCGTCATCCCGGAGCTGATCGACCGCATCGAGGTCACCAAGGGCCCGTACTTCGCGGAGTACGGGGACTTCTCAACGGCGGGGACCGTCAACATCGTGCTGGACGCCGCCGAACCCGCAAGCTCGTTCAGCCTGCTCGGAGGAACCTACCGTACGTACCGCGGAGTCGGCATCGTCAGCCCCGACACCGAGCGAGTACGTCCTTTGCTCGCCGTCGACGTACTGTCGAGTGATGGACCGTTCGACAACCCCGAGGACCAGCTCCGGTTCAACCTGTTCGCACGGACGACCCTCGATCTCGGACGGAACGTGACGCTCGCCTTCACGGGCACCGCCTACGGCAATAGCTGGAATGCGTCTGGCCAAATCCCACTGCGTGAAGTCGAGGCCGGGCGACTCGATCGCTTTGGGAGTCTCGACACGAATGAAGGCGGAGAGAGCTACCGTTTGGCCGCGTACTTGAACCTTTCGGCCCCTGCGAGGGCTGGCCTCTTCGGGAAGCGCTCGGTCGCTAGCCAGGGGCTCCAGCTCGTGGGCTGGGTAGCACGCTCGAGTCTCGAGCTGTTCTCGAACTTCACCTTCTTTTCTCAAGATCGGGTCGACGGAGACATGATCCGGCAAGGCGATCTTCGCACGACCTTCGGCGCCCGGGCCGGTTACGGGTTCGCCCACCGGTTCGACCAGGTGACGATCAAGACGCGATTCGGCACCAACCTTCGAGTCGACCTCATCGACAACAGCCTCGATGATGCGCCTGCGCGTGAGATTCGAGAAACACGCGTGGACACCGCGATCAATCAGACGAGTGTCGGCGTCTACGTAGAAGAAGAACTGAGTTGGCGGTGGTTGCGCGCAGTGGGCTCCCTTCGAGGAGACTTCTTCAACTTCGACGTGACCGATAGGCTCTCGCTGGAACCATCTCGGGGCGCCTCTGCGGGGATCTGGTTGCCGAAGGTAAGTCTGATTCTACAGCCCGTCGAGCAGCTTCAGCTCTTCGTCAACGTGGGGCGCGGGTTTCATTCGAACGATGCGCGCGGCGTGGTACGGACGGTCGATCCAGCGACGCCGTTGGCCGCGGCGTTCGGGTGGGAAGTGGGCGCCCGCGTCCTCGCGTGGGACCGCTTGGAACTGTCGACGGTGTTCTTCTGGTTGGACCTCGATAGTGAGGTCGTGTGGATCGGCGACGAGGGCACGACGGAAGCGTCGGGCGCGAGTCGACGCTTCGGGCTCGAGTTCCAGGTCCGCGCCGAGCTGACGAGGTGGCTCCTGGCAGATTTTGATGCCACGTGGGTGGACGCGTCGTTGGTCGATGCGCCCGCCGACGCGAACGCCATCCCCCTGGCACCCGACTTGTTGATCAACGGAGGTCTCACCGCCTTTGACCCTAGAACGGGGATCTCGGGTCGCCTGGGCGTGTTCTACCTTGCGGATCGGCCAGCGACCGAGGATCGGTTCCTGACGGCCGAGGGGTTCGTCCGGGTGGACCTCTCGGTCGGCTGGGAGAACGACCGTTTTGGTCTGAAAGCGCAGGTGTTGAACTTGCTGAATACCCAGTGGAGGCAAGCACAGTTCGCGACCACCGGTCGACTCGCCGAAGACGAGGGACCGGACGACTGTCCGGCAGGCACTAGGCCCGTCGTCGAGGACGGCACGTTCGTGGGATGCGAGGACATCCACTTCACGCCCGGGTGGCCGATCCACGTGCAGGTGATGGCGACCGTGAAGTTTTGAGTGCGTTCGCCGGGAATAGAGTCGTGTACTATCCGTAAACTCATGCCGACGAGCGACCTTCAGCCGGGCCAAGCGTATCCGCTCGGCGCGACCGCCTCTCGAGCTGGGGTGAATTTCAGCGTCTACTCGAAGCACGCAGACCGCCTCGAACTGCTCTTGTTCGACGGGCCTGACGACAAGCGACCCGCTCGCGTCATTGCGCTCGACGGAGACCAGAACCACCGGACCTTTCACTACTGGCATGCGTTGGTGCCTGGCCTCAAGGCGGGGCAGATCTACGCATACCGGGCTCACGGGCCGAACGAGCCGAGCAAAGGCCACCGATACGACGGTGACAAGACACTGCTCGATCCATACGGGCGTGGGGTCGCCGTGCCTCACGGGTACGACCGCGACGCGGCCAAGGCCGGAGGAGACAACGCCGCGACCGCCATGAAGAGTGTCGTCGCCGACTTGAGCTCGTACGACTGGGAAGACGACGTGGCTCCTGGGCACTCGTTCGTGAAGACCGTCATCTATGAGATGCACGTGGGTGGGTTCACGCGGCATCCGAGCTCGGGAGTCCCGGAGAAGACGCGCGGCACGTACCTCGGGCTCATCGAGAAGATCCCACACCTCGTCGAGCTGGGGGTGACGGCGGTCGAGCTGTTGCCGGTCTTTCAATTTGACCCGCAAGAGGCACCGCCGGGGCTGACCAACTACTGGGGGTACAACCCGATTTCGTTTTTCGCCCCGCATGCCGGGTACGCGACCGGAACGGATCCGCTCGCGGTCCTCGATGAGTTTCGCGACATGGTCAAGGCTCTCCACCGTGCGGGCATCGAGGTGATCCTCGACGTCGTCTACAACCATACGGCGGAGAGTTACGAAACCGGCCCCACCCTCTGCTACCGCGGGCTCGACAACCGCGACTACTACATCCTCGACCCGAACGACCGCGCGCAGTACGCCAACTTCAGTGGCACAGGGAACACCCTGAACGGCAACCACGCAGTCGTTCGACGGCTCATACTCGACAGCCTCCGGTACTGGGTTCGGGAGATGCACATCGACGGGTTTCGATTCGACTTGGCGTCGATCCTATCGCGCAACATCGATGGCCAGCCCGTTCCGCATCCGCCGGTACTCTGGGACATCGAGACCGACCCGGTCCTAAGCGGCACGAAGCTCATTGCCGAGGCTTGGGACGCCACTGGGCTCTATCAAGTCGGGAGCTTCTTCGGCGATCACTGGAAAGAGTGGAATGGGCGGTTTCGGGACGACGTCCGGTCGTTCTTGCGGGGGGACGACGGCTACGTCGAGGCACTGGCCGCGCGGTTCCTCGCGAGCCCTGACATCTACAGCGAGCAGGGCCGGGAGCCCGAACAGAGCATCAACTTCGTCACGTGCCATGACGGTTTCACGTTGAATGACCTGGTTTCGTACAACGAAAAGCACAACGAGGCGAACTTGGAGGGGAGTCGCGACGGTCGCGACGACAACCGAAGCTGGAACTGTGGCGTGGAAGGGGCGTCGGACGACCCGGCAATCGAGAAGTTGCGCGTTCAGCAGATCAAGAACTTTTTCACGATCAACTTGTTGGCGCTCGGTGTGCCGATGATCACCATGGGCGACGAGATGCGACGCACGCAGCTCGGAAACAACAATCCGTACTGTCACGACAGCGAGTTGACTTGGCTCGACTGGGGGCTCCTCGACGAGCACCAGGAGATCCACCGCTTCGTGAAGAAGTTGGTGCACTTTCGATTGGGGCTTCCCCTCGAAGACGGCCTGAGCCTGTCAGAAGTACTCAAACGGATGCCTATCGAGTGGCACGGCGTCAAGCTCAACCAGCCGGACGCAGCGCCGCATTCACACACCGTCGCCTTCACGGTCAAGGGGCTTGGGTACTGGTGGCACTTCATCATCAACGCGTACTCCGAGGCGTTGACGTTCGAGCTTCCCGCCGACCCGGGTGGCGAGGGCTCTTCCTGGCAGCAACTGATCGATACCTCGAGAGAATCGCCGGAGGACTTCTGCGACCCTTCGGTAGCACCGCGCGTCGAAGGCTCGCACTACAAGGCGAAGGCGCACTCGGCGGTGGTGCTGGTCGCGCAGGGGAAGCCCGATTGACGACGAGAACTCGAGGCCGTTGTAGCGGGGTGCTCTTGCACGTCACGTCGCTCCCCGGCGGGCCGTCATCCGGGGACCTCGGGCGCTCGGCGTACGAGTTCGCGGACTTCTTGGTGAAAGCAGGGCAGACGCGCTGGCAAACGCTCCCACTCAACCCGATCGGCGAGGGGAGCTCGCCCTACTCGAGCGCATCGTCGTTCGCGGGGGAACCGCTTCTGATTTCGCTGGAGCGGCTAGTCGAGGAAGGGCTCCTCGAGGCTCGGGAGCTCGAAGGCGTGACGGTCGCATCGCCGGAATGGCGGTGCTCGTTTGAAGAGTCCAGGACCCTCCGCGAGAGGCTTCTCGCGGTTGCATACCGCCGGTTTGCTGACCGACCGCGGCGCACCTTGTTGGATGCGTACGACGCGTTTTGTGAGCGCGAGAAGAGTTGGCTCGACGACTACTGCCTCTTTGGCGCGTTGACGAAGCGATTCGAGACACGGCAATGGACGCGCTGGCCACGCGAGATGGCGCTAGGTGAGAAGGAGGCCATCCGGCGAGCACGCGGGGAGCTCGGCGAGCAGATCGACTACCTCGCGTTTCAGCAGTTCATGTTCGACCGTCAGTGGCGCGCGCTTCACGATTACTGCCAAACGCGAGGCATTGCCATCATCGGAGACATGCCCATGTTCGTCGCCCACGATAGTTGCGATGTCTGGGCCAACCGGCGCGCGTTCTTGCTAGACGAGGAGGGCGAGCTCGAGTTCGTATCCGGGGCTCCGCCGGACGCTTTCGCGGCAGAAGGGCAACGGTGGAACAATCCGCTTTACGATTGGCCGGACCACATCAAGACCGGATTTACTTGGTGGACGCGTCGCATCGAACGGCAGCTCGCACTGTTCGACGTGCTCCGCCTCGACCACTTCATCGGCTTCAGCCGATACTGGCGCATCGCGCGAGACGCCAAGTCCGCCAAAGACGGGCAGTGGGTTCCTGCACCGGGGCGCGCGTTCTTTGACGGGCTCTCTCGAACTCACAGCCACCTGCCGCTCATCGCAGAAGACCTCGGTGCCGTGTCGGAGGAAGTGTGGGAGCTCAGAGACCGGTACGGGTTCCCGGGGATGAAGGTGCTTCAGTTCGCGTTCTCGAACGAAGGAAGCGCGGCCGTGCACCTGCCCGACCACTACCCCCGAACGAGCGTGGCCTTTACTGGGACCCACGACAGCGACACGACGCGCGGTTGGTACCGAACGTTGAGAGAGCGACATGAGCGGGGCGAGCCGGGCGCGTCCGACGAGCTTCACCGGGCGCACCTCTGGCTCGGAACCGGTGACGAACCCGAGGTCGTGCCTGCTGCGATCTGGAAACTGTCGGAGTCGTTGGCGGACACCGTGGTCTTTCCAATGCAGGACGTACTGAATCTCGACGGTTCACACCGGATGAACGCACCTGGGACCGCCGAAGGGAACTGGGCTTGGCGGCTCAGGTCCGGCGAGCTCGACGATGGGGTATCCGCGCGGCTGCGCGAGATCGCCGAGAGAACGGGCAGATCACCCGCACTTCGATGGTAGGGGCCCGAAGGCTGCCCGTCAGAACTTTCCGTTCTGGTTCTTCCACTCGGATGGCGGGGGCACTTTCTCAACGGTGCCCCAGTGCTCGACGAGCTTGCCGTTCGTGACTCGAAAGAGATCGTAGAACGAGGAATGCGCGCCCGCGCGGAAACCCTCACTGACCGTGAGCACGAAAGACCCCTCGGCCAACACTCGGTGAAGCCGCTGGTAGTGGAGCTCGTCGCCAACACCTAAGCCCTCCGGAGACACTGCTTCAAGCGCGGTCCTGAGCGCGTGAATCCCGTCTGCGAGCGTTGGGCTGTGTTGCGTGAACTCGTCGGCATCGACGTAGTCGGCGAGGTGATCGAACTGGCGCGCGATCATCACGTTCTCGACGAACGCTCGGACCAAAGCGCGGTTGTCTTCGGTGCGATCCAAGTCGACCGCTTCGGTGGGGCCGTCGACCATGGTGTGGCCGGAAGGGTTGGGTCCAAGCCTTGGCTGGATGTTGTCCCAGTGTTCGACCGCCCGATCGCCATCGAACCGAAACACCTCGAAACCGATTCGCCGAGTGGAGAAGTCGTACTCGGTGTGGCCGAAGACGTAGTCGCCATCCGCGAACACCCGGACGATGTTGACGCGTGGTGACGTTTCGGACAGGCGCTTGAAGAGCGCTTCGAGCCCTTCGCTGCCCTCGTGGGTCTGGGGGTTGTGTTGGATGTACCGTGTTTGGTCGACGACAGCGATGGCATCGGGGTCTCCCGTCTCGATACTCTTGAGCAGGGCGCGGATCTGGCGTTTACGAACGGTGCTCATCGAGACCCCTCGCTCGCGGTCCCCTTTGCGTAGCCAGCCGAAGCCATCGTCGAAGCGATGGCACATGCGACACCGATCGTCGAATGCCAGACGAACTCTTTCCGTGACTCGGCCGCGACGTGCCGACATGGAATATCTTGTGTCAGAGTCTGGCGAAAGCGTCGGATTTGACACAACGCCGCCGCTTCTCGATGAGATGAACGAGAACTCATCAGCCCCGTCGACGAACACCCCTGGCAACCCGGGCGGTGAGAAGCAGCGTGCCCGACGGCTTGGGCGGTTGCGTTCGTTGAGTACGTTGCTCGACAACGCCGTGCGCATCCCCGGGACCAACTATCGGGTTGGGCTCGATCCGCTGATCGGCTTGATCCCGGGCGGCGGCGATGTCGTGGGCGGGTTGCTCTCGATGTACATCGTGCTGGAGGCGGCTCGAATGGGGGTTCCGCGCGCGAAGCTCGGACGTATGGGTGCGAACGTGCTGTGGGAGCTGGGCATTGGCACGGTCCCGATCATCGGCGACGTGTTCGATGTGACCTGGAAGGCCAACGCCCGGAACGTGGCGTTGCTCGAAGAGCATCTCGAGAGCGACGTCGCGGACCAGCGCGCGAGCCCTTGGCTCGTGGCCGCCATCGTAGCGGTGATCGTGGCGGCGGTGGCCGGGACGACCATGCTTTCGATCTGGTTGATCCGCCAGGCGTTCGAGTTGGGCTGGAGCTAGCCGCGGCTAGGCCTCACTGATGAAGCGCCGAAGCTCGCCGAACGCCCCTGGAAGATGGGGAATGAAGCCCATGTGACTGGTCGGGTACCAACGAATCTCGGGCTCGCCCCAGAGGCGCCACATCGCCTCGACGTCGAGCGCGGGAAAGAAGCGGTCGTCTCTCGCGGCGAGCAGCATGATCCGGTTCAAGGGGATCGCAGGCCGCAACTCGTCCCAGCCGAGGCGGGTGAAGAACGCTCCGAAATCGGCCGGAGTCCACCCGAAGCGCCGAAGGTTCTCGCGCATCGTCTGAAGCACCGGCGCGTCGCGAACGAGGGCGCCCATGTCCATGTGCGCGATCAACGGAACACTGAAGTCGAAGCCGGGCTCTAGGCAAGTGAGCATCGCCGAAAGAGACCCCCCAAGCGACAACCCCGCAATGCCGACCGGCCCGTCACGCTCGTCTTTCAGGAACGACAGCAGCGTACGTGCGTCAAACAAGCTCTGGCGCAGCGCTTCGAAACTCCGGACGACATCGGCGGTCCAGTAGCGCTCTCCGGAGTACCGCGAGCTTCTTGGCTTTCGGCGCCCGTGGTAGGGCGGCTGCACCTGTATGACTTCGACGTCAAGCATCCGCGCCATGGTGGTCACGAGGGCGACCTCTTCGATCGGGGTCTCCGGTTGCATGTAGCCGTGGATGTAGATCAAGCGAGGGCGCTCGGCGGCTCCACGGACCCGAACGCGCTTTGCGTACACGGTCTGAATGCGTCGGCGCCGCTCGTGGTAGTGTCGCGCGAACTGCGGCTCGATCGGTTCGTAGAGGGAATCGAACACCAAGTCTTCGCTCTCGAACCCAGGCAGGGCCCATCGGCGTCGCGCGCGCACCGCAGGAAGCTTGGCAGGCTCCGGGAACAGTTCGGCTAGGCTCCGGCCGTCGTAAGCGCCCAGACGCTCGATGGTGTTGCGCGGGCGGGATCCGAGCAGCTGAGGGATCCGCACGATCCTACCGGCAATGTCGTCGAGGTTCGTCATCTTCGGGAGACGATATCGGTTGTACGACCTGTTCGCGAGCTAGGCGGTGTTCCCTCACGGAGGCACCGGTAAGGGGAGAACTCACTGTGGCCGTCGAATCGCAAATAATGCGCCTGATCGCGTGTGTCCGACCTTCCTTTCGGGACGGGGCTGATCCATTCTCGCCGGTATCATGGCAGGGAAATCCTACAGATGAGCGGGCGCGACCTTCCGGACCAGGGAATGAGCGCCGACGCCGTTCTCGAGAAGCTGCGCGCGCAACGAAGCGAGGACGTCGATTGGAAGAGCGGGCGAACGTTCAGCCTGGTCTACTACGCAGGCGAGGACATCATGCGTCTGCTTCATAGCGCGTACACGATGTTCATGGCGGAGAACGGGCTCAGCCCGATGGCGTTCCCGAGCCTCAAGGCGATGGAGAACGACGTGGTCGCGATGACCGCGAGCATGCTCCACGGTGG